>CAZJCM010000013.1:0-59589 GCA_964544655.1 uncultured Sedimenticola sp. | reverse complement strand
CGATGCCGGTGGACTGCAGATAGGCCTCGGCACGCTTGGCGACAGAGCGGGGATCACGCTCATAACCTTCCATGGTGGAGGGCTCGAGGATGTCGCAACGGATGTTCAGGGTCACCTCATCGGTAAAGGGATCGAGTACGGCGGTATCCTGATCGGGCATCAGAATCATGTCGGACTCATTGATGCCCTTCCAGCCGGCGATGGAGGAGCCATCGAACATCTTGCCGTCGGTAAACATCTCCTCATCGATGACAGAGGAAGGCATGCTGACGTGCTGCTCTTTGCCGCGGGTATCGGTGAAGCGCAGGTCTACAAACTTCACTTCATTGTCTTTGATCATCTTCAGGACTTTCGAGGCCATGATGTTCTCCAGCTGAAATAACTTAAGTTTTTAGGTAAGGCCGCTGTACGGCCGCCCAGGTCGTTGTTCCCCACCCCGGATGAGGGTGGATGAAAAGTCTGCCTGTTTTTAGCAGAAAATGTGCCATTAACAAAGTATCAGATGCGCAGGTGCCGGGACTTTCCTGCCTCGACACACCGTTTCCCTGCATCCCCACCGTGCTGGGCGGCCTGTCCCCAGCCGTCCGTCTGTTGCCGGTTCCGGGTCCTGAAAAAACGGGACGGCAGAGATTACCCCATGAAATATATAGATAAACCTACGGGTCTATACATCTCAGAAGATGAATCGATCCACCACTCTCCAGTCAACCGGCAGGCGCTGACAAACTGTTCGAAGTCCACGCCTTCAACACAGCCGTGGTCCCCGTGACAGGCGAGGCAGATTATAGCACTGGAAAATTACGGGTGGCGCACCGAAATGGATAAGGCACGGCGGCATGCACACAAATGGTGCGCTCAGCCTCTGTTATGCACCATTAGAGTGCGCTTCCATAAAATATCCGGACCCGCCCAAACGGGCCCAGCTCACCCAGGCAATCCTGCAGCCCCTTCTCCAGGCGCGTTTGCACCTCCTTGTTCTGATAACAGGAGAGCGGGAAGAACAGATCCACATCGATTCGTCCGTCCAGATAATGCAACACCATCCGCTGATACCGTTCACCGCCCTGGATCCGACTCCAGCAATTCTCCAGCATACCCTCGACTTCATTCCGTAGCGGCAACCCCTTGCTGGGGGCAGCGATCTCATCGTCCTCAGGATCGATATGGACGGTGACATCGGTCACCTCCTCGATATCGTCGAGCAGTTGATCCATCACCATCTGGCTGATCATGTGGCCCTCGGAGACGCTGAGCCAGGGATCCACCAGGACATGCACGTCCACCGAGGCCGACTGGCCGCCGATACGGCGGGTGCGCAACATATGAATCGCCTGCACCCCGCCAACTGCAAGGATCACCTGACGGATCTTCTGCAGCCGCTCTTCCTCCAGTCCCGCATCCGCCAGCTCGTGCACCGCCGGCCAACCCAATTCCCACCCCACATGGGCGATCATCAGGCCAACGCCTGCGGCGGCTATGGCATCCAGATAGGGCAGGCCGGCAATGGAGCCGCCCACGCCCACCAGCACCACCACGGAAGAGACGGCATCGGAGCGGTGATGCCAGGCATTGGCCCGCAACATATCGGAACGCAAGCGCCGCGACACACGCATGGTGTAGTGATAGAGCCATTCCTTGGACAGGATGGAGACGAAGGCCACCACCAGGGCCAGATACCCCGGCACCAGCTGTTCCTGGGGATGATACAGACGCTCCACTGCATCCCAGGTGATACCCATGGCGACCAGGATCAGCAATATCCCCAGTACTAGGGTGGCGAGGGTCTCGAACCGGCCATGTCCATAGGGATGATCCAGGTCTGGTGCCTGTGATGCGTGTCTGGCAGCAAACAGGATCAGGCCATCGGAGAGCAGATCGGACAATGAATGAATCCCATCTGCCACCAGCGACTGGGAGTGGGCGATCCAACCGAACAGCACCTTGGCTACCGCCAGCAGCAGGTTGATCAACGCCCCCGCCAGGGTCACCCGCCGGGTCTCACGCAACCGCCCGTCCAGGGCTGCCTGCAGTTCAGACATCAGTGCCGCCCCCCACTTCCAGCAGCACCAGATATTCATCATCCTGGCTGCGGCACTCAAGCACCCGGTGTCCATTGATGCGGCACCAGGCAGGGATGTCGTTGAGCGCCCCCGGATCGGTGCAGATCACCTCCACCTGGGTGCCCGGAGCCAATTCAGCCACCCGGTCCTGCACCCTGATCACCGGCATCGGGCAGAGCAGCCTGCGGGCGTCCACCACCACCCGGGTCACAGATACCACTCCCGGGGGATCTCATGGGGCGCCATAGGTTTGACCCGGACAGTACGGCTGTTGCCCGCTACGTCGGACAACTCCAGTTCCACCTCATCGGCATCCCTTCCCTTGCCGTAGCGGGCCACCAGTCGCGCCGCCAGCAACAGGTCATCCTCACCCGGATCACCGTCGATCAGGGCCAGAGGGCCGGGATGGCTGATGGTCTTGATGCTCGGATACTGTTTTCGGTAACCCTGCATGAAGTTACCCTCACCCTCTTCCCGGGAGATGATCACCTTGAAATTGGGAGCCGGACGCAGATGCCGTCCTACCTTGAGCAGCATGATATCGTCGATCTCATACTGCTTGCTGCCCCGGGCCTGCCACAGATCCGCCAGCTTGGCCGAATAGGCCGCATCGGTAAGAAAACAGCAGCCGCCTGCCGGCTGGGCATAGTCCTCGATGCCAAAGGCCTGCACCAGGGCCATCTGCGGCTTACGGCCACGGCCGGAGAAGCCATACAACTGCTCCCGATCGACCCAGCCCTCCCGCTCCGGCTTGGTGGGCGGCAGATTCTTCGCGCACAGGGGACGCAACAGCAGATCGTCGGCCCCCGACTCCCGTGCCACTACCGGCATGGTGTCCCGGCGCTGGGACATGGGCCGCTGTCCCACCACTTCCCCGGTGATGATGAAATCGAAGCCGTGGGCGGCGATCCATTCATGGGCCTTCTTCACCATGAAGATCTTGCAGTCGAGACAGGGATTGAGGTTGGCGCCATAGCCATGCTTTGGGTTGAACACCACCGCCTTGTACTCCTCGATGATATCCACGATATGCAGCTTGATCCCCAGCTGCTCCGCCACCCAGAGGGCGTTGTTGCGTTTGGGCTTTGCCCGGGCCTTGCTGCGGATGGCATGGGTATGGCCCTCCACGCAGAAGCCGGTGAAGAAGTTGATACCCTCTACGTGGATGCCCTGGGCCTGAATCACCTTGGCTGCCAGCAGGGAATCGAGGCCGCCCGAGATCAGGGCCACCGCCTTTCGTCGTTCTGTCATGGGAAAATCCGGCTGCAAGATTCGGAATAGGAGGCACGAAGCCTGTATCCGTGAGTTGAGTACAGCCGTTATTCTAACAGCGGTCAGCTTCGCAGGGATACACCATCATTATGGAAGCTCCGATACAGGCCGGCCTATATGGTAACCCTGGGCAAAGTGCACCCCCAGCTCGCGCAAGAGTTGCAGCGTCTCTTCATCTTCCACAAACTCGGCAATGGTCAGTTTGCCCAGGCCACTCGCCACCTCAGCCATTGCTTTGACAAAGATCCGGTCATCCCGATTGTGCGGCAATTGACGTATGAAGGAACCGTCGATCTTGATGAAATCGACCGGCAGTTCCTTGAGATAGAAAAAAGAGGAGAAACCAACGCCAAAATCATCCAAGGCGGTCTGGCAACCCAGCCCGCGAATGGCATCCATAAACTCTCCCGCCGCCTGGATATTTGCCAGGGCGGCGGTTTCTGTGATCTCGAACAGCAGCTGCCCCGGACTCAACCCACTCTCGCACAGTAACCGTTGCAGCAGGGTCAGCATCTTTGGGTCATCCACCACCCGGCCGGAAAGGTTGATGGAAAATTTACTCACCACTCCACGCCTGCGCAGTTCCACCAATTTTTCGATCGCCTTCTGCAATACAAGCCGATCGATGTTATGAATCAGACCGGTCTGCTCGGCGACCGGGATGAAGGCTGCCGGACTGGCTGTCTCACCATTATCCTCCAGCATCCGCACCAGCACCTCATAGTGGGAAATATCACCTGAACTGATCTCCATGATCGGCTGAAACTGGAGGAAAAAGCGCTCTTCCTTCAGCGCCTGCTCGATCTTCTGCTTCCACAGCACCTGCTCACCGAGTTGTTCACGCACCTGTTCACCTGCGGAAAAGAGATGCCACCGATCCCGCCCGATATTCTTCGCCTGGTACATGGCGAGATCGGCGTTCGCCATCAGGTCATGAATATTGGTGCCGTGCTCCGGAAACAGGGCGATACCGATACTGGCGGAGATGCGGTGGCTGCGCCCTTTTACCGGCAGCTCGATCTGCTGAAGGAGGTGCAGGATCTTGTCCGCCATCTCTTTGACCCCTGCCGTGTCAGTCTCTGGAATGGCCAGGGCGAACTCGTCCCCACCCAGGCGCGCCAACAGATCGGAGCTGCGCACTATCTTCCGCAGCCGGCCGGCGACCAGTTTGAGCATACTGTCACCCGCCAGGTGGCCACTGGTGTCATTGATATACTTGAATTGATCCAGATCGAGATAGAGCAACGCCCCGCTGTGCCGGTAGCGCAGACTGCGCTCGATCAGCATCTCGAAATCGAGCTGAAAGCGGCGCCGGTTGATCAACTCCGTCAATGGGTCGTGGTCGGCCAACCAGCTCAGCTTTCTCTCCACCTCCTCACGCTCGGTGATATCGAGCCCTACGGAGAGTACCTGTGCACCACCCGCTGCAACGCGCCTGGCCAGCCGGGAATGAATCCAGGAGATGGTCCGGCGGCTGCCATCAGTGGCGACGACCCGGCTGTCGTGTTGCCAGGAGTCGATCAATCCACGGCGCAGATTGTGCAGGGAATAGGTTACTTCCTCCGTGATGTCATCCTGATCCAGCAGCTCATAGAATTTGAACTGACCCGCCGCCTTCAGGTCACGGCCGGTCACCCGCTCGCCCTCCGGGTTGAGAGACAACACCCTGCCGTCCTTGTCCTGGGTCAGAATCACCACCTGGGCACTATTCAGCAGACCGGCGATGAAATCACGCTCCCGGGCCAGGGCACGACCACGCTGAATCAGGCCCTCGGTACGGCTTTCCACCTCCTGGTTCAGGGTTTCCAGCTTTTCTGCCAGAAATAGCGCAGCAGAGGCGGCGACATCGATCTCATCACCGGGCCAGAGCGGGCTATGCTCCGTCTTGAGCTCCCTTCGCACCTGCCCGGTGGCGTTTTCGGCCAGCATCGGGAGGTTGTCGGCCAACACCTTGAGCCGGGCCATCGGCCCCCAAAGCAGCACCAGCAGCAGCGATTCCGAGATCACGATACCGACCACGCCCACCACCAGGCTTTGCCGGGTTGCCGACTCGATATAGGCCATGTCGCCGGAGATATCACTGATGATGAAAAAATCGTCGGTGCCTTCCCAGTTCTTCTTGTTCTGGGGGATCATCAATACGTCATAGTGTTTTTGCTGATACTTGTATTGGGTGCCTGACGCTTCCAGCTGCTCCAGATCCGTAACCGCAGACAACCGTTTCAACATCGGCACGATCTGCTCTGAATTGGATGCCACAACCACCCAACGCTGCCAGGCAGGCAGCCAACGGGATTCCCCAGCGCTGAGGCTCTCCGACTGGTCCACTGAGATGATGGCCAGGTCGGCGCCGTTGATCAGGCGAAAGGTGTAGACCATCTCCGTAATGGAGCGTCCCAGTAGCAATACCCCGGCAAACTCACCCTGATTGAGCAGTGGGGTGACCACATACTGGCGGCACTCTCTGGTGCAGTCCAACAGTTTGCTGGTGGTTTCCGTGGCAAGACTCTGCTCCACCAACTCAGCCAGCAGATGGTTTTTCATCCAGGTAAGATTGGAATAGGCCAGCTTCCCATCACTGGTAAAAAACTGGATGGTCTCCACATCCCAGTCTATCTCCAGCAGTGGTGCCCTCTCGGACAGCTGCCTGGCCACGCGATCCGCATACGACAGCATGGGGAAAAAACCGGCGTTCTGGATTGGTAACAGGCTGGTGATACGTTCCAGCTCGATGAAACTGCGTTCCACCAGGGCATTGAATTCCCGCAGTTGCCGATCCCGCTCCTCACCCAGTTGCCGTTCGAACTGCGCATGCAACTGCATGCCGCCGAGATAGGCAATGCTGGCATTGACGGCTATCAGCACCAGGCTCAATAACAGCATCGCCTTCCACTTCAGACTGAGGAATTTGCCATCGGGTACTGCTGCAGCAGGTCTACTCATTGGCAATCGGCGGCCATGCAGGCTCAGAATCCCAGGGACAGCAACAATGAAAAAATATCCCAGTACCTGACCTGGTCCTTCGCCACGGGATTTTCCCGGTTGGAGAGAAACATGGTGCCATCCACCATGTCATACTGGGCACGCAGCATGACATGCTCCATTGGCTCCCAGGTGACACCAAGCGTCCAAGTCTTGTTGAAATAGTGGAACGCCGGCAGGTCTTCACGCAGGGACTGCCCCACGCCGCTATGATCGCTCTTATCGAAGAATCCCGCATCATAGCGCAGCAGCAACTCCCAATCCGGGTCGAGCCGATAGGTTCCCTGGAGATAGTACCCCTCAAGCGTGGTATCGTTCTCATCTATGGTCGGACCGAAACCATCCCAGGAGAGCGGCTCCTGCATATACTCACCCGTAACGCTCCAGCTCTCGGCGTTGTATTGAAAGGAGAGGACCCAGTAATCCACATTGACCCTTCCTGGTGGCAATGGGTCGGATGGGCCAGGGTCGAATTTCAGGGGCACCCTGATGCCGCTCGCAGCGAGACGCAACCTTCCATCATCCAGCTCGTAGAGCAGCCGTCCGCCATAACTCAAATCATCCTGCTCCAGCTCGCCTTGCCAGTTCTGCCCGAGAAATGCCCACTCGATGTTGTCATCTATCAGCGACAGGCCGGCACCAAGCTGCAAGAAGAAGCTGTGCCGATCGGTGCAAAAATCCCCATACATCTGCAGGCCGTCCATGGCGAGCATTGAATTTCTCACCCGGTCCCAGTAGATCGACTGGGGTAGAAAGATGCTCGGCCGGGTAAAAGGCACATCCCGGGTGTCGTTGTACAAACCAATGGGATTTTTGTTGCGCCCCAGCCGCAGTCCAAGCCGCCCGTGTTCATCGGATACCGGAGTAAAATCGACCGAGCCATAATCGAACGCCATCTTTCCGCTATACATTTTGCCGGCCCGACGCGATAGCAACTGGGCGGAGACCATCCAATGCGGGTCGATACGCAGCGAACCGTTGAGCCCGATCTCCCGCAGGTCGAAGCTCCCGCTCTGGGAATCCCCATAAAAATTATTGTCACTGGTATGGACATAGCCCTGGGATAAAAAACCGTGGATCTGGAGATCATTCTTCCAATCGAGATCCAGACCCGCAGAGGCCTTCCCCGCAGCCAGGCAAAAATACAGCAGCCAGCCGAATCTATTCCATTTTGATCGTCTTGACACGCTCATCAATCTCGTCCTCTGGGAGGTATCCAATCGCACCCCGGGTTTCGGCCACGTGCTGCTTCATCTGTTGCATATCATCGACCTGCAGGGGGGCCTGGCCAGTGCCGGAATAGACCCTGCGATTCCACGATCGCCGCAGTTGGGCAGGAAAAACCTGAAGAAACTGTTTGGCAAACTGCCGATGAAGGGGATTCTTGTCGCCCAGCACGAAAACCCGCACCGGGGTACCGTCCGGCCACTGCTGCAGGCGCATGCTGAACATGGCACGGACCGCGGACGGGGAGACGGTATCTTGCTGGACCTGTGGATTCACGACCAACTGCAACGCCTGGCTGCTGGCGGAGGTCAGGGCCAGTAGCAAAAACAGCAGCAGTGCTCGCGCTGGAAATATCATTCCATGACCTGTCCGGAATTTATCCACTTCTTGTAGTTTAGTAACTAAAGTTAGCGTCTCAAGACCGGCAATACTTGAATAAACCTAAACAGCCACGGGTAAATATCCTTCAATCAGGCCCCAGAAACAAGGCAGGCACCCGGCACCGGGCAGTTTGCAGCTCACTGAACCTGACATCGACAGACTGAAAATGCGTCTGCAGGCGCTTGGAAACCAGGCTGGTTAGGCAAACCCCCCCTGCCGGCTATATACTTGCTGGCTGAATTGTCATTTTCCGCATGGGACCTTATCCATTGAGCACGATAACCAGACCGGACGGACCGGACATCTCCACTTTCCAGGGTCTGATCTTCGCCTTGCAGCAGTATTGGGCAGATCAGGGATGCGTGATCCTGCAGCCTTATGACATGGAAATGGGTGCCGGCACCTTTCATACCGCCACTTTTCTCCGTGCCATCGGTCCGGAGCCCTGGAATGCCGCCTACGTACAACCCTCGCGCCGGCCCACCGATGGCCGCTATGGCGAGAATCCCAACCGGCTGCAGCATTACTACCAGTTTCAGGTCGTGATGAAACCATCACCACTGGAGATACAGTCTCTCTACCTCGGCTCACTGGAAATGCTCGGCATCGACCCCAGGGTACATGATATCCGGTTCGTGGAAGACAACTGGGAGTCCCCCACACTCGGCGCCTGGGGACTCGGATGGGAGGTCTGGCTCAACGGCATGGAGGTGACCCAGTTTACCTACTTCCAGCAGGTGGGTGGCCTCGATTGCCGTCCTGTGACTGGAGAAATCACCTATGGTCTGGAACGTATAGCCATGTATATACAAGGTGTCGAGAGTGTGTTCGACCTGGTCTGGACCGACGGGCCGGGCGGCCCCGTCACCTATGGCGACGTGTTCCATCAGAACGAGGTTGAGCAATCGGCCTATAACTTCGACCACGCGGACGTGGATTTCTTCTTCGGCTATTTCGACCAGTGCGAAAAGGAGAGCAACAAACTGATCGAACTGGGCCTGCCCCTGCCTGCCTATGAACAGGTACTCAAGGCCTCCCATGCCTTCAACCTGCTCGACGCCCGCCACGCCATCTCCGTCACTGAACGCCAGCGCTACATACTCCGTGTCCGGGCCCTGGCACGGGCCGTGGCGAAAGCCTACTACGAAGCCCGTGAGAAACTTGGGTTCCCCATGCTGCGCGAACAGAAGGAGGCCGCCAATGGTTGATTCAGCCGATCTGCTGTTTGAGCTGGGCACCGAAGAACTGCCACCAACCGCCCTGGAGCAGCTCTCCAATGCCCTGCGCGAAGAATTTGTCAGCGGACTCCAGCGGGCGGGCTTGAGCCATAGCCAGGTACAAACCTTTGCCACACCACGCCGACTTGCCCTGCTGGTCGAAGGATGCCTGCTGGCCCAGCCCGACAGGGAGATCGAACGCCGCGGCCCGGCTGTCCAGGCCGCCTTCGACAGCGACGGCAACCCAACCAAGGCGGCCGAGGGTTTTGCCCGCTCCTGCGGTACCAGCGTGGATCGCCTGCAACGGATGAAGACCGAGAAGGGCGAGTGGCTGATGTACCGGCTGCAGGAACAGGGCCGTCCGGCGGCGGAGTTGTTGCCAGAGATCGCCGAGCAGGCGCTCAACCGCTTGCCGATCCCAAAACGCATGCGTTGGGGAGCATCCGAGGCCCAGTTCGTCCGCCCGGTGCACTGGCTGCTGTTCCTGCACGGCGATCAGGTGGTGCCCTGCACCATTCTCGAGGCGACGGCAGGCCGCGTCACCTATGGACACCGCTTTCACCACCCGGAACCGATAGAGATCTCACAACCGGGCGAATATGCCCGTCTGCTCGAGGATAAAGGCAAAGTAATTGCTCACTTCAACAGTCGGCGGGAACAGATCCGCAAGCAGGTCGAGGAGACTGCACGCACCCTGGGAGGACGGGCGGAGATCGATCCCGATCTTCTCTCGGAGGTCACGGCCCTGGTGGAATGGCCGGTTCCAATCGCCGCCGGTTTCGAACAGCGCTTCCTGCAGGTACCTCACGAGGCGCTGATCCTGACCATGAAGAAAAACCAGAAGTATTTCCACCTGGTAGATGCCGATGGCCGGCTGATGAATCATTTCATTACCATCGCCAATATCGAAAGCCCCACCCCGGAACGGATCAAGGAAGGCAACGAACGGGTGATTCGTCCCCGTCTGAGCGATGCCATGTTCTTCTGGGAGCAGGATGGAAAGCACCGGCTGGAGGATCATCTCTCCAGCCTCAAATCTGTAGTGTTTCAGCAGAAACTGGGCAGCATGTATGAAAAATCGGAGCGTGTGGCCCAACTGGCAGCACAGATCGCCGGTGAAATCGGAGGCAGGCCCGAACTTGCCAGGCGGGCAGGTATGCTCAGCCGTTGCGACCTGATGACCGAGATGGTGTATGAGTTTCCCGAAATGCAGGGAATCATGGGCCGTTATCAGGCCCTGCGCGACGGTGAAGATGAGGAGCTGGCACAGGCCATGGACGAGTTCTACATGCCCCGCTACTCTGGTGATCAGCTGCCCCAGACCCCAACCGGCATCGCCCTCTCGCTGGCCGAGCGTATCGACACCCTGGTGGGTATCTTCGGCATCGGCCAGCGCCCCACTGGCGACAAGGATCCGTTCGCACTTCGCCGGGCCACGCTTGGTGCCCTGCGCATCATGAAGGCGCACCGCCTGGCGGTAGATCTGCGCGAGCTGCTGGCAAACGCAATGAAGGCCCTGGGTGACCGGATCACCGAATCCGGGCTGGTCGACACCCTGTATGAGTTCATGCTCGAACGGTTGAAGGGAATTTACCTGGACGAGGATGTCTCAGCCAACCTGTTCGAGGCCGTCGCCGCTGTTCGGCCCAGTACCATCGCCGACTTCGACCGCCGCATACAAGCCGTGATTGCATTCGAGAAACTGCCTGAGGCTGAGGCCCTCGCAGCAGCCAACAAGCGGATCCGGAATATCCTCAGAAAGGCCGGCGAACACCCCCCGGAGCAGGTCGACCAGAATCTCTTCGAAGGTGATGAAGAGCGCGCACTGTATAAACTTATCGTACAGAAGCAGGCTCAAGTCGCCCCGCTGTTGGAGACCTTCGACTATGCGGCCGTGCTGTTGGCCCTGGCCGAGTTGCGCGATCCAGTGGACCGCTTCTTCGATCAGGTGATGGTGATGGCGGACGATGCTGCAATCCGCAGCAACCGCCTGGCCCTGCTCAACCAACTCAGCTGCCTGTTCCTCGAGGTTGCGGACATCTCTCACGTATGACCGGCTCTGGAGGCGACACAATGGATAAAGAACAGAGACCAACCGAAGCGTCCGGTATCGCAGAACCGGGAGATATGGATTCATGGGAGGCCATGATGCAGCGGGTCCAGGCCTTCCACGACAAACATCGTTTTCGTGAAACCGGTGGTGAAGAGCTGACCTATCGTGTAGCCCTGATGGCCGAGGAGCTCGGAGAGATCTCCGCCTGTGTCACCAAGGGCAAGAGCCGGGAGGCCCTGGCTGAAGAAGTGGCCGATCTGCTGATTCTGCTGATGGGCACAGCCATCGCCCAGGATTTCGATCTCAACCAGGCCTTCTGGAAAAAGATGCAGACGCTGATGGGCAGGGAATCCCGCATGGTCAATGGGCGGATCCGTGTATCCGAATTCAGAGACATGGATTAGTAAGCGCTCACTATCTATAAAGTCACATGAATATCATTGTTCTAGGCCGCGATGGTGTAATCAATGAGGCGTCAGGGAAATTCATCAAGTCACCCGATGAATGGAAGCCCCTCCCTGGCAGCCTCGAGGCGATTGCCGGCCTGAACAAGGCGGGTTGGCGTGTCACGGTTGCAACCAACCAGTCAGGCATTGCCCGGGGACTGTTCGATGTGGATACCCTGAATGCGATCCATCACAAGATGTATGAAGCGCTGAATCAGGTCGGGGGACAGATCGATGGCATCTTTTTCTGCCCCCATAGCCCGGTAGACAACTGCCGCTGCCGTAAACCGCGTCCAGGTATGCTGGAGCAGATTGGCGAGCGTTTCTTCGCTCGGCCCGAACAGATAACCATGATTGGCGACACCCAGGTGGATGTGGAGGCAGCCAGGGCCTATGGTGCCAAGCCGATTCTGGTGGGTACCACCGTACCGGCTGCCGACCCCCGCCATGGAAACCTGAAGACCCGAATTCCAGTATTTACCAATCTGGCCGAGGCCGTTGAATCCCTGTTACATAAGACGACATGATTCTTATTCGATCCCTAATCTATTTTGCCTGCCTGGTCATAACCACTCTCCTGTTCAGTTCCATCCTGATCACTGTCGGCCTTCTGCTCCCATTCCCATTACGCTCGAAGATCGCCAATCTATGGGGACTGAGCAATCTGAAACTACTGAAATGGATTTGCGGCCTCGAATACCAGGTGCAGGGGGCTGAACACATCCCAAACCAAAGCTGTGTCATTCTGTCGAAACACCAGTCGGCCTGGGAGACCATCGCTTTTCGCTGGCTGCTGCCGCCACTGCAGACCTGGGTTTTGAAACGGGAGCTGATGTGGATCCCGCTCTTTGGCTGGGCGCTGGCCGTTGCCCAGCCGATAGCCATCAACCGCAAGACGGGAAAGAAGGCGGCGACAGAAATCATCCGTCAGGGAGTGATGCGCCTGCAACAGGGCCGCAATGTGATCATCTTTCCAGAAGGTACGAGGGTCGCCCCAGGCGAACGAAAAAAATATGGGATGGGGGGTGCTCTGCTGGCAAAGAAATCAGGCTATCCGGTACTGCCGGTAGCCCACAACGCCGGTGTCTACTGGCGCCGAAGAGGCCTGAAAAAGCATCCGGGAACCATCCAGGTCGTCATTGGCCCGCTGATCGAAACCAACGGACTGACTGCTGCGGCTATCAATCGTGAGGTCGAGCAATGGATTGAAGAGACGATGAAAGAACTGCCCTCTTCTCTCCCTTCAGGCAAGGGCTGAATCAAAGTAACTCAGGCTTCGGTGTTTAAGCCATTCAGGGACGACGCAAGGCGGTGATGAGGGTTGTGACTGACCGGAACCATCTTAGGCATGGATGCCGCGGTTGAGCTTACAGGGATCTGTCTTGAAGCGCTGCGCTCCTCGCTGACCACCTCAGCGGAAAACGAAACTTAAAAAGTAAGTACTCACTATTGGTGCGCAGCCGCTTTTCTTCCGCTGCTCTTCACTGCGCTCGACGCATATTCCACCAAGCCTCTTTCAGCCGGAACTTCCAGCAGAGGCGTTCAAGCCTCAATCCTCTGCGAATACCACCGTTATGCGGCGGTTTCGTTTACCCTTTTTCTCTATTTTCTTGATCCGCACCGGACCGATTTCAGCGGTAGAGGCGACATGGGTACCCCCGCAGGGCTGGAGATCCACATCTTTGAAACGTACCAGTCGGACCCGGCCAGCACCCATTGGAGGCTTGACCGACATGGTACGTATCAGCTCCGGTTGCTGCTCCAGTTCCTCATCCGTAATCCATTCGAGGGACATGGGATGATCCTCGCTGATAAGACGGTTCACCTCCGCCTCTATCTGGAGTTTGTCTGGGGGATCAGGGAGGTCGAAGTCGAGTCTGGCACTGCCATCTCGCACTGAACCACCGGTCACACCGGCAGGTACCACCGCACACAACAAATGCATACAGCTATGCATACGCATCAATCTGTGCCGACGCTCCCAATCTATCTCCAAGGTCACCCGCTCACCGACATCGGGCAACGGTGAATCTTCACTGATCAGGTGACGTATATCGCCTGTTGCGGGATCCTTAACACTATCCACGATGGTTAAACGTTCTCCATCTGCCCGAAGCAATACACCCGTATCGCCAGGCTGTCCACCACCGCGCGGATAGAACACAGTCTGATCGACAACGACACCCCTCTCCTCATCCACTGCCGCTACCACAGCAGCACAGGATTTCAGATAGCCATCTTCTCTAAACAGTTCTTTCGTCATTCTTTTCCTGCAGAATCATCATTGTCGGATAGGTTCTGACCCATGGTCTCAGCCTCTAACGGCAAGAGAGCCTTCAGGTCATATATCGAGATGCTCCACCGCCAACGCATTGTTCTCGATGAACTCGCGCCGAGGTTCTACCTGGTCACCCATCAGGGTAGTGAAGATCTCGTCCGCCCCAATAACATCCTCGATGCTGACTCGAAGCAGGCGCCTGCTTTCAGGGTTCATTGTGGTCTCCCACAACTGCTCAGGGTTCATCTCTCCGAGACCTTTGTAGCGCTGAATGTGCTGTCCCCGCTTGGCCTCATCCATGAGCCACTCCAGCGCCTGGCTGAAGCTAGATACCTCTTTCTGCCTTTCCCCCCTTTTGACGTAGGCACCCTCCCCGAACAGTCCTTCGAGTTGTTCTCCAAGTTCGCTCAGCTTCCGGTACTCACCGCTGCTGAAGAAGTCCAAAGGAAAATGAGTATCATTACTGATTCCATGGACCCAATGAGATATCAATATACCCTCAGGTTGGTCGCCTTCTTCTGCGACACGACTCAGGCTATACCTGTTGGATATATGCTGATCTGCATTCATTCTGCCTTCGAGTTCTCGTAACCAGGTATTGAAGCCATTTTCATCAGCCAGGAGTTCCTCATCCATCTTGGGCATATAGATGAGCTTTTCCAGCACCTTTCTGTCATACCGGCGTGAAAGACGCTGTATGGTGGCCATCACCATATTGAACTGTTCAGCAAGTGCCTCCAACGCACTGCCTAATAATGGCGGTGCTGCGTCGTTGACATAAATCTCCGCATTATCCAACGCCGTACGCAGAAGATAGCGATTCAGATCTGCATCGTCTTTTAGATACTGTTCCTGCTTACCTTTCTTTACTTTGTACAATGGTGGCTGGGCAATATAGACATGGCCCCGCTCGATCAACTCAGCCATCTGCCGATAGAAAAAGGTGAGCAACAGCGTGCGGATGTGGGCACCATCCACATCCGCATCCGTCATGATGATGATACGGTGGTATCGCAATTTATCCGGGTTGAATTCTTCCCGACCAATGCCACAGCCCAATGCGGTAATGAGTGTGCCGACCTCAGCTGACGAGAGCATCTTATCAAAACGCGCCTTTTCCACATTGAGTATCTTGCCTTTCAATGGAAGAATTGCCTGATGCCTGCGATCACGCCCCTGTTTGGCAGAACCTCCTGCGGAGTCACCCTCCACCAGGTATATTTCAGACTGTGCGGGATCCTTTTCCTGGCAATCAGCAAGCTTTCCCGGAAGACCGGCGATATCGAGTACCCCTTTCCGACGGGTCATCTCCCGCGCCTTTCTCGCTGCCTCTCTTGCCCGCGCCGCCTCGATCATCTTGCCCGCGATTATTTTCGCATCGGCCGGGTTTTCCAAAAGGAAATCATTCAGTCTTTCAGACAACACCGCTTCGACGATACCTTTCACCTCTGACGAGACCAACTTATCTTTGGTCTGCGATGAAAACTTCGGATCAGGCACCTTTACAGAAAGTACAGCCGTGAGGCCTTCGCGAGCATCGTCACCACTCGCATTCACCTTTTGCTTCTTTGCCAATCCTTCCCTATCGATATATTGGTTAAGCGTCCTGGTCAGGCCAGAACGGAAACCAGCAAGGTGTGTCCCACCATCTTTTTGTGGAATATTATTGGTAAAACAGTAGATATTCTCCTGATAGGACTCATTCCATTGCATTGCCAGTTCGACTACGACGTCATTCTTTTCCACTGAAATGTAGAAAACGTTTTCATGTAACGCTGTCTTTTTTCTATTTAGGTGTTCGACAAAGGCACGTATACCGCCATCGTATTCAAAGATATCTTCTTTATCCTTGCCTTCGTCTTTCAATACTATTCGCACACCTGAATTCAAGAACGAGAGTTCGCGCAGACGTTTAGCCAGGATTTCATAATGGAAAGCGATATTGGTGAAGGTATCAGGACTGGCCTGGAACGTTATCTCGGTTCCTGTCCGATCCGTTTCACCAACTTCAGCCAATGGTGCCAGCGGTTCACCCTTTACATATTCCTGAAAATATTTCTTACCGCCTCGACGGATAACCAGTTTCAGATTTTCTGAAAGTGCATTTACCACCGATATGCCGACACCGTGAAGTCCGCCAGAAACCTTGTAGGAGTTGTCATCAAATTTTCCCCCTGCATGAAGCACGGTCATAATCACTTCTGCAGCAGATCGACCCTCCTCCGGATGAATGTCGACAGGAATCCCCCTGCCATTGTCTGACACTGTTACCGTCTGGTCTTCATGGACTATAACTTTGATCTCTGAACAGTGACCAGCAAGTGCTTCATCGATCGAGTTATCCACCACTTCAAACACCATATGGTGCAAACCGGTGCCGTCATCTGTATCACCGATATACATACCGGGCCGTTTCCGTACAGCATCCAGGCCTTTCAATACTTTAATGTTCGAAGAGTCGTAGCTCATAAGATACTCCTATTGAAGATAGGCCATTATACACCCTCTTCATATACCAACCCATGTTCCACGTGAAACAATCCATGGTTGGTGTTTTTTCTGTTGATGTATATATCCGTACCTGTGACAAATGCCTGACAACCGAGTTCTGTAATCTTTTGTATGGTCATCTCCCTGTTTGTTTTGTCGAGTTCAGAGGCGAAATCATCCATCAAGAGGATTGGTAACACCTGCCTCTTTTCCTTTACGAGTCTCGCTTGAGCGAGGTAGAGGGCCAAGACAATCATCTTTTGTTGTCCACGTGATGCGCGTTTGATGATAGGGAGATCATCAAAAAATATCCATATATCTGCCTTATGTGGGCCTGTATGGGTGAAGCCTCTTTTTTTGTCTTCTTTGATTGTGTCTGAGAGGGACTGCTTTAAGGATATTTGAGGTTTCCATCCTCTGTACCATTTAATAACGATTTTATCGATCTCAAGCAGTGATCTTACTTCCTGATCGAATATACTCTTGAATTCCTCAAAGAGTGATTCCCTCACTTCATTGATTCTTTCACCTAGTTGTATCAATTCACGATCCCATAGTGATACGTCATCAGGATTGAATTTTAGTGCGGCATTTCTCTGAGAAAGGGCTCTCTGGTACCTTGCCACACTTTTCTGATATTCGTGTTCCACGTGGAACACTGTCCAGTCAAAGAAACGCCTACGTATGAAAGCACCTCTTTCCAATATTTCATGCGAGTTTGGCGTGATGATCTGTATTGGAAGTGTTTCAGCAAGTTGCGACATCTTGTTTATGTTGTGGCCATTTATTTTTGCACTTGTGCCACGTGCTGATTTGCTTATACCGATGGATCCCGTTTGATCTCGGTATTTGATCTTTGCAAAGACATTCAGTGATGATTCACCCTTTTGTATTAGCGGTATCGTATGACTGTCTCTGAATGATTTACCTCTTCCCAAAAGATATATAGCTTCGAGTAAAGAAGTTTTCCCTGACGCATTCTCACCATAGATGATGTTCAGACCTTTATAAGGATTGATCTCAACATTGGTGATATTTCGGAGATTGTTTATTCTTAGGTGTTGGATGGCCATGTTAAACCGATCTGTATCCTACTTATGTGGGGATACATAATGGAGTGTGGAGGCGGAGCAACTCAGGAGCAGTTACCGCGGGGTGCTGCCGGTAACTCTACTCCGGACAAATTTTACGTGCTTCACTGAAGGCTGAAGCCGATATCGAGTTGTAGCAATTCTTTCGAAGAATTGGCCAATATCAGAGATGGTCTTTGAATCTGTAGAGTGGATTCAACTTGTATTGCAGTTACCTTTTTCATCTACAGTGGGTTGCGAAACCTGGCAAGGTTACTATGTATTTGCCAGGTTTCTGCACCCAGTTTAGTTCAGCAATTTTGTCCTGATGAGAATGCTGTCCTCAATTATTTCCAGCTGTCTTTTGTACCCTTTCCATGCCATACGGTTCAGAGCCTCATCGGCATGATGACGTACCTGCTGTCTGATCGTTTATTGTCTTCGATCAGGCAACTGCTGTTTGGATCATCCAGTTGCATCTTCACTTCATCGGAATCTATTACATTCAACACTTCCAGGAGATAGGCAACATTGAACCCTATAACCAGTTCCTCGCCCTGATAATCTATCTCCAGCTCTTCCTTTGCCTCTTCCTGTTCCGGGTTGTGTGCGAGCAGTTCTAGGCTGCCTGACGCGAACTTAAACCTGATCCCGCGATACTTTTCATTGGAGAGGATAGAGGTACGTTGCAGTGCCTGGCGTAGATCCTCTTTGTTGGATATGACCGTTTTAGTTGAATCGACCGGTATTACTCTTTGGTAATCAGGGAACTTTCCATCGATCAGCTTGGATGTAAAGACGGTGCCTTGCATACTGACACGGATATGAGTGCTACTGATATCGATATCTACGCTTTTATCGCTATCTGTCAGCAGTCGTCCGAGTTCTAGTACGGCCTTACGCGGTATGATGACCTGTGTATCGATAGTACGATCCAGATCTGCATCCGCCTCGCTCAGTGCAAGTCTATGCCCATCCGTGGCAACAGTGCGAATTGAACCATCTAGAATCTCCAATAGCATCCCGTTGAGATAATAGCGAACATCCTGCTGGGCCATCGCGAAATGGGTCTTCTCTATCAGCCGTTTCAAGATGTTCTCGCTGACGCTCAAACGGTGATTGCTCGCAGTATGTTCGATGACAGGGTAGTCCTGTGCAGGCAAGGTTCCCAAAGTGAACCTGCTACGTCCTGATCGGATAGTGGCACGCTTGTCGTCTACATTGATCGTTATATCAGCGCCATCAGGCAGTGCACGGCAGATATCGATCAGTTTTCTGGCAGGTAGGGTAAAGTCGATTTCATCATCACATTGAGCCGCTGAAGTGGTTCTCATCTCCAGCTCAAGATCAGTGGCGGTGATATTTAACGTATCACTTTTGGCACTGATCAGGATGTTCGCCAGTATGGGTAGGGTCTGACGCCTCTCGATAACCCCACCTACTTGTTGCAGTGGGGTCAGAAGTCTGTCCTTCGTGGTTGTGATCTTCATGTCGAAGTTCTCTATTTAATATTATTAATTAAAGAATATTTATTACTTGTTATTGTTATTAAGCAAGCCATTTTTTGTGCATAACAATTATTTTTCTATAATTATCAATATGTTAAGCTACATTCTGTGATTGTAAAAGAGGGTTGCAGAACCCATTGCTTCCTGTAGTCAAGTTGTGGATAACTTTTCGCACAATTGTTGGTCATGATCGATGAACAGGTTATCCACATCAGTTAGTCAGTGTTCTCAACAGGTTTGCATAGTCTTCCTCAACCCGACCATCGCTCTCTTTCAACTCTGCGATCTTTCGTGTCGCATAGAGTACCGTGGTATGGTCGCGGCCACCGAATGCATCACCAATCTCCGGAAGACTGTGACTGGTCAGCTCTTTGGCCAGTGTCATGGCTATTTGTCTGGGCCTGGCAATCGTACGACTTCGTTTGCTGGAAAGGAGATCGGACGTACGGATCTTAAAGTATTCTGCTACTGTCTTCTGAATATTGGTGATAGTAACCTGCTTGTCCTGTGCTGCCAGCATGTCCTTCAGCGCATCCTTGGCAAATTCCTGGGTGATAGGCCTGCCCGTAAACTCGGCATTGGCGACAATTCTTCGCAGAGCACCTTCCAGTTCTCTGATATTGGAGCGCACACGTTTGCCAATGAAAAAGGCGACCTCATTCGGTAGATCAACGCCAAATAGTTGATTTGACTTTGTTTTCAAGATAGCAACACGGGTTTCCAGGTCTGGTGGTTCAACAGCTACGGTCAGACCCCAGCCGAAACGGGACTTCAGCCTCTCCTCCAGGCCTGTCACCTCCTTAGGAAATCGGTCGCTCGTCAATATGATTTGTTGGCGAGACTCGAACAGGGCGTTGAATGTGTGGAAGAACTCTTCCTGAGAGCGCTCCTTGCCGGCAAAAAACTGCACATCATCGATCAACAATGCATTGACGGAACGATAACGCCGCTTGAAGTCATTGATGGTATTGTGCTGCAGTGCCTTTACCATTTCGGCTACAAAACGTTCAGAGTGGAGGTAAATGACACGGGCATTTGGGTTGCTTTGCAGAATCATGTTACCGACAGCATGCATCAGGTGGGTTTTACCGAGACCCACTCCGCCATAGATGAATAGCGGGTTGTACGCTGTACCCGGGTTCTCGCCTATCTGCATCGATGCAGCTCTTGCCAGCTGATTTGATTTTCCTTCTACGAAGGTGTCGAAGGTAAAGTCTGGATTGAGGTTGTGGGGCACCCGTTCTTGTTCAACTGGCTTGCCACCGGTTATGGGCGTGATGCGATTCTTCGTCTCCCGACCAGTCGCTTTCTCGTGGGATTCCTGTTTCTGCGTTGGAAGAGTGCCAATCTCCAATGTCACCTGAATATGTGCATCGGCAGCCAGTGTCTCGACCAAACGTTCGATCTGAGAGAGATGGTTCTTCTTTACCCAGTTGAGTACAAATTGATTGGGCGCCAGTAAGTGTAGTCCATTAGATTTTTCAATGGCCTGGAGTGGCCGTATCCAGGTATTGAACTGTTGGGATGACAATTCACCCTCGAGACGATCAATACACTTATTCCAAAGGTCCACGTTTTGTACTCTTGCTTGACTTGAGAAGATCTTAAAGACTGGAGAGAAGCAGCGACATTCGATAGTCAGTCGCCGCAAGAATGGCAGTCTAACCCTCTTTTGATCAGTTATCCACAGGCTGTATTGGTTCTGAAAATGATTTCTTGGAAATAATCGAAGGTTGCAGGATATGGCCATCCCCCTGATGGGTGCAGCGGTCCACAGATCGTATCGATTATCGAGGATATATTTCTTATTAAACAATAGGATATCGCAATTTATTAAATTGCAGATCAGCCTGAGAACAACCTATTCGATAGGATCTATATGTTCCATGTTACAGTATTGGGGCTAGCATATATCAGTGGCAAATGCATACTTAAGGGTAGGAGTCACGCCACAACGACAGCCTCTGTTGGTACTGCTTGGGGATGGCGCGACTCCTACCCCTCTTATAACCATCCCTGGCCGCAGACGTCCCGTTGGGGATCAACAGCACTACCCTTGACCAGAGAAAGTAACCAACCTTTATTCAGGTTGACACAGGCGCTCATGAACAAGTATTCTATGCGCCTTTTTTTCAAGGACTTTTTCTGGCGTTTAGGCGGGATAATTTCTTGAATTCATGGGTCTGCTCAATATGGGGCGGCATCCCTGAATATTTTTCCAAAGGCAGTACTACAACTTCGGTAACAGAATCATGAAAAGAACTTTTCAGCCCAGTAATCTCAAGCGTGCCCGGACCCATGGTTTTCGTGCCCGTATGGCCACCCGCAATGGGCGTAAGGTGATCAATGCCCGCCGTGCCAAAGGACGTGCCCGTCTTACGCCCTGAAGCGTAGATACCTGATCCTTAATATCCCATTGCCCAAGGTACGTTTGAAGTTTCCAGGTTCTGCGAGATTGTCGGCTGCAGAGGATTACAGCCGTGTATTCCGGAAAGCAGAAAAATCAGGAGATGGCGCCTTCACCTTCTTATGGCGTGACAATGGGCTGGGGTATGCCCGTCTGGGATTGGCTATTGCGAAGAAGAACATCCGCCGTGCAGTGGATAGAAATCGGGTCAAGCGTCTGGTGAGGGAGAGTTTTCGTCACTGGCAGTCACATCTGGCGGGCACCGACGTGGTCGTACTCAGTCGCCGAGGGTTGCCGTTGCGGGACAACAAGCGTCTACGCCAGTCCCTGGAGCGCCATTGGCAACGGCTGGCACGGCGGAAGGAGCTTCCGCCGACTTGATCAAGTCGCGGACGGCGGCAGATGGCGGCACATTCACGATCTTTTTACAGCCGTAAAAGATTATTCCAGTTAAGGCCCAACCCTACTCGAATCGAGACCCTTCATGGATAACCTCCGTCTAATCCTGTTTTTTTCCCTGGCCTTCATCCTATTGCTGCTATGGCAAGCCTGGAACCAGGATTACGGGCCAAAACCGGCCCAGGAAACGGTAGAGACAGCGACTGAATCCGTCGCGCAGAGTGATACCGCCGGACTGCCTGTAACTACGGGTTCTGCGGCGGTGCCAGCTGTACCGGCTGTGGTTGACAAGACCGCTGCAGTCCCCGGCAAGCCTGTGAGCAGCCAATCCAGCGCTGGTACGGTCAGTGTCGTCACCGATCTCTATACCCTGAAGATCGATCGCAAGGGCGGTAACGTCGTCGAACTGCTTCTCAATCAGTACCCCGTCTCCCTGGAAGAGAAGGATAAAAAATTCCAGTTGATGCGCCCGACCAATCCGGATATGTATCTGGCCCAATCTGGGCTGTTGGGCAGTACCGAGGGTGACGCACCCACCCATGAATCCATCTATCAATCCAGCGAAGCAAGCTATCGGATGGCAGATGACAAGAATGAATTACTGGTGGAACTGGTATGGCAGGGCCAGAACGGGGTCAAGGTAACCAAGCGCTTCAAGTTTACCCGAGGCACCTATCTGGTTACGGTGGAACATCAGGTCGAGAACAGCTCCGGCGAAAGCTGGACCGGCCGTGAATATCGTCAGCTGATGCGGGGCAAACCCGAATCCGGAAAAGGCAATACGATGATGGCCCGGGCCTATGTGGGTGGAGCCATCTATAGCCCGGAGGAGAAGTACGAAAAAATCACCTTTGACGATATGGATGAGAAGAAGCTGGATCGGGATATCAAGGGCGGCTGGCTTGCCATGCTGCAGCATTATTTCGTTGGTGCCTGGATCCCGCCCAAGGACGAGACTGACCATTACTACAGCAATGTGCTGCCGGGCGAACGCTACGTGTTGGGTGCCTATACCCCGCCAGTTACCGTGAACCCAGGCGCGAGTCATACCTTCAGCAGCGGTTTCCTGGCCGGCCCCAAACTGCAGGATGAGCTGGAGGCGATCGCTCCCGGCTTGGAACTGACGGTGGATTATGGTTGGCTGACGGTTCTGGCCAAGCCTATCTTCTGGCTGATGAAGCAGATCCATGGATTGGTTGGAAACTGGGGCTGGACCATCATCCTGCTGACTCTAGTGATCAAGCTGGCCTTCTTCAAGCTGTCGGAGACCAGCTACCGGTCGATGGCGAACATGCGCAAGATGACGCCGCGTATTCAGGCCTTGAAGGATCGCTTCGGTGATGACAAGCAGCGTCTCAACCAGGCGATGATGGAGATGTATAAGAAGGAGAAGATCAATCCACTGGGCGGCTGCCTGCCGATCCTGGTGCAAATCCCCGTCTTCATCGCCCTCTACTGGGTGTTGCTGGAGAGCGTAGAGTTGCGTCAGGCCCCCTTCATCTTCTGGATCAAGGACCTGTCGATCAAGGATCCCTATTTCGTGCTGCCGGTGATCATGGGCATCTCCATGTTCATCCAGCAAAGGCTGAACCCGGCACCGCCAGATCCGATGCAGGCCAAGATCATGATGAGCCTGCCCTTCGTGTTCACCATCTTCTTTGCCTTCTTCCCGTCCGGGCTGGTGCTCTACTGGGTGACCAACAACACCCTTTCCATTGCCCAGCAGTGGTATATCACCCGGCAGATCGAACAGGCCGGCTGACCGCGCCCAGATCCCATGCCAATTCGGGCGAATGATACCATCGCCGCCATTGCCACCCCCCCCGGCCGGGGGGGTGTGGGGATCGTCCGTGTCTCCGGCAGCCGGGTCGAGGATATTGCCCATCAGATCCTGGGTTGCGTACCCTCACCCCGCCACGCCCTTTTCAGCCGTTTTCGAGATCCCAATGGGGAGATTCTGGATGAGGGAATAGCCCTCTTTTTCCCCGGTCCCCACTCCTTTACCGGTGAAGACGTCCTCGAACTGCAGGGTCATGGCGGTCCGGTGGTGATGGATTTGCTACTGCAACGGGTCCTCGATCTGGGTGCCCGACTGGCGGATCCCGGGGAGTTCAGTCTGCGTGCGTTTCTCAACGACCGTATGGATCTGGCCCAGGCCGAGGCGGTGGCCGATCTCATTGAAAGCGATACGGCCGCTGCCGCCCGGCTGGCGCTGCGGTCGCTGGAAGGGGTCTTCTCCCGCCGTATCAGTGACCTGGTGGAGCGGTTGATCCAGTTGCGCCTCTATGTGGAGGCGGCGATCGACTTCCCGGAAGAGGAGATCGATTTCCTTTCGGACGGCAAAGTGAGTGCTGACTTACAGTCTCTCCTCGATGATGTCGAAGCTGTGGAAAGAAGTGCCCGGGTGGGCCGCCTGCTGCGCGATGGGATGACCCTGGTGATTGCGGGTCGGCCCAATGCGGGCAAATCGAGCCTGCTGAATGCCCTCTCTGGACGGGATGCCGCCATTGTCACCGATGTTCCTGGCACTACCCGGGATCTGTTGCGGGAGCAGATCCAGATCGATGGGATGCCACTGCATCTGGTGGACACTGCCGGCCTGCGCCAGAGTACGGACCAGGTGGAACAGGAGGGTATCCGCCGTGCGCGGGAAGAGATCGCCCGGGCCGACCGCATCCTCTGGATCTTCGATGATCAATCAGACCCTGATCATGGGGCGCTGGTTGCCGATGAGCTTCCGGCAAATCTTCCCCTTACCCTGATACGTAATAAAATAGATCTCAGCGGCCGTGAGCCGTCTGTCCGTGAGGATGGCGACGTCGTGGAAATCGCCCTCTCCGCGCGGACCGGGGCGGGTTTGGAACTGCTGCGGGATCACCTGAAGCGAAGTATGGGCTACAACAGTGCCCAGGAGGGCGAGTTCATTGCCCGTCGCCGCCATCTTGATGCGATAAAACGCGCTAGTGAGCACTTACATACCGGACAATTGCAGTTGCGCCATGGCGCTTCCGGTGAACTGTTGGCAGAGGATCTGCGGCAGGCGCAGCAGGCCCTTTCAGAGATCACCGGGGAGTTTACCGCAGATGATCTGCTGGGCCGGATCTTCTCCAGTTTCTGTATAGGGAAATGAACCCTGATCCCGCCTCCCCCTACGCACCACGCCTTTCTGTGAAATACCCCGGAAGTGCTGAATCCGTGATCACCACATTGGGGCCAGCCAGCCAGTAACACCCTCAGTGAAGTCACTGCCTCGTCAAAGCCCCTGTCAGGTTTTTCAAGAGGCGCTGAACAGTCATGCCCCGCAACGGCATCATCATGCAGCCGGCTTACCTGCCCTATTGAGCCGTCTTATTGACAAGCGTTATTCCCGCTCATATATTACGAATCGAACCTCAAGATATGAAGCAGATATATGCCGGAAAATTATCGCTTGCGCGGGAGGCTGTGGATCGAAGGGCCGGAAGGGACGTTCCTCGGTTACGGCCGCGTTGTATTGCTGGAGCGGATACGTGAGCACGGATCAATCAGTGCCGCCGCACGTTCAATGAAGATGTCCTATCGCCATGCCTGGAAGCTGGTGGACTCGATGAATCGTCAGAGTCGCCAGCCTGTCGTCGAGAAGAGCACAGGTGGCCGGGGTGGTGGCGGTGCGGTTGTGACCGAGGCCGGTGAGCGTGCCATCGACAGTTTCTGGTCGGTCTACCGGGAATTCAGGGACTTTTTATCGGATCGCTCGCAAACGCTTGAGCAATGAGATTTCACTATCGTCTTGAGGAAATGGTGACATATGCAGTTATCGAGGCCGTTTCGTTCCCTGATTGTGACAATCCTGTTGCTGCTGACCGGCGGGCAGGCCACTTCAGCTGAGATCCAGGTGGCAGTGGCCAGCAATTTCGCCGATGCGATAAAAGCCATTGCCAATGCCTTTCAGGCGCAAACAGGGCATAAAGTGATACTGATCTTTGGTTCCACCGGAAAGCACTATGCACAGATTCGCCATGGTGCACCATTCGATCTCTTTTTTGCCGCTGATTCGAAGCGGCCTGCGCGTCTGGAGAAGGAAGGCGTTGCACTGCCGGGAAGCCGCTTCACCTATGCGATCGGCAGGATCGTGCTGTGGAGCCCGCAAGAGGGACTGGTCGATAGCGCGGGGAAGGTGTTGGAGAAAGGCCGGTTTCGCCATCTGGCCGTGGCCAATCCCAAACTGGCGCCTTATGGCAAGGCTGCACAGGAGGTGCTACGGGCCCGGGGCTTGTGGGATAGATTACAGGGCCGCATGGTACGGGGTGAGAATATCGGTCAGACTTTCCAGTTCGTAAAAAGTGGCAATGCGGAGCTGGGGTTCGTTGCTCTGTCCCAGGTGAAGCGGCCGGGGCAGACGATGAAAGGTTCCGTGTGGCAGGTCGCTGAATCGCTCTATTCCCCTATCGAGCAGCAGGCTGTTTTGCTGAAAGATAGAGATATAGCGCGCCGGTTCATGCAATTTGTAAAAAGCGATGAGTCACAGGCCGTCATTCGCGGTTTTGGCTATGGTACGCCATGATCAGTGACAATGACCTGGCCGCCCTGCTCATCACCCTCAAGCTGGCAGGGCTTACCACCGCGATACTGCTGTTGTTGGGCACCCCATTGGCTTGGTGGCTGGCCCACAGCCGGTGGCGGCTTAAATTTCTGTTCGAAGCGGTGATCGCCCTGCCCCTGGTTTTGCCGCCCACCGTGCTGGGCTTCTATCTGCTGGTGGCTCTGGGCCCGCAGGGACCTGTGGGTGGTCTGCTGCGAGCACTTGGAGGGGAGTCACCAGCCTTCAGTTTCAGTGGTCTGCTGATTGGTTCGGTGATCTATTCACTGCCCTTTGTCGTCCAGCCGTTGCAAGGTGCCTTCGCTGCCATCGGCCGGCGTCCCCTCGAGGTCGCCGCGACCCTGCGTGCATCGCCCCTGGATCGGTTTTTAACCGTTGCCGTGCCGTTGGCACGGCCGGGGTTCCTGACCGCTGCAGTGCTCGGTTTCGCCCACACTGTGGGTGAATTCGGTGTGGTATTGATGATTGGCGGGAATATTCCTGGAAAGACCCAGGTACTCTCCATCGCGATCTATGATCATGTTGAAGGGCTGGAGTATAGCGACGCCCATTGGTTGTCGGGCGGGTTGCTGTTGCTGTCGTTCCTGCTGCTGTTGATGGTGTATGCGCTGAATCGCCGGTTCATGGTGGTGCAGCCGTGACCATCGAGGGGCGATTCAAAATCGAGCGGCGTGATTTTGCTCTGGAGGCCGCTTTTATCATTCCGTCCAGGGGCGTCACGGCGCTGTTCGGTCCCTCTGGTTGCGGCAAGACCACCCTGCTGCGTGCCATTGCCGGTCTTGAGCCGTCTGCCGCCGGCTATCTTAAGGTGGCTGATAAGGTGTGGCAGGATGACGCCCTGTTCATTCCACCCCACCGGCGGCCATTGGGTTATGTGTTCCAGGAGGCCAGCCTGTTTGCCCATCTGACGGTACAACAGAACCTTGAATATGGACTGAAGCGGATTTCACAACAAGAACGGAAGATTCCGCTGAACAGGGCGATAGAACTGTTGGATATCGGCCCGCTGCTGGGACGAAAACCGGACCGGCTTTCCGGTGGTGAGCGGCAACGGGTGGCCATTGCCCGTGCGTTGGCAGTCAGCCCGAGGCTGCTGCTGATGGATGAGCCGTTGGCGGCTCTGGATCAGACCCGCAAGCAGGAGATCTTGCCGTACCTGGAATTGCTGCATCGGGAACTGGCTATTCCCGTGCTCTATGTCAGCCATTCCGCCGATGAAGTGGCAAGGTTGGCACACCACCTGATATTGATGGAAGCGGGAAGGATCCTGGCAACGGGAGCCATTGACGATATGCTGATGCGGCTCGATCTCCCGCTTGCCCATGGTGGTGAAGCGGAGGCGCTCATCGAGGCGACCGTTGCTGAACATGATGATGAATTCGACCTGACGTATGTGGATTTTTCCGGTGGCCGCTTTACCGTGGCCCGTAAGCAGTTGCCGGTTGGTGATCTGGTCAGAGTGCGTGTTGCCGCCCGTGATGTCAGTCTTACCCTGGAACACCAGTCGAGCACCAGTATCCTGAACATCTTCCCCGCCGTGGTCGAACAGACATTCCCGACAGGAAGCGCCCAGGTCACCGTCCGGCTATCGGTTGGAGGGGTACCCATGCTGTCGCGCATCACCAGAAAATCCGCTGCGCTGCTCGATCTGAAACCGGGAAAGCAGGTCTACGCCCAGGCGAAGAGCGTGGCGCTGCTGTCATAAGCCGGATACTGCTATATGATGCCCCAGCCAGCGGCCAGAACCTAATGGCCCGGCGTGATCGAAGCCAGCCCCGCTTTTGACACAACTGACATACTCGCTACGATTACCTGAATCCGACAAACTCCTACGCAGCAGGAATTGACCCATGATCAAACTCGTATATGTAGGTGGCCTTGGCATGATGGCTGGCCCTGCGGCCATTCACCTGACACCGGCGGAGACGGCCAGGGTGCTTCGGGTGCACGACCGGGGATCACCCGGCGAGCAGAAGCTGAGCTTCCGGCTCGCCTGGCGTGAGCATGGGGCTGAACTGGTGCCTGATTTCGACCGCCTGATCGGGGATGGTGAGATCGATGGCGTGGTGGTCTGCGCCGGTAAGAATGGCGATGATCTGCGGATCGTCGCCGAACTCGTACAGCTCATCAAACAGCGCTGTCAGCGGCCGGTGTTCATCATGCACCTTTCCACGGTAAGCCCGGCCTTCGTCAGGGCGGCGCACGGTTTCTGTGCACAAAATCTGATCGACTATGTCAACTACCCCCTCACGGGCGGACCCCTCGGCGCGATGCTCGGGGGTGCTGATCCCAAGGGTATGCTGATCCTGGCCAGCGGCGAGGAGATGCTCTACAGGCGCCTGCTGCCCACGTTGGAAAAACTTGGCCATCCCCGTTATTTCGGTCCGGCAGTGGAGGCAGGTGCGGTGACCAAGCTGGTCGGACAGCATCTCGTGTTCAACGGCTTGAGCGGAATCAGCACGGCTACAGCCCTGCATGCCGCCCAGTTCAATCAGCAGCGCATCGGCGGCGAGGCACAGGCAGATTATCTGGGCTTTCTGAATGGCGGTGCCGGCGGCACACGGCAGTGGGATGTGGCGATGAAGAAGGGAGTGGAAGAGGGTGTCTGGAACGAGGGCTTCAGCATCGCCCATGCCGTGGTGGATGCGATCTATGCGGCCCAATTGGCCCAGGAGAGTGGGCTGCCCCGCTGCTCCATCCAGGTGGTTATCCAGGTAGCGCTGGGCTTCTCCTTTCTGTTGCGTGAGTATCCTGACCAGGGTCTTGCCACACACGCTATCGTACGGGAGATGCTGGATGGTCAGGCGCGTGAACTGGATACCTTCATGTTGCAGCACGGTATGCTGGCGCCTACGGTGGATCAGATGATCGCGGATTGTGTCGACAGCCTGCCACCCAGGGTTAGGGAGAGCGTATTCGCAGCGCCAATGGTGGAAGATTTCGTCAAGGCCGGACGGTCTGCTTCCCAGACATAGCATCCACGGTGATCCAGGCTGAGAGAGGCCGGTTCGGCGCCAGCCTCAAGGGCGAAACACCCGCACCAGCCGGCGCAGGCGTTGCAGCCCCTTTCCGTCCTCTTTCCCACCGTAGCGGATATCGATATAGAGATCGCTGATAGCGGTGATCTGGTGCCGGGCCGCCGGCAGTGCCGCGCTGGCACGGGTGGCATAATCCAGCGGACCCTCATGGGGTTTGCGTGGAATACCGCGCCGGGCCAGCCGCCGGCAGAAACGGTCATAGAGGCGTCGTGCCGGATCCACTGGTGCCGCACCGGCCTGCATCAGGTAGAGGCTGATGGAGAGGATCACCAGTGCTGCGGTCAGCACCATGCCTGCGGCCAGCCAGGGGCCACGGAGAAAACCCAGCCCCAACAGCTGCATCAACTGTGATTGCCGCTCCCTGGAGTAACCCAGCACCCAGCGCTGCCAGCTGGTGCTCAGTGCATCCAACCCCAGCGCCAACTGCCGGCCGACGTGCCGTAGCAGGCTGCTTTCAGTAATATCGAATGAGATCGGGGCGCCGATCCGGTCGCTGATCAGCGCCGGATCCAGAGGGCGCTCGATACGCTCAGGGGCAACGGCCGCGGTGGGATCGATGCGTACCCAACCGCGCTCCGCCAGCCACACCTCGCTCCAGGCATGGGCATCGGATTGGCGCACGATCAGATATTCACCCATAGGATTCATCTCTCCCCCCTGATATCCGGCCACCAACCGGGCCGGAATGCCGGCGATGCGCATCAGCAGGGTGAAGCTGGTGGCGAAGTGCTCACAAAAACCACGCTTGCTTTCGAACAGGAACTGATCGGTCGGATTGCTGCCGAGTAATGGTGGATAGAGGGTGTAAAAGAAGGCCTGATTGCGAAAATAATCCAGAGACCGTGCCACCAGTTCTGCATCATCGGTGCTCTGCCGACGCCACTCGGCGACCAGCATCCGCATGCGGCTGGTGACATTGTCCGGCAGCTGCAGTGCCCGTTGCCGCTCCCCGGCTGACAAAGGGCCGGTACGGTAGCGCAATACGGAACGTGCCTGATAGCGAATGCGTTGTTTCACCGGCTGTTTGCGGCGCAGCTGAAAATCTGCCGACAGACGGCTGTCAGGCGGGCTCTGCAGGGGCAGGTCCAGGGCGTAGAGCCAGCGCCCGGGTGCCGGTTCCAGGGTGATTTCATAATCCACCGGTTCATCGAGGGGAATCAGCCTGGGCTCAGTCGTCCCTGGCTCGTCAGCCGTCCAGTTGAGCCCGTCGGTGTCCCAGAACACCGGACCCCGCCAGTAGCGTAGGGCGGGTGGCGGTGGTGCCTGCTCGAAGCTGACGCGAAAGGCGACGGAACGGGAACGGCTCAGGCGGCTGACGCTACCAGGGGTGATGCGGTCACTGATGCCGGTGATGGCACTCAGCTGCTGCGTACCCAGGCCCCACAACGGAGAGGAGAAACGGGGAAAGAAGATGAACAGGACCAACATGATCGGCAATGCCTGCAACAGCAGGAAGAAGGCGCTGCCCAAGGAGGTGTAGCGGCGCGGTGCCGGCCGTGCCCGGCTGCCCTCCACCAGCATGGCGGTGAGCCCGACCGTGATCAGAAAACCGTAGAGCACGATCAGCGGCTGCTGCTGATAGAGAAACAGGGTCACCAGCACGAAGTAGTTGAGGAAGATCAGCAGATAGCCATCCCGCCGCTGGCGCATCTCCATCAGTTTTAATGCCAGCATGGAGACCAGCAGTGCCACCCCGGCCTCACGGCCCAATAGCAGCGGATGGTGCAGCACCACATTACCCAGCCCCAGCAAGGTGAGCAGAAACAGCAGCAGACGACCGGGTAGCAGGCCGGGCCGGAGCAAGGCCCCGAGCCGCAGTCCGAGCAACAGGATGAAGAAGGCGCTGATCCAGGGTACCAGGTGGAGTACGTGTGGCAGTGCTGCCAGTCCGGAGAGCAGGATCAACTGCAGTTGCTCACGCTGCGACAGTGGGGCCGTGCCGATCGCCTTCATGGTTGTTCCCCGAACAGGGCCAAGGCCTCCAGGCAGCGTCGCCGATGAGTTTCACCACGGCCGGGTGCCAGCTCGAACCCAGGCAGGCGCAACCCATACTCCTGCTGCTCGGCGCAGGCGTCGAGTATCCCCCGGCAGAGTTGGCTCAGGCGGGTCTCGCTGTCACCCTGCAGCTGTGCCCAGTCGAGCCAGCGACGCTCCGCCCGGTCGCCGCCGAACTGCTTGGTCTGCAGTGGCTGCTCCCGTGCCAGCCCCTTCCAATGAATATGGGCAGGTGCATCCCCCGGCCGATAGGGGCGCAGTCCGGCAAAGTCGTCGGCACCCACTCCACGATCGCCGGTACCGCTGTGCCGATACTGGGGCTGATCATTGATCGGCAATGACCGGGCCGGTGTTGGATATACCAGGCAGTGATGATCGAGTTGTACCAGACACCAGGCCCGCAAGAGTCCAAGCGGATAGTGAGTGCTTACCGTCAATAATGGAAGGGCACATTTCCCCCGCCTGTGGGTGGGGATGCAGAGGGAGATTTGCTGATAATCGTCGGCATCAAGGTCGGTATTCCGGATTTCAAACCCGGCCAGTTTCAGACTCAGTCCGGGCCGTGGCCGCCGGCGCCGGTTGATCAGCCGGATACCGAAACAGGCCGGGTCGCCGGCAAATACCGGGTCGCTCTGCCCGGGCATGAGTTCCAGGTCCAGGAGGTTGTACCAGGTGTGCAGCATTGCCACCAGGCCGAGTCCGGCGAGGAGGAAAGTGAGCAGAAAGCCCAGGTTGTTGGCGTAGTTGATGGAGCCCGCCAGCATGATCAGCAGCAGCAGGCTGAACAGGACGCCGTGACGAGTGGGCAGGATGTAGATGGTGCGGGGCCGTATCCGTGCGCACCCAGCATCATCGGCCTGGGCCCGGCGCAGGAAACGGGAGAGATCGATCATGGGATTGGCACTGACTCCAGCAGGTACCGGGCCAGGGTGGGGCCCTCATCGATGCCGGTATCCGCCGTGGAGTGCAATCGGTGGCCGGCCACTGCGGGCAATACGGCCTGGATATCCTCCGGCAGCAGCTGGTCCCGGTGCGCCAGCAGTGCCCAGGCGCGTGCGCTGTGCAGCAGTGCCAGGCCGGCCCTGGGTGAGAGGCCATGATTGAACCGGGGATTGGTGCGGCTGAAGGCCAGGAGTTGCTGGCAGTAGTCGAGGATGGCGTCCGATATCTGCACCTGGTCGGCCTGATGCTGCAGCCGTGCCAGTTGTGCCGGGTCGATGCAGGGCTGGACCTCAGCCAACAGGGCGCGGCGATCGCGTCCGGCCAGCAGTTCACGTTCAGACGCCTGATCCGGGTAGCCCAAGGCCAGGCGCATGAGGAAACGGTCGAGCTGGGATTCCGGCAGCGGGAAGGTGCCAATTTGATGCGCCGGATTCTGTGTTGCGATAACGAAAAAGGGTTCAGGCAGCGGGCGGGTCTCGCCTTCGGTGGTCACCTGTTGCTCCTCCATTGCCTCCAACAGGGCGCTCTGGGCCTTGGGAGTGGCCCGGTTGATCTCATCCGCCAGTACCAGTTGCGCGAAAATGGGGCCGGGATGGAAATGGAAGCGTCCCTCTTCCCGGTCATAGATGGAGGCACCGAGAATGTCCGACGGCAGCATGTCGCTGGTGAACTGGATCCGCTGATACTGCAGTCCCAGCAGGCGCGCCAACAGGTGGGCCAGGGTGGTCTTGCCCACCCCGGGCAGATCTTCGATCAGCAGATGGCCACGGGCCAGCATGCAGGCCAGGGCCAGCCGCACTACCGGCTCCTTGCCCAGGATGATGCGCCCGGCCTCGGTGATGATATGGTCCAGTAGCTGTTTCATTGTTTCCGGGTTATCCGTACCTGTATCGAGCATAGTTGATCCGTAACCATTCAGTCACCATAAAAATCTATTAACAGCCTGTCGAATTTAGGATTAATCTACTGCGCTGGTGGGAGGGCGGCTCAAATTCCCCCGATTTTTCGTTGCGTAGAACCACTATGCGCCTCAAAATCGTGAAAATTTGATCTCATTCTCCCACCATGCTCGCTGCGATCACCTAAATCCGACAGGCTGTTAACCCGGCCAATATAGAATCCAGTCCCAATTTCGCCCTGCGGGCCAGCCTTCCGCTGTTCGGCATCGCTCCAGGTGATGCGGTGCGATTGAGACAATACCGGCTGAGGACGGCCAGATCGGTGTGAGGGCGCGTTCAACAGAGGGCGGCTACATTTCGTTATCTGCTGATATTCCTAAAAAAACATATATATCATAATGATATGGCATTTTACGTGTGACCGGGTACGATGTTGGGGTTAAGATGGGCGGCTCTTTTCATTTCACTGCTAAAATGGTTGCCCTGACGATAATCCGGATACAGCATGTTTCATAGTGATAGTTTTGATGTGATCGTGGTTGGCGGTGGCCATGCCGGGACCGAGGCGGCCCTTGCGGCTGCGCGCATGGGCGGCCGTACCCTGCTGCTGACACACAATATCGAGACCCTGGGGCAGATGAGCTGCAATCCGGCCATCGGTGGTATCGGCAAGGGGCATTTGGTGAAGGAGGTGGATGCCCTGGGTGGATTGATGGCCCGGGCGACGGACCGGAGCGGTATTCAGTTTCGTATTCTCAACGCCCGTAAGGGACCGGCGGTACAGGCGACCAGGGCCCAGACAGATCGCCAGCTGTATCGTATGGCGGTGCGCCGGGCACTGGAGAATCAACCCAACCTGCAGCTGTTTCAGCAGGCGGTAGACGACCTGCTGGTGGAGGGCGGGCGGGTCACCGGCGTGGTCACCCGGATGGGGCTGCGCTTTCGCGCCCGGTCGGTGGTGCTGGCCACCGGAACATTCCTGGGTGGCCGTATCCACATCGGTCTCAGCAACCACGAGGGGGGGCGTGCCGGTGACCCGCCGGCCAATGCCCTGGCCCGGCGTCTGCGTGAGTTGCCATTCCGGGTCGGACGGCTGAAGACCGGAACGCCGCCGCGTATCGACCGGCGCAGCATCGATTACTCCCGGTTGCAGGAGCAGCCCGGCGACGAGCCGGTGCCTGTCTTCTCCTTTCTTGGTACGGCAGCGGAGCATCCGCCACAGGTGAGCTGCCACATCACCCATACCAATCCCCATACCCATGAGATCATCCGCGGCGGCATGTCCCGCTCTCCGATGTACACCGGGGTGATCGAAGGCATAGGCCCGCGCTATTGTCCATCCATCGAAGATAAGGTGGTGCGTTTTGCCGAGCGGGAATCCCACCAGATCTTTCTCGAGCCGGAGGGGCTGGAGAGCAACGAGGTATACCCAAACGGTATCTCCACCTCCCTCCCTTTCGACGTGCAGCAGGCCCTGGTGCGCTCCATGGCGGGCCTGGAGCAGGCCCATATCACCCGCCCGGGCTATGCTATCGAGTACGATTTCCTCGATCCCCGGGACTTGCGGCCAACCCTGGAGACACGCTTCATCGATGGGCTCTTCTTTGCCGGTCAGATCAACGGCACCACCGGCTATGAGGAGGCCGCCGCCCAGGGGTTGCTGGCCGGTGCCAATGCCCTGCTTCGGGTGCGGGAACAGGCGCCCTGGACGTTGCGCCGGGATCAGGCCTACCTGGGGGTTCTGGTGGATGACCTGATCACCCGTGGCACCAAAGAGCCCTACCGCATGTTCACCAGCCGTGCCGAGTTCCGTCTGCTGCTGCGGGAGGACAATGCGGATCTGCGGCTGACGGAACAGGGCCATCGGCTGGGACTGATCACGGAGGCGCGCTGGCGCGCCTTTGCCGAGAAGCGGGAAGCCCTGGAGCGGGAGCAGCAGCGGCTGCGCGATATATGGATTCGTCCCGGCACGGCCGCAGCCGATCGCATCGGGCAGGTCACCGGCAGCCCGCTGTCACGGGAGAGCCGGGCATTGGACCTGCTGGCACGGCCGGAGCTGGACTATCAGCTGCTGCGTACCCTGCCGGAGATCGCGCCGGGCGTGAGTGATCCGAAGGTGGCGGAGCAGCTGGAGATCCAGGCCCGCTATGCCGGCTACATTCGTCGCCAGCAGGCGGAGATCGAACGACTGCGGGAGAAAGAGTCGGTGCGGTTGCCGGAGGGGTTCGATTATGACCGGGTGGCGGGACTCTCCAGCGAGGTGCGGGAGAAACTGAAAGCGGGCCGCCCTGCCACCATTGGCCAGGCGGGGCGTATCCCCGGCATCACGCCGGCCGCCATCTCTCTGCTGCTGATCCAGCTGAAGAAGGGAGCCGCCTGATGACGGCTCCGGCACCGCATCCCGCCTGGCCGGGGCAATTGGCATCCGGGCTGGCGGAAATGGGAATAGGTCTGTCTGAGACACAGCAGGCCCGGTCGTTGGACTATCTGGCCCTGCTGGACAAATGGAACCGGGCGTTCAATCTGACCGCGATCCGGGATCCGGAGGAGATGGTCGCGCGCCAGTTGCTCGATTCGCTCTCTATCCTGCGGCTGCTGCGGGGAGACAACATCCTGGATGTAGGCACCGGCCCCGGATTGCCGGGCGTGCCCCTGGCCATCGCCAGCCCGGAGCGCCATTTCACCCTGCTCGACACCAATGGCAAGAAAACCCGCTTCATTCATCAGGTGCTGATGGAGCTGGGCCTGGACAATATCACCGTGGTGCATGGCCGGGTGGAGAAATTCCGGCCGGAAGCGGGCTTCACCACCATCGTCTCGCGGGCGTTCGCTGCGCTGCCGAAGATCATCCAGCTCACCGCTCATCTTCTCGTCCCTGATGGTCTGTTGCTGGCGATGAAAGGCGGGGTGAATGAGGCTGAGATTCAGCAGGCGGAACAAGATGGTGCCACGATCAGGATCGAGCCTCTTCGGGTTCCCGCGACTGAAGGGAGCCGCCATGCGATCCTTTGCTCATTCCCATCGGAGTCAAACGGCCCCATGGCCGAACGGTCTGCCGGTGGAACGTTCACAGGAGCCGATAAGTGACTGAGGAAAAAACACAGCCTGCTTTCAGCGAACGCCTCGAGGGTCCTTTCTATGGGGTCTTGCGCTGGCCTCAGCTGGAAACCCTGTGGGAAAGGGTAACGGGCGCTTCCCTGCCCTGGTACTTTTACCAAGTGGGGGAGGAGTTGCCTGCAGATGCCATCGAGGGTGAAAAGCTGACAACAGCAATCCGCCATCTCGATCAACTGTTACGCGCCGATCATCAGCATGACTATTGCGGCATCGTCTATGCGGACGATCTGGATCAGCCGACCTTGATCAAGGTCTATGATCCGAACAATCTTGGCTCATCCTGTGGCAGTTGCGGATATCGCATCCCTCCCCGCTGGATCATCAGCCAGATCCCACCGACCCGCATCGATGATGAAGCGCCTACGCCAAAGGGGCGCAGCCGCTGGTGGCAGCGCCTTATAGGCATGCGCTGACCCCCCTCCCCTGCCCCCGCGTCGTCATATCAATGAAAAGTGGGCCTCTGCGCTGATTTTGTCTATGGTTATCCGGAGTTCACAATAGCTGTTGTCGGCAACAGGATCGTCACCACAGCTGCAGCCGCCGACGATCTCGTGGAAGAAGACACCGATTTCGGCCTGAATCGAGCTCCCATCTTCGCTGCTGCGCAGGATGGTGACGGCTATGTCACTGTCGTCGACCAGGCCGCCCTGGGTGGTTCCTTTATGTAAAGGAAGGGTGCCGCCCGGTAAGGCCCTCAATTCACGTTTCAGGGTCTGGTTGAATGAGTTGGTCTGCCATGCTCTCAATGAGTCGGGTAGTGTTGGCATGATTCGACGTCGGCCGGTTATGTGTCAGGTGTGGTATACATAACCATACAAAACGCGGTGAGGAAACCGTGGGTCGATTTGTGAATGGCTGCCTCGGGTCTGGGGCGCCCGGTTTTTCCACCACTCAGTGATGGGTTCCGTGGAGTACGAGCGTTGGCTGAGAGCATACTTTGAGCCGATTGATTATCAACGGCATTGTTTCAACATGGGGTAAACAGCATGGCAAAGAGCATCAAGGGCACACAGACGGAAAAAAATCTGCTGATCGCATTTGCCGGGGAGTCCCAGGCGCGCAATCGGTACACCTATTTTGCCGGGGCGGCGCGTAAAGAGGGCTTGGTGCAGATCGCCCAGATATTCGAAGAGACGGCGAATCAGGAGAAGGAGCACGCCAAGCGCTTTTTCAAATTTCTCGAAGGTGGTGAGGTAGAGATTACGGAGACCTTTCCTGCCGGCGTCATCGGCGATACGCTGGCCAATCTGCGTGCTGCCGCTGCAGGTGAGGAACATGAGTGGACCGAGATGTACCCTGCCTTCGCCAAGGTGGCCCGGGAAGAGGGCTTCAATGCAGTAGCCGCCGCGTTCGAGGCGATCTCGATAGCAGAAAAACAGCATGGTAAGCGCTACAAGGAACTGGCCGATAATCTGGAGGCAGGAAAGGTATTCAAGCGTAACGGCAAGGTGGTATGGCGTTGCCTCAACTGCGGCTATCTGCACGAAGGCGATGCGGCACCGGTGGTCTGCCCGGCCTGCCTGCATCCGCAGGCCTATTTTGAACTGTTGGGTGAGAACTGGTAACCATGTCGGCACAGATACAGGGGCATTGCTGGCACTGCGGGGCGGCGCTGGGCAGCCAAGATTTCGGCCGTGAGACCAATTGTCTTTCCTGCGGCAAACCGACCCGGGTCTGTCGTAACTGCCGCTGGTTCTCCAGTGCCGCGACCAATCAGTGTCGTGAACCCATGGCCGAACGGGTGCTGGAGAAGGAGCGGGCCAACTACTGTGAGTTCTTCGAAGCGACGCTGGAGCCGGCGGCTGCAGGAGGTGACAGTGAGGCGGCTGCCTTGCAGCAGACGGCAGAGGCGCTGTTCAAGCTGTGAAGATATCAGAGGTCGACCATATACGGAGCCAGACTGCCCAAGGAACGAGGTTTTACCGGGTCTCTGCGGCAGTCTGACTCCGACCCCTTGCGCTCGGGAATCGGTAACGATAGCCTGACTCCGACCCACCACATCTGATATTCTCACTGCCCCTACCTGGGTGTGGCCCGCCATCGCGGGCTCGCATGCCGAAGAGACGACGTAACCGCAGGAATGCTCAATGGGCCGAATTATCTGTGTCGCCAATCAAAAGGGGGGGGTCGGCAAGACCACCACGGCGGTCAATCTGACAGCCTCCCTGGCCACCTTGAAACAGCGGGTGTTGCTGGTTGATCTCGACCCCCAGGGCAATGCCACCATGGGCTGCGGGGTGGACAAGCACCAGTTGGAGAGATCCACCTGCGACGTGCTGCTGGCCGAGGCCAAACTGGATGAAGTGATCGTGCCCTCCCCCGAGGCGGGCTTCGATGTGTTGCCGGCCAACAGTGACCTGACCGCCGCCGAGGTTGGCCTGATGAATGCCCCATTGCGGGAAAAGCGGTTGGACCTGGCACTCGGCAGCAGCCGTGAGCGCTATGATTTCATCATCATCGACTGTCCTCCCTCCCTCAATATGCTGACCCTCAATGCGTTGGTGGCAGCGGATGGGGTGTTGATACCGTTGCAGTGCGAGTACTACGCCCTGGAAGGACTGTCCGCCCTGATCGGCACCATTCGTCAGATCCAGGCCACCCGTAATGACAAGCTGCAGATCGAAGGTATCCTGCGCACCATGCATGATCCGAGAAACCGGCTAACCATCGAAGTCTCGACCCAATTGTTGCAGCATTTTCCGGGTCAGGTGTTCCATACCATCATCCCCCGTAACGTGCGTCTGGCCGAGGCGCCGAGTCACGGCCTGCCGGTTTTGCTGTATGATAAGTCATCCCGTGGTGCAATCTCCTATCTGGCCCTGGCCAGTGAATTTCTGCGCCGCAACCGACAACGTGAGCAATCAGCAAAGGAACCACCGGCCAAGACGTGATGGAGCGTATCCTGTCCGCAATGCCTGGATTTTTCATGTAAAATCCAGGCATTCTGCACATGCTTCCCTATTGCGCAGGCTTGTAGTGCGGTTCCTGAACGACTGACCCGACTTGGCAGAAAACGACGATGGCAGCAAAGAAACGAGGTCTTGGACGAGGTTTGGACGCCCTGCTCGGGGGTGCATCCGGCACTGCAGACGAACCTGCGGCAGGCGAGGCTGGGAACAGCAGCCTGAATTCCCTGCCCCTCGATCTGATACAGCGTGGTCGTTTCCAGCCGCGACGTGACTTCAACCCGGAAAGCCTGCAGGAGCTGGCCGACTCTATCGCCGCCCAGGGTGTGGTGCAGCCCATCGTAGTGCGGCCGGTGGGTAAGAACAGTTATGAGATCATCGCCGGTGAGCGCCGCTGGCGGGCAGCACAGCAGGCTGGATTGGGTGAGATTCCGGTAGTGATCCGGGATGTGCCGGATAAGACCGCCATGGCCATGGGGTTGATCGAGAACATCCAGCGGGACGACCTCAACCCGCTGGAAGAGGCCTCAGCCCTGCATCGGCTGCTGCATGAATTCGAACTGACTCACCAGCAGATCGCCCAGGCGGTGGGGAAATCACGTACCACGGTGACCAATCTGCTGCGTCTGCTGGATCTGAACGAGGATGTCAAACAGTTCATCGAGGAGCGTCGCCTGGAGATGGGCCATGCCCGCGCACTGCTGGGTCTGAAAGACAAGCTGCAGAGTCAGGCCGCACGCCGGGTAGTGGCCGAAGGGTTGTCAGTACGCGAAACGGAGAAACTGGTGCGGCGCCTGCAGGGTGCGGAACCGGCGGAAACCGCAAGCGCCCCGCAGGGCAAAGAAGACCCCAACGTGCGCAAGCTGGAAGGGACGCTGACCGACAAGCTGGGTGCGAGGGTGAAGATACAGCAGAGCGCTTCCGGCAAGGGTAAGCTGGTGATCAGCTACAACAGCCTGGATGAACTGGAAGGTATCCTGGATCACATTCAATGAGCATTGGGCAAACGGAACATCTCTCAATCAGCAGAATTTTAGACTGACTCCAACTTATTGATTGGGTTTAGGGCGCCGATATAAATTTTTATTCGCCCATCGTTTGACCTTATATTCTCAACCTCTTATACTTCGCGTTTTTAGACAGGCAGGGCTTTTTGCCGGGGACGGGCTGGTATGGATCTGGCCGGAAAAAGTCGGGCCCGCCGTGTGGTTGTTGCGCAGCTAGTGACAGCACACATTGCAGCGCTTGTTCTGGTTTCGTTAGGCGGGCTTCATGCCTGGTCAGGCCTGATTGGTGGCCTGATTGCTGTCGCCGGTAACGGGTTGTTCATGTTACGGGCCTTCGTACCTTATCGGGCGCAGGAGCCGGGCCGTTTGCTGGGGCGCTTTTATGGCGCGGAATTGCAGAAACTGATCCTGACGGCAGCCTTGTTCGCGATGGTCTTCCTCACGGTCGACCCTTTGAGCCCCGGGGCGCTGTTCGGTGTCTTTGTGTTGGTGCAGATGGCACCAATATTGATTGCACATACCCTATAACTTTTAGACGTCTTGGATTATTGAGCACAATGTCAGCAGACGCCCTTACTTCCAGCGAATACATCAAGCATCACCTGACCAATCTCACTTTCGGTAAGCTGCCGGATGGTTCATGGGGGCTGGCCCATAGTGCCGACCAGGCGAAAGAGATGGGATTCTGGGCGATCAACCTGGATACCATGTTCTGGTCGATTCTGCTTGGCGCGCTGTTTCTCTACTTCTTCAAGAAGGTGGCCGACTCCGTCACCAGCGGTATCCCCGGCGGGATGCAGAACTTCGCTGAATGGATCGTCGAGTTCATCGATGAGAGCGTACGCGGCTCATTCAGCGGCAAGAACAATATGGTGGCGCCCCTGTCGTTGACCATTTTCGTCTGGATCTTCCTGATGAACCTGATGGACCTGGTGCCGGTCGATGTGATCCCCTGGATCAGCGGCAAACTGGGCATCCATTTCATGAAGGTGGTGCCCTCCACGGATCCCAATGCCACCTTCGGCATGGCCATCGGCGTGTTCATTCTGGTGCTCTATTACAGCATCAAGATCAAGGGCATCGGTGGCTTCGTCGGCGAACTGACACTACAACCCTTCTCCTCCAGTAATCCGGTGATCAACGTTCTGTTCATCCCGGTCAACTTCATTCTCGAGTTCGTCAGCCTGATCGCCAAACCCGTCTCTCTGGCACTGCGACTGTTCGGCAACATGTACGCCGGCGAGATGATCTTCATCCTGATCGCCATCATGTACAGCGCCGGTACCGTAATGGGCCTGTTCGGCGGCGTACTGCAACTGGGCTGGGCTATATTCCATATCCTGATCATCACGCTGCAGGCGTTCATTTTCATGACCCTGACCATCGTCTATCTGGATATGGCGCACAACGAACACTGATCGACCCGTTTCCTTTTCAATCTATCAACTCACCATTATCGGGAGACCAAAATGGAACAAGCACTGATGTATATCGCCGGCGCAATCATGATGGGCCTCGGCGCCCTGGGTGCCGCCGTGGGTATTGGCGTCCTTGGTGGCCGCTTCCTGGAAGGCGCCGCCCGCCAGCCGGAGCTCATCCCCATGCTGCGTACCCAGTTCTTCATCGTTATGGGCCTGGTCGACGCGGTGCCCATGATCGCCGTGGGTCTGGCCATGTACGTGCTGTTTGCCGTTGCCGGTTGATATCGATACAACGTACAAACTGACTGTCATCTCGACAGACAGCGAGGATATACCGGGATGAACATCAATCTGACGCTCATAGGTCAGCTTCTCAGTTTCGTGGTTTTCGTCTGGTTTACCATGAAGTTCGTCTGGACGCCCATCATGGGTGCCCTGGAGGAGCGCCGCAAACAGATCGCCGACGGCCTGGCCGCGGGTGAACGGGGCCAGCATGAGCAGGAGTTGGCCAAAGAACGCGTGAAAGAGGTCCTGCGTGACGCCAAGGCCCAGGCCGCGGATATCGTTGCCCAGGCGCAGAAGCGTGCGGCAGAGATCGTGGATGAGGCCAAGGGGACCGCTCGTACCGAGGGCGAACGCCTGTTGAATGCAGCCCAGGCCGAGATCGAGCAGGAGACCAACCGCGCCCGTGAGCAATTGCGTGAGCGGGTGGCCGAGCTGGCCGTACTTGGTGCGGAAAGGATCCTGAAGAAAGAGATCAACGCCGAGGCGCATCAGGACATCGTCAACGACTTGGCAAAAGAGATCTAAGGCACAGCTATGGCCGGAGAAGCAACCACAATTGCCCGCCCCTATGCGGAGGCGATATTCGCCCGGGCCGAAGAGACCAGCAAGCTCGATGCCTGGTCAGAGACCTTGCAGTTTCTGGCCGCTGTGGTCAATGACCCGAAGCTGTCTGCTGCCATCGCCGATCCCCTGTTCGAGCGGGATCAGCTGACCCGGCTGATGCTCGATATCGGCGCCGATGTGCTGGACGAAGAGGGCCGCAATCTGGTCAGACTGCTGGTGCAGAACGGCCGGCTGCCGCTGCTGCCGGAGATTGCCAGCCTCTATGAGATGCTGAAGGCCGAGAGCCAGCGTCGTATCGAGGTGCACGTCCGTTCTGCCTATGCCTTGAAGCCGGCTCAGGAGAAGCAGATTGCCGAGGCACTGAAGCAGCGGCTGGGACGCGACATCATCATTACCAGTGAAAAGGACCCGGCTCTGATCGGGGGCATCCACATACGCGCCGGCGACATGGTAATCGACGGCTCTGTCCGTGGGCACCTGCAGCAACTGGCCAACGAATTGGGAATCTAAGCGAGAAGCCACTATGCAACTCAATCCATCCGAGATCAGTGAACTGATCAAACAGAAGATCGAAAAGTTCGATCTCAAGACCGAAGCCCGTAACGAAGGCACTATCATCAGCCTGACCGACGGCATTACCCGTATTCATGGCCTCGACGACGTAATGTCCTACGAGATGTTGGAATTCCCAGGCAACACCTATGGCCTGGCCCTCAACCTGGAACGGGATTCCGTGGGTGCCGTGGTGCTGGGTGACTATACCCATCTGTCGGAAGGCGATGCGGTGAAGTGTACCGGCAAGGTGCTGGAAGTGCCGGTGGGCGAAGGCCTGCTGGGCCGGGTGGTCGACGCCCTCGGAAACCCGCTCGATGGCAAAGGACCGGTGGAGACCAGCGAGGCATCACCACTGGAAAAGGTGGCGCCTGGTGTGATCAGCCGCAAATCGGTGGATGAGCCGGTGCAGACCGGCCTCAAGGCGATCGATTCCATGGTTCCGGTTGGACGGGGCCAGCGCGAGCTGATTATCGGCGACCGCCAGACCGGCAAGACCGCCATCGCCATCGACGCCATCATCAACCAGAAGGGTACCGGCGTTAAGTGTATCTACGTAGCGGTGGGACAGAAGAATTCCTCCATCTCGCAGGTGATGCACAAGCTGGAAGAGCACGGCGCCATGGAGCATACCATCATCGTGGCAGCGCCGGCGGCCGACTCTGCCGCCATGCAGTTCCTGGCTCCCTATGCCGGCTGTACCATGGGCGAGTACTTCCGCGACAAGGGCGAGGACGCCCTGATCATCTACGACGACCTCACCAAGCAGGCCTGGGCCTATCGTCAGGTCTCCCTGTTGCTGCGGCGTCCGCCGGGCCGTGAAGCCTACCCCGGTGATGTCTTCTATCTCCATTCTCGCCTGCTGGAGCGGGCTGCCCGGGTCAACGAGGCGTTCGTGGAAAAGGCCACCGGCGGCAAGGTGACAGGCCGCACCGGCTCCCTTACCGCGCTGCCAATCATCGAGACCCAGGCCGGCGACGTCTCCGCCTTCGTTCCGACCAACGTGATTTCGATCACCGATGGCCAGATCTTCCTGGAAGCGGACCTGTTCAACGCCGGTATCCGGCCGGCCATCAATGCCGGTCTGTCGGTCTCCCGGGTGGGCGGCGCCGCCCAGACCAAGATCATCAAGAAGCTGGGTGGTGGTGTGCGCCTGGCCCTGGCCCAGTATCGTGAGCTGGCGGCCTTCTCCCAGTTCGCCTCCGATCTTGACGAGGCTACACGCAAGCAGCTGGAGCGTGGCGAACGGGTCACCGAGCTGATGAAGCAGGGGCAGTATTCGCCCATGAGCGTGGCGCAGATGGCGGTCTCCCTGTTCGCGGCCAATGAAGGCTATCTGGACGATGTGGATGCCAGCAAGATCGTCGATTTCGAGGCTGCGTTACAGGCCTACATGAAGAGTGAGCAGCAGCCGTTGATGGACCGCATCAATGAGAGCGGTGACTATAACGACGAGATCGAAAAGGCACTGCATGAGGCGGTTGCCGCTTTCAAGGCCAACAACACCTGGTAACCCGCGGGTTACCCATCAGCTGACAGAAAAGGCTTAGATATGGCAGGCGCAAAAGAGATCCGCACCCAGATCGCCAGCATCAAGAATACGCAGAAGATCACTTCGGCGATGGAGATGGTGGCCGCGGCGAAGATGCGCAAGGCGCAGGATCGCATGGCATCCACCCGTCCCTATGCGGAGAAGATGCAGCAGGTGATCGGACACCTGAGTCAGGCCCATCCAGAGTATAAACACAGCTTCATGATCGAACGCGAGGTGAAGCGGATCGGCTATATCGTGGTTTCGTCCGACCGTGGCTTGTGCGGCGGGCTCAACAACAATCTCTTTCGCAAGCTGATCAAGGAGATCAAACGGCACCACGATGCCGGGATCGAGGTGGACTTCTGCATCATCGGCGGCAAGGCGCTGGGTTTTTTCCGCCATGTGGGTGGCCGGGTCCTGGGGCAGATCACGCAACTGGGTGACCAGCCCCGGATCGAGGATCTGATCGGAACCGTCAAGGTGATGCTGGATGCCTATGAGAATGGCGAGTTGGACCGGATTCATGTGGTCTACAACCGCTTCGTCAATACCATGACCCAGGATCCAACCATAGAGCAGCTGGTGCCCATCAGTGCGCAGCCGGACGATGAGCTGAAGCACCACTGGGACTACATCTACGAGCCGGACTCGAAAGAGGTGCTGGATGGGCTGTTGAGCCGTTATCTGGAGTCCCAGGTATATCAGGCGGTGGTGGAGAACGGCGCCTGCGAGCAGTCTGCACGCATGGTCGCCATGAAGGCGGCGTCGGACAATGCCGGCAGCCTGATCGACGAGTTGCAACTGGTCTACAACAAGGCGCGGCAGGCGGCCATCACCCAGGAGATCTCCGAGATCGTCAGCGGCGCGGCTGCGGTGTAACCCTATTTTGCCACTCTGGCACGGGCCGGGGTGGCAGTGGAAATTTGCTATAACGAGGAACCAGAAATGAGTTCAGGTAAAGTGGTGGAAATCATCGGTGCCGTGGTGGACGTTCAGTTTCCCATGGGCGAGATGCCGAAGGTCTACGACGCACTAACGATCGAAGAGGCCAACCTGACCCTGGAAGTGCAGCAGCAGCTGGGTGACGGCGTCGCCCGGACCATCGCCATGGGATCAACCGATGGCCTGAAGCGGGGCGTCGAGGCGGTCAACACGGGTGCACCGATCACCGTGCCGGTGGGTAAGGCGACCCTGGGCCGGGTGATGGACGTTCTGGGCAACCCGGTGGATGAGGCGGGCCCGGTCGAGGCAGAGAAGAAAATGCCGATCCATCGTGCGCCACCGACCTTCGAGGAGCAGTCCACCACCACTGAGATCCTGGAGACCGGGATCAAGGTGATCGACCTGATCATGCCCATCGCCAAGGGTGGCAAGATCGGCCTGTTCGGTGGCGCCGGCGTGGGCAAGACGGTGACCCTGATGGAGTTGATCCGCAATATCGCGGTTGAGCACTCCGGCTTCTCCGTGTTCGCCGGTGTGGGTGAGCGCACCCGTGAGGGCAATGACTTCTATTACGAAATGGAAGAGGGTGGCGTATTGGACAAGGTGTCTCTGGTCTACGGCCAGATGAACGAGCCTCCGGGCAACCGTCTGCGCGTGGCCTTGACCGGCCTGACCATCGCTGAGAACTTCCGTGACGAAGGGCGCGACGTATTGATGTTCGTGGACAACATCTATCGTTATACCCTGGCTGGAACCGAGGTGTCGGCACTGCTGGGACGCATGCCTTCCGCAGTGGGTTATCAGCCCACCCTGGCTGCCGAGATGGGTGCTCTGCAGGAGCGTATCACCTCCACCAAGACCGGTTCCATCACCTCCTTCCAGGCAGTCTATGTACCGGCGGACGACTTGACCGACCCCTCCCCCGCCACCACCTTTGCCCATCTGGACGCCACTCTGGTGTTGTCCCGTCAGATCGCCGAGCTGGGTATCTATCCGGCGGTGGACCCACTGGACTCCACCAGCCGTATCCTGGACCCCAACATCGTTGGCCAGGAGCATTACGACGTGGCGCGGAGCGTTCAGGGCACCCTGCAGCGCTACAAGGAGCTGAAGGACATCATTGCCATCCTGGGTATGGACGAGCTGTCTGAAGAGGACAAGCTGATCGTCTCCCGGGCACGCAAGATCCAGCGTTTTCTGTCCCAACCCTTCTTCGTCGCTGAGGTGTTCACCGGTTCTCCCGGCAAGTATGTCAGCCTGAAGGACACCATTGCCGGCTTCAAGGCGATCGTGGCCGGTGAATATGACCACCTGCCGGAGCAGGCCTTCTACATGGTCGGCAGTATCGAAGAGGCCGCCGAACGGGGCGCCGCCAACTGACAGCGGGAGAGAGCTGAATGGCCATGACAATGCATGTGGATATCGTTAGTGCCGAAGGTGAGATCCACTCTGGCCAGGCGGAGATGGTCTATGCACCTGCGATAATGGGCGAAGTAGGCATCGCCCCCCGCCATACGCCGCTGGTCACCCGCCTGAAGCCTGGCGAAGTGCGGGTGGATACCGGCTCGGGCGAGATGCAGTATTTCTATGTCTCGGGTGGCATTCTGGAGGTTCAGCCGCATGTGGTGACGGTACTTGCCGACACTGCAGTGCGTGCTCACGATCTGGACGAAGCTGCAGCTGCGGAGGCCAAGCGCCGTGCAGAGGAGGCCCTGGAAGGACATCAGGCAGACTTCGAGTACGCCAAGGCCCAGGCGGAACTGGCCGAGGCTGTGGCCCAGCTGCGGGCGATAGAGCGCCTGCGCAAACAGAAAGGGGGCTGAGTGCTGTTCGCAGGCGCGCCGTGGCGTATACAGCCACGGCGCGCCCGTTTATGGCAGTCGCCCGGTCAGTCTGTGATTGCGACTGCGTTGGCCCCGCCCTGCCCGCTCAAGATCCTGCCTGTTGGGTAAGCCACTGTTCGCGCGGGTACTCGATGATGATGAACTGGCGGACCGGCTCATCGCCAATCGCAAGCTCACTCAAAAGTAATTCATTCGCGGCTTCATCGGCATCCTCTGGCAGCTTTATCCGCATCCGGTTTATTCTCAGGATATTCGATTGAATCCGTATCAGCGTCTGGGGCAGGCTGAGCAGCCACTCCAGTACCTCCATATAGCGTGCCGGATCTTCGATGCCTGCACCCTCATCGGGCAGTCTGCTGCGTTCCTCCTGGCTGAGTCGATCGTGCCTGAGCCGGGTCATATAGTCACGAAGATAGGCGACCACGCTTTCAAACAGAAGCATCTTGAAGGTGGCACGGAGCTCAGGCTCCGAGCCAGCTGTGGCAACCAGGCGATGGCCATGGAACAGCACGCAGGTCTGCATGACATCGCGCAGCAATTGGTCGTTGTGCAAGGCCATGCCAGGACGGGTTTTCTCTTCCGTCCGGAACATCACCAGACAGTAGATGACATCGTTGCTCTTCGCGGCAGGCGCCCTGAAGTAATCGCTGATCGCCGGAGAGGATGCGAACAGCTCATACGCTTCCCGGGGGCTGGTGAAAATAGCGTTCAATAACGGGTCTGAATGGAGTGACTGGGGATTGAATGGTATAGCGGGCGGCAGCGAATTGATGATTTCACCGATGTAGTTCAGCAGACATCGGGTGCTGTGCCGCAGACGTTTCTGATAACGGGTGACAGCGCGCATCCTGCGATCCGTTCCATCGACGATCACCTCCACCGCCTGATCGAGTCTCTTCTGTTGCCGCTTCTGCCGGTTGCGCTGCTGCTCCATGTGCCTGATCCGCTGCATCAGCTGGATCCACTGTTCCCGGAACAGTTCGCGCAGGGCACTGGCTTCTGTGATACGTTTTTCCAATGGTCTGTTCCTTTGCCTGCTGCCTGATGTCAGCTATTGTTTAACTCCAGTTTTGTATCCGGCCAGATGGGCTATTGACTCAATCACACGGCATTGCATGGAGCGATACCAAACAGCCGAAGGCTGGCCCACAGGGTGAATAACAGGGATGTCCTTCGTAAAGTCTGCCTGAGAATTACCATCTTGGCACAATCATCGCGCTCCCGGGTCCAATATTGGGGTTAAGCGGCCATATAGATGATTTCTAAAGATATATTCTCTTATTTCAGAGTACACAGAGGAGCAAAGCAGTTATGAACGCAGCAGTGCTTGGCGACTGGAGAGACCATTGAAGCGGCGAATTCAGTGGTTGCTGCTGCTGTGCGCATTCCTTTTTATACTCTGGTTGACGGCCCACTGGAGTCGTGAGAATGCACTCGACGAGCTGCAGCAACAGGCCGGTCAGGAATTGATTCGTTACTTCGATCACCTGCAGGGGCAGTTGGAGAAGTATGAATTTCTGCCGATGGTGCTGGCCAGCAACAAACGGTTGATTACCCTGCTGCAGCACCCAGGGGATCCAGAGCGTATCGAGACCTTGAATCGCTACCTGGAGACTATCAACCGCATCACTGGTACTTCTGATACCTATCTGATGGATGCTGAAGGTCTGACCATCGCCGCCAGTAACTGGCAGTCTGAACGCCCGTTTGTTGGCAGGAATTTCAGTTACCGTCCCTATTTTCAAGAGGCGATGAAGGGGAATCTGGGGCGTTACTTCGCACTGGGTACCACCTCGAACAAGCGCGGTTACTATTTTGCCTACCCGGTACGCCACGATAATCGGATTCTCGGCGCGGTGGTGATCAAGATCGGTATCGATCCGGTCGAGCGTCGCTGGGGTCGGAGCGATGCGGAATTCCTGGTCACAGATCCCGATGGCGTGGTCTTCATCACCACCCGTCGTGAGTGGCGTTTCAAGACGCTGGAGCCACTCCCTGATGAGGTATTCCAACGGATTCGTGAAAGCAGGCGCTATGCGGATGCGCCGCTGACACCGCTGCCCGTGGTCGACAACAGAGAGCTGGCGGGTGGAGCGCGCATCCTCAGCATCGGTGGTGCGAGATCGGTGACTTATCTGTTGCAGGCGCTGGAGATGCCCCAGGCCGGTTGGCGGGTACATATCCTTTCCCGGCTGGATAAGGTCGATGCCCAGGTGATGCGGAACCTGGTATTCGTCAGCCTGCTGTTGGCAGCGATGACCCTGCTGGTACTGTTCTGGCTGCAGCGGCGTAAGAGACTGCGTGAGCGGGAACGCTATCAACATCAGAACAAACGGCTGTTGGAACAAAGAGTGGAGGAGCAGACCCGGGATCTGACGGCGGCCAATATTCGTCTGACCCGGGAGATCGAACAGCATCGCAGAACGGCGATCGAGTTGCAGCAGGCGCAGGATGCCCTTATCCAGTCGGCCAAACTTGCAGTCATTGGCCAGCTTTCCACCGGCATCAGCCATGAACTTAATCAACCCCTGGCAGCGATCCGCAGCTATGCCGACAATGCCCGTGCGCTGCTGGGGCAGGAACGCTGGGAGGATGTGACCTGGAATCTCCGCCAGATCTCGGAACTGACTGAGCGCATGGCGCAGATCAGCACGCAGCTGAAGATATTCGCCCGCAAGACATCCGGCCAACAGGTAGCGGTTTCGTTATCGGCGGTATTGGATGATTCGCTGGAATTGTTCGTTGCCAGGATAAGGGAGACCGGCACCGAGATACGCCGTGAATCACAACGGGATCTGCAGGTACTGGCCAACCGGGTGCAGCTGGAGCAGGTGCTGGTCAACCTGATTGGCAATGCGCTGCATGCGGTGGAAGCGGTGGAGAAGCGCTTCATCGAATTCCACGTCGCCATCGAGGCCGACCGGGTTCGGTTGACCATGCGTGACAGTGGACCTGGTATCGACCTGGATATTCTGAACCGCATTTTCGACCCCTTCTTCACCACCAAGGAAGAGGGCCGTGGCCTGGGCCTGGGCCTGTCCATATCCCAGCGCATTGTCGAGGTGATGGAAGGTGAACTGAATGCCGATAACCACCCTGATGGAGGGGCCCGGTTCACTCTTTATTTGCAGCAAGTCACTGATTGAAGGGATGAGGTACACTGCGTATCTGCACACTGTTATCTGCCTCTGACTTTGTCAGTGGATAGATCTGTGGAAGCGGCGCTCCCGCCGCGCATGTGTTGATGGCTGGATTCGGTGCAGGGGCACGGCTCCAGCGGTGGCTGACTCGATGGTTCGCGTGAAACCAGGAAACGATATGGGTGGAAAAGAGAAGGTCTTCTTCATCGATGATGAGAAGCATATCCGCATGGCAAACCGTCAGACCCTGGAGCTGGCCGGCTTCGATGTGCAGTGTTTCAGCGGCGCGGAACAGGTTCTGCCGCTGCTGGGACTGGACTGGCCGGGGGTGGTGGTGTGCGATATCCGCATGCCCGGCATGGATGGACTCGAGTTTCTGCAACGGGCGTTGGCAGTGGACCGGGATCTGCCGATTATCCTGGTGACCGGCCATGGTGACATCTCGATGGCGGTGAACGCCATACGTGATGGTGCTTATGATTTTCTGGAAAAGCCCTTTGCCTCGGAGGTGCTGATAGAAACGGTGCGGCGGGCACAGGAGAAACGTGCCCTCACCCTGGAGAACCGCTGCTTGCGGCAAGAACTGGAGGTGCAGAGTGTGCCCGGTCCACGGATCATCGGTCGCACCAAGCCGATGCAACAGCTGCGGGCGACCATTGCGCAGATTGCCGATACGGGTGCCGATGTCCTGCTGACCGGTGAAACCGGTACCGGGAAGGAGCTGGTGGCGCGCTCACTGCATGAGCATTCGAACCGCAACAAGCGAAACTTCGTTGCGGTCAACTGTGGCGCCGTGCCGGAACACCTGATCGAGAGCGAGCTGTTTGGCCATGAAGCAGGTGCCTTTACCGGGGCCCGGGAGCGGCGGATCGGGAAGTTCGAGCATGCTCAGGGCGGTACCCTGTTTCTGGATGAGATCGAAAGCATGCCGTTGCCGATGCAAGTCCATCTGCTGCGGGTCCTGCAGGAGCGATCACTGGAGCGGCTTGGATCGAATGAACTCATTCCATTGGATGTACGGGTGATCGCCGCCACCAAAGTGGATCTGAAGGCAGCGGCGGAGGCCGGCTCGTTTCGGGAAGATCTCTATTACCGGCTCAATGTGGTCAGCCTGGAAGTGCCTCCACTGCGGGACAGGCGGGAAGACATACCGCTGCTGTTTCATCATTTTCTACTGGTCGCAAGCGCCCACTATCAACGTGAATCCCCCGCCCCTGACAGCGAACTGATCCGCGCCTTGCTGACCCATGACTGGCCGGGAAACGTGCGTGAATTACGTAACGTTGCGGAGCGATACGTGCTGCTGGGCGCTGGTTGTGGCTATGATCTGGAACAGCTGATGGATGGGTTTGAGGGCGGTGGATCCATGCTTTTGCCGGAACAGGTTGCCTGTTTTGAAAAGAGCGTGATCGAGCAGGCCCTTATTGGCCACAAGGGCAACATCAAGCAGACCATGGCGGTGCTCGGTGTGCCTCGAAAGACCTTGTCCGACAAGATGCGCAAGTATGGGCTGGACAAGCGGAACTACAAATGAACCTGTTCACACGGGATGGCCGATTCAGGATGGCGGTAAGTAAATCGTCAGCAGTGATAGTGGCAATATGACCATGGTAAAGAGATGTCCTACTTCCATGACGGACCCCACATGCCTGCGCAGCCTGCTTGAACAGGTGGGCGATTGGGTCTGGGAGTGTGATCTGGAAGGACGCATGACCTACATCAGTGAGTCGGTGGAGAAGTTTACCGGCTACCGCGCGGAAGAGGTGATCGGGGCTCCTTTCCACGATCGAATCCACGGGGTGGATGCCAAGGAGGCCGAAACCGCTTTTCGCCAACTGGTGGCCGCTGCACAGCCCTTCTCCCGTGTTCAACGAAATGCCTTGCACAAGAGCGGACATCTGATCGATGTCGAGATCAACGGGATGCCCTTGCTCGACCAGGATGGAAGGCTGCAGGGTTTTTGTGGCGTCACGCGGGATTTCACCTCACAGCAACGAATGCTGCAGGAGCTGAAGGAGAGCAAGCAGCGCCTGGGGCAGGCCCAGCGTATCGCCCATATCGGCAACTGGGAATTCGACCTGGTCAATGACAGCCTGTACTGGTCAGATGAGATCTATCGTATTTTCGAGATCGATCCGGATCGGTTCGAGGCGACCTATGAGGGGTTTCTCCAGGTGGTTCATCCGGATGACCGGTCAAGGGTCGACCGGACCTTCCGGGAAGCGGTGGAGCGCCGGCAGCCATATGAGGTCCACCATCGATTGCTGATGCAGGATGGCCGGATAAAATATGTACAGGAGCAGTGTCAGACCTTCTACGACGAGCAGGACCGCCCTATCCGTTCGATCGGTACCGTGCAGGATGTCACCCGCCTGACCGAGGCCGAGCGTCGTTTGAGTGATTCAGAACGCCGGTTTCGTTCACTGGTCGAGCAGTCGCCGCTGAGCATACAGATCTACTCTTCCACCGGCGAGGTACTGTTGGCCAACAAGGCCTGGGAGCGGCTTTGGGGGACCAGTGCCGAACAACTGGCCGGGTACAATGTGCTGCGAGACAGCCAATTGGTGAAGAAGGGTGTCATGCCCTACATAGAACGGGGCTTTTCCGGTGAGGCCCTGACCACCCCGGCGATAATCTATGATCCGTCGGAACTGCCATGGGTACCCCGGGAACAGGCCAATACCGAACGCTGGATCCAGTCCTTCATCTATCCGATCAAGGACGAACGGGGCGAAGTGGTGGAAGTGGTGCTGATGCATGAGGATGTAACCGAGCGCTACGTGGCGCAGGAGCGGCAGAAAAAAATCGAGCAGGAACTGAGTCAATACCGGGAGCGGCTGGAGCAGTTGGTGATACAACGCACGGCGGAATTGAAAACGGCCAACGACGAATTGGCCGCTTTCAGCTACTCGGTCTCCCATGACCTGCGAGCCCCGCTGCGGTCCATCGATGGCTTCAGCCAGGCACTACTGGAAGATTATGAGGCGGTACTGGATGATACCGGCAGGGATTATCTGAGCCGCGTGCGTAATGCCACTCAGCGCATGGGGCAGTTGATCGATGATCTGTTGATGTTGTCACGCCTGAGCCGCCGTGAGATGAGCTGCGAGCGGATCGATCTCAGTGCGCTTGCCGAACAGGCGGTCGAGGAGTTGCGGGAGCACCAGCCACAGCGCCGGGTAGTGGTCGAGATAGAACCACAGATGCGGGTGTTGGCGGATGCCAAGCTGATTTCCATCGCCTTGAGCAATTTGCTTGGAAACGCCTGGAAATACACCGCAACGAGGGCTCGGCCGCATATCAGAGTTGGCTGCAGGGAAGAGAACGGGACAGTCGCCTACTTCGTGCGTGATAATGGGGTCGGTTTCGATATGAAATATGCGGACAAGCTGTTCGGCGCCTTTCAGCGGCTGCACAAGAGCAGTGAGTTCGAGGGTAGCGGGATCGGTCTGGCCACTGTTGCACGTATCATTCATCGCCATGGCGGGAAGGTCTGGGCCGAGGCCAAGGAAGACGCTGGTGCCTGCTTTTACTTCACCTTAGGCGAGGAGCGCGGCGAATAACCCTTTCTCTCGGTAGGTAATCGCTATACTATTATTTCAACTGTCTGGTTCTGCTTTGTCAGGTTGAATTGAAGCTGGGCTTGCCAAGATGATCTGCGGTTGCAGACGGCGTTTCTTTACTGTATGTCACGCAGGTGGGCGACTTTGTCGCTAAGGCGGCTTCGGCCGGGGAGTGACCGGAGCTGCACTCAAAGTGCTGCCGCCTGGAACACCAGTCAGCCGACCCTGCCGTATATTTTGGATCGGTAAAATCGAATGGAGGCAGAGGTGTGCTGTGTGGATGAAAAAGTGATCCTTCTGGTGGAGGACAATTCCGATGACGAGGCACTCATCCTCCGCGCCCTGAAGAAGAACAACATTGCCAACAAGGTGATCGTGGCGCGTGACGGGGTGGAGGCGCTGGAGTATCTGTTTTGCAGAGGAGCCCATGCTGGACGCGATCCCCTGGATCTGCCCCAGCTGATCATGCTCGATCTGAAACTTCCCAGAATCGACGGGCTCGAAGTGCTCAGACAGCTGCGGGCCGAATTCCGCACCCGTCTGATACCGGTGGTGATCCTCACCTCCTCCGACGAAGAGCAGGATATCATCGAGAGCTATAGTCTGGGCGCCAACAGCTACATCAGAAAACCGGTGGATTTCGATCAGTTCATTGAGGCGGTAAGACAGGTCGGTCTCTATTGGCTGGTGCTCAGCTTGGTGCCACCTGTCGATGGGAACAGGTAAATGGTCAAGCCGGTGCAGCTATTGATCGTTGAGGATTCTGAAGACGACGCCCTGCTGCTGGTGCGTGAGCTGCGCCGGGGTGGATACGAACCCCACTACAGGCGGGTCGACTCCGCCGATGAACTGGCCAATGCTCTGAACGCAGGCGGTTGGGACCTGGTGATCACCGATCACAACATGCCTGGCTTCAGTTCCGATGCGGCGTTACGGATGGTCAAGCGGCACAACGCCGATATTCCGGTGATCATCGTTTCCGGCAGTATCGGAGAAGAGTTCGCCGTGGCGGCGATGAAGGCCGGTGCCCATGATTATCTGATGAAAGACAACCTGAAACGGCTGGTGCCGGCAATCGATCGCGAACTGCGTGATGCTGAGACCCGCCGTGCCCGGCGTAAGGCGGAAGAGGAGATTCGCCGCCTCGCCTTTCATGACCCCCTCACCGGGTTGGTAAACCGGCGGGAATTCGAACAGCGCCTGAACCGTGCATTGGCCAATGCACGGGAACACGATACCACCCATGCCCTGCTCTACCTCGATCTCGATCAGTTCAAGATTATCAATGACACTTGTGGCCATGTTGCGGGGGATGAGTTGTTGCGGCAGTTGGCCATACTGTTCCAGAGCCATGTAAGGGACAGCGATACGCTGGCCCGTCTGGGCGGGGATGAGTTCGGTATCCTGCTCGAGAGCTGCCCGCTGGAACAGGCGGAAAAAATTGCCGAAGGGATCCGCAATGCGATCGCCGGCTTTCGTTTCGTCTGGAAAGAGAAGCCCTTCGGTGTCGGTGTCAGCATCGGGATGGTGATGTTCAACGCAGACTATGTCAGTATCGATGAAGCCCTGAGCAAGGCGGATATGGCCTGTTATGCGGCCAAGGACAAGGGCCGTAACCGGGTTCATGTCTATTCTGCAGACGACCAGGAGATTGCCCGCCGCTATAGCGATATGCAATGGGCGGCAAAGATTCGTCAGGGGCTGGAAGAGGGGCGCTTTCTGCTCTACCGACAGCAGATCCTGTCACTGCAGGGAGCACCGGATGAACGACGCTATGAGTATCTGCTGCGGTTGCGGGATGAGAGCGGTGCGATCATCGCTCCCGGTGCCTTTATCCCTGCGGCCGAGCACTACAATCTGATGCCTCAACTGGACCGCTGGGTGGTGAAAATGGTATTCACCCGCCTTGCCAGCCGGCATGGGCCCGATTGGGAAAAGCGTGGTGTCTGCTTCATCAATCTTTCCGGCAACTCCCTGAGTGATGAATCCTTCTTTCCCTTCATCAGGACGCAGCTGAGGCGTTATGGCGTACCACCAAGTTGTATCTGTTTCGAAATCACGGAGACGGCGGCCATCGCCAATTTGGGCCGGGCCATCGACTTCATCAAGGAGATCCGTGAATTGGGTTGCCAGTTTGCCCTGGATGACTTTGGCAGTGGCCTCAGCTCGTTCTCCTATCTCAAGGCGATTCCTGTCGATTACCTGAAGATCGACGGTAGCTTCGTGCGCAACATGCTGGAGGAGCCGATGGATTGCGCCATCGTGGAGGCGATCAACCGCATTGGCCAGGTGGCGGGGATACGCACCGTGGCGGAGTTTGTCGAGAATGACGCCATCCAACGACGCCTCGAACAGATCGGCGTGGATTTTGCCCAGGGATATGGCATCAGCCTGCCGTTGCCGGTGGATGATATCGGCGCTCAGCTAGCTAAAACGGTTTCCCATCGATGCGCTGAAGATCGATCGTAGTTTTGTGCGTGACATGATCGTCGACCGGGAAGATGCGGTGCGGGTCAAGACCATAATCGCCATGGGGCATGGGCTGGGCCTGGAAGTGATTGCGCAGGGGATCGAGGATTGGGAACGGTTTGATCAGCTGAAGCAGGATGGCTGCGATCTGATCCAGGGTTATTTTTTTTCCTTAAGGCGTTCATCCAGGGGGCCCCCTAGGCGACTAAGAGAAAGGCTGAAATTGGTGGGATTGCCCTCTGTATAGGCGATTGAATTGGTGGATTTCCGCCTTTTTTATGTTTCTTCGGTCCGGCTCCTATGGCATAAATTTCAATATGAACAATGGGTTCAGGGTTTGAGTTGGGCATTGGCCCTTATATTGCAAGATCATCACAGAATGTCCGGTGTTAGTTACCGCCGGTCGATCGACTTCAAACAACAATCCGGAGGATAGATTATGCGTTTACGTTTCCTGACAGCCGCGGTCGCCCTGTCGGCGATGGTCATGGCTGGCCCGCTGGCCGCCAAACCGATCGTCATCAAGTTTTCCCATGTGGTGGCTGAAAATACGCCGAAAGGTCAGATGGCCAACAAATTCAAAGAGCTCGTGGATCAACGTCTGGCCGGCAAGGTCGAGGTCGAGGTCTATCCCAACTCCCAGCTGTTCGGTGACAACAAGGTGCTGGAGGCGATGCTGCTGGGTGATGTGCAGATGGCAGCCCCCTCTCTGTCCAAGTTCAAGCGTTATACCAAGAAGCTGCAACTGTTCGATCTGCCGTTTCTGTTCAATGACATGAATGCCGTCGAGCGCTTCCAGAAGAGCGCGGCGGGTCAGAAGCTGCTGGGTTCCGTGAAAAAGAAGGGCCTGGTGGGTCTCGGCTATCTGCACAATGGCATGAAGCAGCTGTCTGCCTCCAAGCCCCTGCGGGTGCCGGCGGATGCCAAGAACCTGAAGTTTCGCATCATGTCGTCCGATGTGCTGGCGGCCCAGTTCAAGGCCGTCGGTGCGGTACCCTTGAAAAAGCCTTTCTCCGAGGTATTCACCCTGTTGCAGACCAGGGCCATCGATGGCCAGGAGAACACCTGGTCCAACATCTATTCCAAGAAGTTCTACGAGGTGCAGCCCTATATCACCGAGTCCAACCATGGCCTGCTGGATTACATGGTGGTCACCTCTGCCGAGTTCTGGATGGACCTGCCGGACGATGTCCGCGCTGTGGTGAAGAAATCTCTGGATGAGGCGATCGCCTTTGGTAACAAGGTGGCGGCGGAGAAAGCCATTGCCGACAAGCAACGCATCATCGACTCCAAGCGCTCCGAGGTGATCGAATTGACGCCTGCCGAGCGGGCCCAGTGGGTGGAAGTGATGAAGCCGGTATGGAAACAGTTCGAAGGCCAGATCGGCAAAGACCTGATCGACGCCGCCTATAACTCCAACAAGTAAATCATACGCCGGGCTTGGCGTGGGCCAGGGATGGCCCGTTCATATTTTGCTGGGGAAAGGGGAATGGCTCGATTGATACAGCTCTGGCACCGAATCGAAGAAAATATCCTAGCGCTGCTGCTGGTCAGCACGACCCTGCTGGTGTTCATCGAAGTGGTGTTGCGTTTCGGCTTTGGTACCGGGTTCATGTGGTCCCAGGAGCTGACACTGCTGCTGTCAGCCTGGTTCGTTCTGTTTGGCATCAGTTATGGGTTGCGGGTTGGCGCCCATATCGGTGTCGATGTGGTGGTGCGGGCGCTGCCGCCAAGGGCGCGCCGGGTCGTCTCTGCCCTGGCGGTCATCCTCAGTCTGGTCTATTGCGGTCTGTTCCTGTTTGGCTCCTGGATCTATCTGGCAAAGATGAAGAAGATTGGCATCGAGCTGGAGGATATAGAGATCCCTGCCTGGCAGGCGCACAGTATCCTGCTGATTGGCCTTGGGCTGTTTTCCATTCGGCTGCTGGAGTTGCTGTGGGGCATCTACCGCGGCACCTCCAGTGGTTTTCAGCATGTGGATGAGGCGGAAGAGAGCCTGCGACTCGCTGAGGAATTGCAGCAAGAGGGTGACGTCAAATGACTACCGCTGCCCTGTTTATTCTGCTGTTCTTCTGCATGTTCATCGGTATGCCCATTGCTGTGGCATTGGGTCTCTCCAGCATCACCACCATTCTGCTGTTTTCCAATGACTCCCTGGCATCGGTGGCGTTGAAGCTGTTCGAGTCGCTGTCCGAGCACTATACGCTGTTGGCGATACCCTTCTTCATCCTCTCTTCGGCCTTTTTATCCACCGGCGGGGTGGCCAAGCGCCTGATCAACTTCGCCATGGACAGCGTCGGCCACATCCGTGGTGGGTTGGCCATGGCCTCGGTGTTGGCCTGTATGCTGTTCGCGGCGGTCTCCGGATCCTCTCCGGCCACAGTGGCCGCCATTGGCACCATCGTCATTGCCGGCATGGTGCGCTCCGGCTACCCAGAAAAATTCGCTGCCGGCGTGATTGCCAATGCCGGTACCCTCGGCATCCTGATACCGCCGTCCATCGTCATGCTGGTCTACGCCGCTGCCACCGAGGTGTCGGCCGCCCGCATGTTCATGGCAGGCTTCATTCCCGGTTTGATGATGGGGCTGATCCTGATGATCGCCATCTACATCGCCGCTCGTGTGATGGACTTGCCGTCCCGGCCCTGGCCGGGGCTGCGTGCACTGGTCAAATCCGCCTTCGTTGCCTCTGGTGGGCTGATGTTGATCGTCATCGTTCTGGGCTCCATTTACGGAGGCGTCGCCAGCCCGACTGAGGCGGCGGCGGTATCTGCGGTCTATGCCTTCCTGGTCTCGGTCTTCGGTTATCGTGACATGGGGCCGTTGAAAGGGGTGCCCTGGCGCACAGCGGGTGAAAGCACCGGGCAGATGCTGGTGCGCAACGTTCTGGCTTCGATTCTGGCGTTTCCCCGCAGTCTGACTGATCCTGAGGTGAAAAAGACGGTATTGGATGCGGCCAAGGTGAGCATCATGTTGCTGTTCATCATCGCCAACGCCATGCT
>CAZJCM010000012.1:0-73162 GCA_964544655.1 uncultured Sedimenticola sp. | reverse complement strand
CAATAAGTTAAAGCCATATTAGGATCGATTTTGCTCAGTAGCTGACAAATATGGGCTAGGGTAACCAGCAGGCTGGGCTCTGCCGATTCGGCGATGTAAGCGCTGATCAGGGTAAGCCCCATCAACAGCAGCCAGAGATAATCGAGCATCCGGTCGTGTCCCATGCCGATCCTCCTCAGTGTATTACATAGAGCAGCGGAAAGATGACGATCCAGGCCAGATCGATCATGTGCCAATAGCTGGCCACCGCCTCCAGCCCTTCGTGCCGGTCGGCATCGTACATTCCCATTTTCACCCGCATCGCCACCCACAGCACGGCCCCGCTGCCCCAGCCCACGTGCAGCAGATGATTGAAGGTCATGTAGTAATAGACGGTGAAAAAAAGATCCGTGTCGCTGTGGATACCCCGCTGCGCATTCCAGCGGTATTCGAGCAACTTGATCACCAGATAGACAGCGCCTGCCAGCACCGCCAGCAACAGCCAGCGCACACAGATCCGTTGCTGATTCCGCCGGATCGCCACCATTGCCTTGGCGACGAAATAACTGCTGGAGAGCAGCACCAGGGTATTCAGGGTGCCAGCCAGGGTATTGAGCTGCGACGGACCTTGGTGGAACAGCTCCGGGTGATGCACCTTGGCAATGAAATAGACGATGAACATCATGGCGAATTCACTCATCTCCGAGAGAATCCCCACCCAGATGGCCATATTGCCGGGTATTCTCCCCGGGCGCGGCAATCCGGCCTCCCGCTCCTGCAGACCGAGGACGGCAGCATCCGCCAGCGTCCTCTCCGTCTCAGATGCCGTGACAGCCATAATTCTTCCATTGCACATGTGACAGAGACGGATTTTATCACCAACCACGAGTACAGACCTTAAGCAGACATAATTAAGACTGGTGACAATCCGGATCCATGCTTAGAATAGGACGTTATGCCTGAATCAGAGAACAGCCCACAGAAGATCGGCCGCTGGATGGCGGCCGAAGACCGCTTCGCCAAGCTCCTCGGGATGGAGTTGGAGGCGGTCGCCGAAGGCTACAGCCGGGTTGGCCTGCGCATTACCGGGGAGATGCTCAATGCCGTCGGCCTGACCCATGGTGGCGTCACCTTCGGCTTGGCGGATTTCGCCTTTGCCGTGGCCTCCAACAGCCACGGCCAGGTGGCCGTGGCCCTGTCGGCGCAGATCAACTACCCGGCGGCCAGCCGTGAGGGTGACCGGCTGATCGCCGAGGCGCGTGAAGAGACCCTCAACCGTCGCACCGCCATCTATCGGGTGGAAGTAAAGACGGCCGAGGGCAAACTGGTAGGACTGTTCAATGGTACTGTGTTCAGGCGCTCGGACAGCCTGTCGGATTGGATAGAGGGGAAGAAAAAATGATCCTGCACAACGATATCGAGACCCTGCCACGCGAGGATCTCGAGGCCCTGCAGCTGAAGCGGCTGAAGGCCACGGTGGAGCGCTGCTACCATACGGTCAGCTTTTACCATGAGGCGATGAACGACCTGGGCGTGAAACCCCACCACATCCAGAGCCTGGACGATGTACGGCTGCTCCCTTACACCAAGAAGGAACACCTGCGCGAAAACTACCCGTTCGGCCTGTTCGCCGTCCCCACCGAACAGGTGGTGCGAATCCACGCCTCCTCCGGCACCACCGGCAAACCCACCGTGGTGGGCTACACCCGGCGCGACATCAACACCTGGTCACAGCTGGTGGCCCGCTGCCTGGCCGCCGCCGGCCTGCGACCCGGCGACCGGTTGCACAACGCCTACGGCTACGGCCTGTTCACCGGCGGCCTGGGCCTGCACTATGGCGGCGAGGAGCTGGGCGTGATGGTCACCCCCATGTCCGGCGGACAGACGAAAAAACAGATCATGCTGTTGCAGGACTTCGCCCCTACAGCCATCAGCTGCACCCCCTCCTACGCCCTCAACCTGGCGGAAGAGGCCGATGCCATGGGGGTGGACATCCGCAAGCTGCCGTTGCGGGTCGGCATCCATGGCGCCGAGCCCTGGACCGAGGAGATGCGCTACGAGATCGAGTCCCGACTCGGCATCGATGCGGTGGACATCTATGGACTGTCCGAGGTGATCGGCCCCGGCGTCGGCAACGAGTGTATCGAGGCCAAGAACGGCCTGCATATCTGGGAGGATCACTTCCTGGTCGAATGTGTCGACGTGGACACCGGCAAGCCCCTGCCCTATGGGGAAGAGGGCGAGATCGTCTTCACCTCGCTGACCAAAGAGGCCTTCCCAATCATCCGCTACCGCACCAGGGATATCTCGGTGCTCGACCCGGCGCCCTGCAAGTGCGGCCGCACCCATGTGCGCATGCGCCGCATCACCGGCCGTAGCGACGACATGCTGATCATCCGCGGGGTCAACGTCTTCCCCTCCCAGGTGGAGTCGGTACTGATGCAGACCGAGACCCTGTCGCCCTTCTATCAGATCGAGGTGTTCCGCGAAGGCAACCTGGACACCATGGTGGTGAACGTGGAAGGCAGCCCGCCACTGATGGAACAAGCTCAGGAGACCCGCGACCGGGTGGCCCAGAAAGTGGTGCGCGACATCAAGGATTTCATCGGCGTCAGCACCAAGGTGGTGATCAAGGGCGTGGGCGAGGTGCCCCGCTCCCAGGGCAAAGCGGTACGGGTAATCGACCACCGCAAGAAGGGCTGACCTTTTGAAGAGGGTTTATCCAGCCGCGAATACAGGCAAATGAACGCAAATCTGTTTGTTGCTGGTGGGCGTTGCCTGCACACCAGTAAATATCAGCCCTGTTCACGTTCATTTGCGGCTGACATCATGCCCTGAATTGCGCAGATCATTCTCTGGCAGCAGAATCTCCACGGTGAATGGTTTACATATCGGAGGCGCCTCACAAGCGCCATGTACAGCGATCCCCCGGATACCGGGGCAAGACAGACAAAGGTGACACGATTGAATGCGGTGAATCCTCTGCCGGCGACTGACCGGCGCTTTATGTCAGGTAACGAAGCGGTGGCTCGGGGCGCCTGGGAAGCGGGCTGCCGGGTGGCCGCCGCCTATCCCGGCACCCCCTCGACCGAGATCCTGGAGTACGCCTCCCAGCACCCGGATATGTACACCGAGTGGTCGATCAACGAAAAGGTCTCCCTGGAAGTAGCCATCGGCGCCTCCCTGGCCGGCAGCAGGGCCCTCTGCGCCATGAAGCACGTAGGGCTGAACGTGGCCTCCGATGCCCTGATGACCCAGACCCTGGTCGGTGTCAAAGGAGGCCTGGTGATCGCCGTGGCGGACGACGTGGGCCTCTCATCCTCCCAGAACGAACAGGACTCCCGCCATTGGGGACGCTTTGCCCACGTGCCGGTGCTGGAGCCCTCGGACGCCCAGGAGGCACACGATTTCACCAAGTTCGCCTTCGAACTCTCCGAGCGCTTCGGCACCCCGGTTATCCTGCGCCTGACCACCCGCATCTGCCACGTCAAGGGCGTGGTGATTCAGGGCGAGCGCACGGAACACATCAACGAGACCGGTTTCCAGAAAGACCCATCCGTCATGGTGATGACCCCGGCCAACGCCCGTCACCGTATCCCCATGATGTACCAGCGGGAGCAGGAGCTGCAGGCGTTCAGCGAAACCTGCGAGCTCAACGCTCTGACCGAAGGTGACGACCGCCGGATCGGCTTCATCACCTCGGGTCCAGCATTCATGCACATCCGGGAGGCATTTCCCGACGCACCGGTGCTGAAACTGGGCCTGAGCTATCCGCCGCCAATGGAGATGATCCGCCAATTGGCCGGGCAGGTGGAGCAGCTGGTGATAGCGGAAGAGGTGGAACCGATCCTGGAGACCGAGGTCAAGGCCGCCGGCATCCAGGTCCTGGGCAAGGAGATCCTGCCGCGCATCGGTGAACTGGCCCCCAACGTGCTGCGCCCGGCCATCGCCGGCCTGCTGGGTGAGCCGATGGAAGAGGAGGCCACCGCACCCACCGACGGACCCGCCGCCAAGGCCCCGGAGGTGAAACTGGACCCGGCAACGGGCATCCAGGTGTTTCCACGTCCTCCCACCATGTGCGTGGCCTGTCCCCACCTGGGCATCTATTACTGCCTGTCGAAGGTGAAGAACACCAACATCTCTGGTGACATCGGCTGCTACACCCTGGGTGCCGGCGAGCCCTGGAACGCACTGGACACCACCATCTGCATGGGTGCCTCAATGGGCGTCGCCCTGGGCATGGACAAGGGACGGGTGGAAGCAGACAAGGATAAGAAGATCATCGCCGTGATCGGCGACTCCACCTTCATGCACATGGGTATGCAGGGGCTGCTGGACATCACCTATAACCAGGGCAATGTCACCATCCTCCTGCTGGACAACCGCGCCGTGGGCATGACCGGTGGCCAGTTCAACCCGGCCAGTGGCCGCGACATCCACGGAGAAGAGGCCTTGCAGGTCAACTTTCGCCAGATCTGCGAAGCCCTGGGAGTCAAGCCGGAGCGTATCCACGAGGTCAATCCCTACGAGCTGCCGGTACTGTTCAAGGCCCTGCGTGAAGAGGTGAAGATCCCCGAGCCCTCGGTGATCATCACCAACCAGCCCTGCGTGCTGGTGGACTTCTACGGCGCTCAGCCCGCCCTGACCGTGGACGACGAGAAGTGCACCGGCTGTGGCAACTGCCTGGACGTGGGCTGTCCCGCCATTTTCGTCACCCGCCGGGAAACGGTAGTGAAACCCAACGGCAAGGAGAAGGAACTGGCCTTCGTCAACATCGACACCGCCGCCTGTACCGGCTGTGACCTGTGCCCCAAAACCTGCGGCCCGGACGCCATCGTACCGCTGGAAGGTTTCAGCCGGCAGTAGAATATTGAGGCCAATCAAACCTATACCAAAACGAGCGTGCCCAACGTGAGCGAAAACAACATAACCAATATCCTGGTCGCCGGCATCGGCGGCCAGGGCGTAATGACCGCCGCCGAGATCCTGGCCCAGACCGCCCTGGCCCAGGGCTATGACGTGAAGAAGACCGAGGTCGCCGGCATGGCCCAGCGCGGCGGGGTGGTCACCTCCCATGTGCGCTTCGGCGATCGGGTGCTGTCACCGGCGATCCCACCCGGCGAGGCGGACCTCCTGGTCGGCTTCGAGCCGGCCGAGGCCCTGCGCTGGTGCAGTCACCTGCGCCCCAACGGCATCGCCATGGTCAGCACCACCCGCCAGGCTCCGCCGGTGGTCAACCTGGGCCTGTTCGACTACCCGGACGACCCGGTGGCACAAATGGAGGCGGCGGGCATCAATGTCCACGCCTTCGATGCCGGAGCCATCGCCCGGGAACTGGGTAACTTCCGCCTGGTCAACACGGTGATGCTCGGCGCCATCTCCCGCTACCTGCCGTTCGCACCGGAGATCCTCAAACAGGAGATCCTGGACCGCTTCCGCGCGCGCAAGCCGAAGCTGGTGGAAATCAATGAAAAGGCCTTCGAAGCAGGTCAGGCAGCAGAAGCAGCAAAGTGAAACTGTCGCTGAACAGCCGCAAACGAACGCAAATCGACGCGAATGGGCAGGTATCGAACTAACCGCGCTGCGGGGCTGTTGTCCCCTGGCGGGGGCAACTTTTCCGCAACCAGCATCGGTGCAATCCGCTTGAAGAATCGAAATTATTTGTATTCATACGCGTGCACTCGCGGCCAATAGACTGGACTCCTGACCCCAATGAATACACCTTGGCACCCCGCATCCTGGCAACAACGCACGGCAAAACAGCAGGCGACCTATCCATCGCAAGAGGCGCTGAACGACGTGCTGGTGCAGCTCAGCGGCTTGCCCCCGCTGGTCACCTCCTGGGAGATCGAGGCCCTCAGGCAGCAACTCGCCGCCGCTGAGCGGGGTGAGGCCTTCCTGTTACAGGGGGGGGACTGTGCCGAGAACTTCTCTGACTGCTCCTCACCCATCATCACCAACAAGCTGAAGATCCTGCTGCAGATGAGCCTGGTATTGATCCATGGCCTGAACAAGCGGGTGATCCGGGTCGGGCGCATCGCCGGCCAGTACGCCAAGCCCCGCTCCGCCGATACCGAGACCCGGGACGGCATCACCCTGCCCAGCTACCGGGGGGACCTGATCAATGGCCCCGGCTTCACCGCCGCAGAACGCATTCCGGACCCGGCCCGCCTGCTCCGCGGCTATGGCCGGGCAGCGATGACCCTCAACTTCATCCGCGCCCTCTCCGACTGCGGATTTGCCGACCTGCACCATCCGGAGAACTGGGACCTGGAGTTCGTACAGCACTCACCCCAGGCCAGGGAGTACCAGCGGGTGGTACAAGACCTGTCCAAATCCCTGCACTTTCTGGAGATCCTTGGTGGCAGCCGGAACCCGGAGATTCAGCGGGTACAGTTCTTCACCAGCCACGAGGGTCTGCACCTGCATTACGAGCAGGCTCTGACACGGGAGGTGCCCAACAAGGCCGGCTACTACAACCTCTCGACCCATCTCCCCTGGATCGGCTTCCGCACCGCGGCGATCGATGGCGCCCATGTGGAGTATTTCAGCGGCATCCAGAATCCGGTCGGGGTGAAAGTGGGCGCCGGGATGTCCATCGACTGGCTGCAGGAGTTGCTGGAGCGGCTGAACCCGGACAACGAGCCGGGGAAGCTGGTCTTCATCCATCGCTTCGGCGCCGAAGGCATCGCCGACGGCCTGCCTCCGCTGATCGAGGCGGTGCAGCGCATGGAGCGACGGGTGCTGTGGATCTGCGACCCCATGCACGGTAACACCGAGACCACCCGCAACGGCTACAAGACGCGGCGTTTCGACAACATCCTGTCAGAGTTACAGCAGGCGTTCGACATCCATCGCACCGCAGGCAGCATCCTTGGCGGCGTCCACTTCGAGCTCACCGGGGACGATGTCACAGAGTGCCTGGGCGGCGCCCGGGGGCTGGATGAAGCCGGACTTGCACGGGCCTACAAGACCCAGGTGGATCCCCGGCTGAACTATGAACAGGCGATGGAGATGGCGATGGCAGTGGTGCGCAAGGCTAACCGCTGATGTAGCTATCGGGATCGTCACTGTCAGCGACTCGTGCTGAATTCTCATGGCCGCCGATACTCCGTATATGGCCCCTGCCCCCTCTCCCGAAGGCGTCTGAGAACGACCATCTCGGTGCAACCATCACGTTCCCGGGCACAACATTGGGGCCAGCTGACGGGATTGCGAATTCTCAATGCTCCCGCTTACTCCACTGTGTTGGAATGGATTCATAGGCTGATGCCAGAACCGGAATAGCAGTGAAGGCAGCGGCCGATCTCCTCCTTTGGTTTGGCCGCATGCATTTTACGCGGCCTTTTTTTATCGTCATCGTTGCCAGGCATATGACAGATGCTGAAGTCTGGCTATCTGATTCATGGCCGGCCTATTGGAAATCCCCGCAGGTCAATCCGACAACCGTTGCGGCAACACCTGCTTCAGCTTTTGCGCCATCTCCTGCAGCAGGTTCTCCGTGGTCTCCCAGTCGATACAGGCATCGGTCACGGATACCCCGTACTTCAGCTGGCTCAAATCATCCGGAATGGGCTGATTGCCGGCGTGGATGTTGCTTTCCAGCATTACCCCCAGAATGGAGCGATTGCCCTCCAGCACCTGATTGACCACATTTTCCGCCACCAAAGGCTGCAATTCCGGCTGCTTTCTCGAATTGCCATGGCTGCAGTCGATGACAATATTCTCCGGCAACCCCGCTTTTCGCTGGGCCTCTTCACATAGGGCCACGTTGACCGAGTCGTAGTTGGGCTGGCCATTGCCGCCGCGCAGAATTATATGACCGCAGACGTTGCCTCGGGTCTGGATCACCGTCACTTGCCCGTTCTGGTTGATACCGAGAAAACTGTGCGAACGGGAGACCGACTGCAGGGCATTGATGGCCACCGTCAGGCTGCCATCGGTGGCATTCTTGAATCCTACCGGCATGGAGAGGCCAGAGGCCATCTCCCGATGGGTCTGGGACTCGGCGGTACGGGCACCGATGGCCGCCCAGGAGAAGAGGTCGGCCAGGTACTGGGGACTGATCGGGTCCAGCGCCTCGGTCGCGACCGGCATGCCCAGATCGGCCAGCCACAACAGCAACTCCCGCGCCTTGTGCAACCCCTCCTCGATCAGGAATGAATCATCCATCCGCGGGTCGTTGATCAACCCCTTCCAGCCCACGGTGGTCCGGGGCTTCTCAAAATAGATGCGCATGACGATGAACAGGGTCTCCCCCAATTCATCCCGCAGTGCCTGCAGGCGCCTGGCATAATCCTTGGCCGCCTCCACATCATGGATCGAACAGGGACCGGTGACCACCAGAAAGCGGGGATCCTTGCGTTTCAGGATGTCCCGTATGGTCTGGCGGCTATCCCACACCGTCTTCTCACCCGCCGCTGAAATCGGCAGATGGCGCTTGAGATCAGCCGGCGAGATGAGAACACGCTCAGCGGCTACATTGGTATTGTTGAGGGAATCTTTGAACATAGGATCGGATCTCGCCGCTACCGGCACGAAGTGCTCACGCAGCCCTGCTGTCAGGAAAGGACCAAGGATAGGGAAACGGCGGCGCTTTTTCCAGCCAACTGCAGGATTTATTCAACCCGGCGGGGGTTACTCCCTGTCCGTATAGCGTGCAGCGATCGCCTGGAATTCATCCTGCAAGGCCAAAAAGGCGTCCACCACATCCGGATCGAAGTGCCGGCCCCGCTCCCCGCGTATGATCTCCACCACATCGGTATGCGGATAGGCGGATTTATAGACCCGTTTCGAGATCAAGGCGTCATACACATCGGCCAGCGCCATCAGGCGCCCGGAGATCGGTATCTGATCCCCTTTCAGGGCACGTGGATAACCGCTGCCGTCCCAGCGCTCATGGTGGGTCCATGCAATCTCCTTGGCAATATTCAGGAACGAGGTACTTCCCAGCGTACTCTCCGCCCGCTCGATGGCTTCCTTGCCGTAGGCGGCATGTCGCTTCATCTCTTCCCACTCCGCCGCATCCAGTTTGCCCGGTTTCAGCAGGATGCTGTCGGGCACGCCCACCTTGCCAATGTCATGCAGTGGCGCCGATTTATACAACAGCTCGATATACTGCGCCTTCAACACCTTCCTGAACCTTGGATTCTCTCGCAGGTAGGTGGCCAATATCCGCACATAGCTCTGGGTCCGGCGAATGTGATTGCCGGTCTCGTTGTCCCGGGTCTCGGCCAGCGATGCGAGGGAGAAGATCGCCACGTCCTGGGTGCGGGAGATCTCTGCCGTACGCTCCGCCACCCGCCGTTCGAGAGAACGATTCTGCTTTTTCAGCGCCTCCTGGGCGCGCCTCAGTGCCAAATGGTTGGCCACCCTGGCCTTGACGATCGGCGGGCTCACCGGCTTGCTGATATAGTCCACCGCACCCAACTGAAAGCCGCGAATCTCGTCGTCGACCTCACTCTTGATGGTCAGGAAGATCACCGGTATCTGGGCAGTGCCCGGGTCCGCCTTCAGGCGCCGGCACACCTCATAGCCATCCATCTCCGGCATGATCACATCCAGCAGAATCAGGTCAGGCGGTGCCTCGGCCCGGACCAGAGCCAGGGCCCGTTCACCATTCCTGGCCACCGCCGTCCGGTAATTGTCCCGCAGCAGCTCAACCAGCACGTTGATATAGAAGCGCTCATCATCGACGATCAATATCTTCGGTCGCGTGTCATGTTCATTCATCGTTACGTCGTTCCTGCTGATGCGGATCCGCTCATCGCCCCGCGTATTTCACCCAGGACTGCCCCCGCCTGGGGAAAGTTATAGTTACCCAGCTCACTGCCAAGCTGTTGCAACAGCTGTCGGAGCGGAGGCTCATAGCGTGCCAGATCGAGCCGTTCAAACAAGTCCAGTGCTTCCGGGTTGGCAGCGGCGATCATCTGTTCCAGTACCCCAAGCAACGCATCATCCAGCATCACAAACTGCCCTGCATCTGGCGCCACGCCATCCGCCTGCCCCGCCACCCATCGTTCGATCCCCTGGGAGAGGCGTTCGAACGCATCGATCAGCGGCATACACGCCTCCCGGGTGATCTGGTCGGCCTGCTTCAACTGCTGTTCCAGCTGTCGTGCCTGCTGCTGCAGTTCCCGCGCACCGATATTGCCCGCGACACCTTGCAGGGTATGGAGCAGGCGGTGCAGGGCAACTCTATCGCCCTGTTCGATGAGTTGGATAATATCCCGCCCGGTATCCCCATGGTCATGCAGAAAGTCTGCCAGGAGCTTACTGTATAGCAGTTTATTGCCACCGATACGCTGCAGCCCCCACGCGATATCCACACCGGGCAGATCGGGCAGCGCCGGCACCTCATCCGCGCCGGTGACCGGAGCAGCGCCGGCCATCTTGTCCCGCCGCAACCAGCGAGACAGCAGAAGAAACAGCCGCTCAGGCTCCACCGGCTTGGCAATGTAGTCATCCATGCCGGCATCCAGGCAGAGTTGGCGGTCACCGGCCATGGCGTGGGCGGTCATGGCGACCACCGGGAGCTGCCGCAACGCTTCCCGGCGGCGCAGAAGCCGGGTCGCCTCGAACCCATCCATACCCGGCATCTGAATATCCATCAATACCAGATCGAACGCCTGCCGGGAGAGCTGGTCCAGCGCCGCCTCTCCACTGTCGACCAGGGTGACCTCGACACCAAACCCCCGCAGAATCTCTTCCGATACCTGACGGTTGATGGCATTGTCCTCCACCACCAATACACGGCCGCTGAGGCGCCCGGCACGGGGGGGCAGCGCAGACTGCGCCGCGGCACCATCTGTAGCGGCGCCGGCCACCTCCTCCTGCAAGGGAAAAGAGAGCTCGAACCAGAACCGGCTGCCTCCACCGACCTCGCTTTCCACCGCCAGCCGTCCACCCATCAACTGCACCAACTGGCTGGAGATGGCCAGACCCAGGCCGGTACCCCCATAGCGCCGGGAGTGACTCTGATCGGCCTGGGAGAAGGCATCGAACAAACAGGCGATCTGCTCCGGGGCGATCCCGATGCCGGTATCCGTGACGGAAAAACGCAATTTCACCTGCCGCTCATCCTGCGACAGGGATTCAATATGGACCCGAACCGTTCCCTCATCGGTGAACTTGAGGGCATTTTCCGTCAGGTTGAGCAGCACCTGGCCCAAACGGAGCGGATCACCAGTCAGCTGTCGCGGCGCCGCCTTCCAGTCATTGTCGATATGCAGCTTCAGCCCCTTCTCCATCGCCCTGACGCCGGCCACGCTGGAGAGATTTTCCAGCACCTCTGAAATGGAGAAAGGGACGTTCTCCAATTGCAGCTTGCCCGCCTCGATCCGGGAGAAGTCGAGGATATCGTTGATGATCGACAGCAGCGACCTGGAGGCCCGCTGGATCTTGTTCAGATAGTCCCGCAGGTGCCCCTGGGGGCATTGCTGCACCGCCAGGTAACTGAGCCCGATAATGGCATTCATCGGGGTGCGGATCTCATGGCTCATATTGGCCAGAAACATGCTCTTGAAACGATTCGCCCGATCGGCCTGCTGTTTCGCCCTGGCCAGGGCCGAGCGATTCTCACGCAGGGCCGCTTCGATCCTTTTCCGGCGGCCGATCTCCAGGGAGAGCCGCCGATTCCAGTACATGATGAAGAACAGGACCAGGCTGGCGACCAGGATGGTGATCAATACCGCCCGCCAGATTGCGCTGCGGTCGACCCGTTTTTCCAGCCGGACACTGAACCAGTGATCCTTGATCGCCCGGTGTTGAGCGGGGGTAAGGGCATCGATGGCCTGATTCAGGATCGGAACCAGTTGCGGCCACTCCTTTCGCACACCCATCGCCTGCTGATACTGGTAGGGTGTCGGCGCAGTCACCTTGATATTCCCCAGCCCCAGTTGATCCATCACCCAGGTCGCCGCCATGATATTGCCGGCATAGGCATCCACCTCACCCCGGCTCAGCGCCAGCAGCGCGGACTGGGTGTCCGGATAGAGCCGCAAGCGGATCGTCGGATAGTCCCGGCGCAGCAGCTCCTCGATGACATAGCCCCGCTCTACCGCAATGTACTTTCCCCCCATATCTTCGAGGCCGCTGACATACCGGGTCTGCTGGTGGACGAAGAGTACGATGGGGTAGGTCAGGTAGGGCTTGGTGAAGAGAAGGAACTTGCGCCGTTCGGGGGATGGCATCAGGGCGGGCAACAGATCGACCCCGCCCTGCTTTACCTGCTCGATCACCTCACTCCAGCTGAGCCCGCCCCGCGGCAACATCTCTACCCCCAGCATCGCGCTGAACAGGGCCACGTATTCCGCCGCCATACCGGAATACCTTCCTTCAGAATCGAAGAACTCGAAGGGTGGCCAGGCCGGATCCACTCCCAGCCGGATGCGGGGGTGATCGAGCAGCCATTTCCGCTCTGCAGCAGTCAACTGTAACCTCCCGCCATCTGCGGTGGAGGTGGTATTGCCACTGTGCCAGCGCTCCAGAACCGCCTCCTTCTCATCCGGCGTGATGCGGGCCATGCCCCGGGCGATCAGGGCCAGCAAGTCACTGCGCCCCTTTTTCACCGCACCATAATAGGTGCGCGTATAGAGGGGTTTTCCCGGCTGACGAAAAAACTGGGGCACCCCGCCGGTGGCTTTCAGGAAGTAATGATAATTGGCCTCCGGTGAAATGAAATAGTCCATTTCCCCCTGCTCTGCCGCACGGTACAGGGAGGGGAAATCTTCATACACCAGTAGCTCGATGTCCGGATTCTCCTGGTGGGCGAACTGCCGGGTGAACCCCTTGGGCACGCCAACCCGCCGCTGGCTCAATTGATCCAGCCCCGCGACGGCGGGCGCCTCCCGGCGGTGATACAGGTAGTAGCTCATATCGAGCAGGGGGGCGGTATAATCGAGAAAACGGGCACGCTCTTCGGTATAGAACAGGCCGGCGTGAACATCCGCCTCGCCGTCGTTCACCTGGCGCAGGGTCTCACTCCATTCCGCCGCCCTGAAGCGGACCTTGACCCGGCTCTTCTCCGCCCACAGCCGCCACAGATCGATCAGGACGCCATCGGCCTGCTGTGCCTCATTGAGAAATTTATAGGGAGGATTGTTGCGATTGTAGACAATGGTCAGGGCGTCATCATCGGAGACACTGGCAGCAACAGGGGCAGCAGAGAGGCGGAAGGAGAAACAGTTCAGAAAAGCGAACAGAACGATGCCGACCCAACTCAGCAGTCTGATGGGCCGATTCCGCCCGTCACAAGCCATCCCAATGACCCAGCACGTTGATCCCCTCTCAGGCCCAATGTTGCACCCGGGAACGTTTCGGCCCAGGCCGTTGAACAGGTTGAACAGTTAGCGCAGCCGTCGTTTCTACTGATTATGGCACCAATTCCGGTGCCTGAGAAAGCGCCTGGATAATGGTCTCCAGCCGGGGGGTAGGCATAAACGGGATCCGGGCCAGCAGCGGGGCGGGGATGCGCCGGCGCAGGGCATCGATATTGGCCTCCGCTTCCAGCATCTCCGGTTCCAGCATGTTGGCCACCCAGCCGGCCAACTCACAGCCGCGGTCGACGATCGATTGTGCGCTCAACAACGCATGATTGATACAACCCAGGCGCATCCCCACCACCAGGATCACCGGGAGACCCAGGGCATGAGCCAGATCGGCCACGCTATCCATTTCGTTGAGGGGCACCTGCCAGCCACCCACCCCTTCGACCAGCAGGCGATCGGCACGGGTCGAGAGGGCCTGGCAGCGGTGCCGTATCGCTTCGACCTGGATCGTGACGCCGGCCTGGCGGGCGGCCAGATGGGGGGCGATGGGAGGAGCGAAGGCATAGGGGTTGATCTGCTCATACGGCAATCTGACCGATCCCTGCTCCTGGATCTTTAGGGCATCCTCGTTGCGCAGTCCATCCGCCGTGGGCTCGGCACCCGAGGCCACCGGCTTCATCCCCAGCACCCGCTCTCCCCGGGACTGATACAGGGCCATCAATCCCAGGGTGACTTCGGTCTTGCCACAACCCGTGTCCGTGCCGGTGATGAAATAGCTGGTTGTCGTCATGATAGATCCTCATGCCCGTACTGTTGGAGAACGTGGGTGCAGTGAAGAGCGCGGGGTCGCCATCAACTCAAGGCCTGCGCCGGCCTGTCTGCTCCACGGACAGGGTGACCACCCCCGCTTCCTGCTGGGACAACGGTGCCCAGGCGTGTCCATACACCACTTCATAACTGGCCGGCAGCCGGCCATCCCGACGAAACGGCTCGTAGGCGGCGCGCATCGCCTGCAGACGTCCCCGCCCGGTCAGCCCTCGTGGCCGGGCGGCGGTGACATTGTGCGCACCCAGTACCTTCAGGTCCTGCATCAGGTCACTGACGTCGCCATAGGTGAGGGTCATCCGGTCCACATCCATCACCGGATCGGCGAAGCGGGCCCGGACCAGGGCATCACCTACGTCGTGCATATCCGGAAAACTGCTGACATGGCTGTAGCCATCCACTTCAGACCAGGCCAGGCGCAGCTCCTTGAGGGTATCCGGGCCGAAGGTGGTGAACATCAGCAACCCGCCTGGCCGCAGTACCCGCAGAAACTCCCGGAACGTGGACTCCAGATCATTACTCCATTGCAGGGCGGCATTGGAATAGATCAGATCCACACTGTTGCCGGCAATGGGCAGCTGTTCGAGGTCGCCACAGACACAGCGGGGCCGGCGCAACAGGCGACCACGACGCCGCACCTGCTGTAGCATGGGCAGGGCAAAGTCCAATGCCACTACCTGCGCCCTGGGATAGCGTTTCATCAACCCCTCGGTGGCCAGGCCGGTACCGGCCCCCAGATCCAGCACCCGTTGCGGTTGCAGCCGCACCACCTCCAGCCGGTCCAGCATGCGCTGGCCGATCTCCCGCTGCAGCACCGCCACCTCGTCATAACGGGGTGCGGCGCGGGAGAACGCGCGGCGCACCTGGCGCTTGTCGATGGCCGGTGTATCAGACATCCGGCTGCTCCAGAAAACGCTGTAACAGTTCCAGGCTCTGCCCAGGATGGGAGAGAAACGGCGCGTGGGCGCTACCCTGAATGCGCTGAAAACGGGCTTGGGGAATGGCCATCGCTTCCAGGTCGTCCACCACCGCCTTGGGCACCAAGGTATCCCGCTCCCCCAGCAGCCACAGACTGGGCCTGCTCAACGCCGCCAGCCGGCCCCGCATATCGGTATAGGTGAGCAGATCCAGGCCATGCTCCAGGGCTTGGGGATCGGCCTCCGGCCGCCGGCCAACCTCCAACCGCAACTGGCGCAGGGTCTCCCGGGCGGACTCATCCCCCTGCACCTGCAGAGAGAGGAACCGGGCCAGGGTCTGCCGGTGGTTGCGTTGCAGGGTGCGGCCGAACTGGCGCAATGTCTCCGGGTCCATGGCATGGGGCCAGTCTTCACCCTGGACGAAGCGGGGCGTAGTCGCCACCAGCAGCAGCCGGTCGATTCGATCCGGTTGCTCCAGGGCCGCCTGTAGCGCCACCTGCCCACCAAGAGACCACCCCAACCAATGGGCCCGTTCCGGCGCCGCCTGCAGGCAGGCCGCGGCCCACGCCTGCAGATCGGCATGGACTGGATCGTAGGTGCTGCCCCCATGGCCGGGCAACTCCAGCAAGGTCAGGCGGTAGCGCCGCGACAGCTCATCCAGCAGGGGCGACCAGACTCCGCTGTTCATGCCCCAGCCGTGCAGTAACACCAGATCCGGGCCATTGCCCAGGGTTCGGCGCCACAGTTTCATACGGAGCCCTCCAGCGGCAGCCGGGAGAGGGCATCGAGCAACTGCTCCAGCTGGGCATCCGTATGTGCCGCGGAGAGGGTGATACGTAACCGGGCACTGCCTTCAGGCACGGTGGGTGGGCGAATCGCCGTCACCAGGATACCCGCCTGCTCCAGTTGCCGGCTCCAGGCCAGGGCCCGCTCCGGACTGCCGGCAAGGAGCGGCTGGATGGGCGTATCCGAGGCCATCAACGGCAGCCCCAGACGAGTCGCCTCGACCCGAAAGCTGCCGATCAGCTGCTGTAATCGTTGACGCCGCCACCCTTCAGACCGTACCAGCCTCAGGCTGGCCCGGCTGGCCTCGGCGACGGCCGGCGGCAAGGCGGTGGTGAAGATATAGCTGCGGGCGCTCTGGATCAAGGTCTCGATCAGCGCCTCGCTGCCGGCAACGAAGGCACCGAACGAACCGAAGGCCTTGCCCAAGGTGCCCATCAGGATCGGCACATCCTCCAGGCCAAGCCCAAACCGTTCCAGGCTGCCGCCGCCCTTCTCTCCCAGCACGCCCAGGCCATGGGCGTCATCCACCATCAGCCAGGCACCTTCGCGCCGGCACAGGTCGGCCAGGGCCGGCAGATCGGCCAGGTCGCCATCCATGCTGAACACGCCATCGGTGGCCACCAGCGCCTCACCCGACCCTGACTGTCGCAGACGCCTCTCCAGCAGCGACAGGTCGCGGTGGGGAAAGCGCCGGAACCGGGCGCCGGAAAGCAGTCCGCCATCGATCAGCGAGGCGTGATTCAGCCGGTCCTGGTGCACCGTATCCCCCTTGCCCAGCAGCGCCCCCATCACCCCCAGGTTGGCCATATAGCCGGTGGAGAAGAGTAATGCCCGCGGCCGTCCGGTAAAGGCCGCCAACTCCTCTTCCAAGGCATGATGAGAGCGGTTGTGGCCACTAACCAGGTGGGCGGAACCACTGCCGGCCCCCGCTGCCGCCGCGCCACGCTGCAACGCCTCGACCACCTGCGGGTGGCCCGCCAGTCCCAGATAGTCATTACTGCAGAATAGCAGCATGGGGCGGCCATCCACCTGCTGCAGCGGGCCGGTGGTCCCGCTGACCAGCCGGCGGCTGCGATAGAGGCGGGCCTGCCGCAGGCGTTTCAGTCTGGGTTGCAGTGGCTGCATGGAATTGAATCTCGGTTCCGACGTGCCCGCCTGGAAACAGCGGTCGGGGTGATTACAGGTTCGCCTGCCGCTGTCCGCAACTGGCCGCAGTGGCCTGCAATTCGGTGCTTTCCTCGAAAGAGAGGCCCAGTCGGTCGAACAGCTGGCGATCCTGGTCTGCTTCCGGGTTGTCCGTGGTCAGCAGCCGTTCACCATAGAACATGGAGTTGGCGCCGGCCATGAAGCAGAGGGCCTGCATCTCATCGTTCATCTCACTGCGCCCGGCTGAGAGCCGCACATAGGAGGCCGGCATCAGGATACGCGCCACCGCGATGGTGCGAATGAACTCGAACGGATCCAGGGCATCGGTACCAAACAGGGGCGTCCCCTCCACCTGCACCAGCAGGTTGATCGGCACCGACTCGGGATGCCGCGGCAGATTCGATAGTTCCCGCAACATGGAGGCCCGGTCACGGCGTGACTCGCCCATGCCCAATATGCCGCCGCTGCAGACATTGATACCTTGTTCACGCACATGGGCCAGGGTATCCAGGCGATCCTCGAAGGTGCGGGTGGTGATCACATTGCCATAGAACTCGGGCGAGGTGTCCAGGTTATGGTTGTAGTAGTCCAGGCCCGCCTCGCGCAGGCGCCTGGCCTGATCCGCAGACAGCATGCCCAGGGTAACGCAGGTCTCCATGCCCAGGTCATGTACCGCCTGGATCATCTCGATCACCCGCTCCAGATTCTTGTCCGTAGGATTGCGCCAGGCGGCCCCCATACAGAAGCGGGTGGCCCCCTTGTCCCGCGCCGACTCGGCCGCCTTCACCACCTCTTCCACCGGCAACAGCTTCTCCGGTTCCAGCTCGGTCTGATACTTGGCGCTCTGGGAGCAGTAGCCACAGTCCTCGGAACATGCCCCAGTCTTGATGCTGAGCAGGGTACTGACCTGGATCCGGTTGGGATCGAAATAGTGCCGATGTATGGTCTGTGCCCGATACAGCAGGTCATTGAAGGGCAGATCGAACAGGGCCTCGATCTCTTCCAGGCTCCAGTCGTGTCTCGGATTCAAATCGCTCATGATGGTGACATTTTCTCCCGTTGCTGCCCGCCCCGTGTGCCGGTGAGGCAAAGCCGATGGCCGCGATGCGGGGTCAACCATTTCAGCTGTAACCACGGGCATCGCCAACAGCATCAGCGGCCTGCGCTGGGTCTGCATGGCGGATCAGTGGTTACAGCAGGAACGACGCTGCGGCATGAAAGCCGCAATAGTAATGACATAATCACCACTGTCAACCAATTATCATGACTTTGGTTGACTAGTGGATCAATATTATACAATTCATATCACGTAACGACAGCAGGCAAGGCTGTCGCACAGCGATCCTCGACACATTACAATACCGTCACAACATCTGCCGCTACCGGGACGGAACCCCATGGCCAGCCACTGGATGGAAAGAACGCGACATCTCCTGTACCCATCGGTCTGCCTGATCTGCGGCACTCCCGGCGGGCCGGAAATGGACATCTGCACCCCATGCCGGGAGGAGTTGCCCTACAACCACCACTGCTGTCGGCGCTGCGCTCTGCCCCTGCCATCCAGCAGCAGCGGAAGCATCTGCGGGGCATGCTCCAGCAACCGGCCACTCTTCGACCGATGTCTCTCCCCCTTCATCTACCAGTCTCCCATCGACAACCTGGTCACAGGCTTCAAGTTTCGTGACCAATTCCCCAACGGCAGGCTTCTGGCCCGGTTATTCGGCGACTTTCTCGAAACCCGGCTATCAACGCCACCCGAGCTGATCCTGCCCGTCCCCCTGCACCGTTCACGTCTGCGTCAAAGAGGTTTCAACCAAGCCCTGGAGCTGGCCCGCCCCCTGGCCCGGCGCTTCGCTATACCATTCCAGCCACATCTGCTCACCCGCTGCAAAAAGACGGCCTCCCAGGCCGACCTCAGCCAACGGGCAAGAGGGCTGAACGTACGCAATGCATTCAGTCTCGTGCGCCCCCTGCAGGGAACACACCTGGCCGTGCTGGACGATGTGGTCACCACCGGGGCCACCGCCGCCGAACTGACGCGGTTGCTGAAACAGGCAGGAGCCAGGCGCGTGGAGATATGGGCCGTTGCCCGCACGCCATGATCCATGGGGAAATTCTGCCTGACCGTATATTGAAACCAACACTCAGTTGCTTTGCATCAAGGTCTCGGCTTTACAAGCCTATCTATAATGAATGGGCATTCCGCCGGCGAACAGGCTTCGAATCGGCCCAGGCGGAATATAACATGCCCCCTTCTATCAATAGGACCAGAGCTATGCTTGGCGAAATACACGACGTCCTTCATGAGTTCCCCAATCTGGAGGAGACGATCAAGGAGCTACATGAAAACGATGCGGAATTCTCCCAACTGATGGATGACCACGATGAACTGGACAAGCAGATCCGCAACCTGGAGGAGCAGGCGCTACCCACGTCAGATTTCCATATCGAAGAGATGAAAAAGAAACGGGCCTTGATGAAGGACCGGATATACGAGATCCTGCGCCACAGCAAACAGTAACAATTTGCCGGTGACCATGAGCGACCGCCTTCAGGTTACGGCGTTTAACTGACGATCACAGGATTACGATGCAACGACTGAAACTCGGAATCCCGAAAGGGAGCCTGGAGGCGTCCACCCTGTCCCTGTTCAAACAGGCAGGCTGGACCATCACGCCCCGTTCACGCAACTACTTCCCCACCGTCGATGACGACGACATCCAGTGCGCCCTGGTGCGATCCCAGGAGATGGCCCCCTATGTGGCTAATGGAACCCTGGATCTGGGATTGACCGGCCACGACTGGATCCTGGAGACCCAGGCCGAGGTGGTGGAGATATGCGAACTGGTCTACTCGAAGAGTTCGAACCAGCCCTGTCGCTGGGTGCTCGTAGTGCCACAGGACTCACCCATCCAGTCACCGGAAGACCTGCAGGGAAAACGCATCGCCACCGAATTGGTGGGTTTTACCCGGCGTTATCTGGAGGAGAGGGGCATCGATGCCCAGGTGGAATTCTCCTGGGGCGCCACCGAGGCCAAAGTGGTGGAAGGGCTGGTGGATGCGGTGGTGGAGATCACCGAGACCGGCAGTACCATCCGCGCCCATGGTCTGCGCATCGTCTGTGACCTGCTCCATACTGAAACCCGCCTGATCAGCAACCGCTCAGCCATGGCTGACCCCTGGAAACGGGACAAGATCGAGCAGATCGCCACTCTGTTACAGGCGGCCATGAAGGCACGTCGTAAAGTCGCCCTGAAAATGAACGTACCGACAGATAAGCTGACCGAGATCGTTTCCATGCTGCCGAGTCTGCAGGCCCCTACCGTCAATCACCTGTTCGATCGTGCATGGCTGGCGGTGGAAACCGTGGTGGACAGCAGCCAGGTACGGGACCTGATCCCCCGCCTGAAGCAGGCCGGCGCCGAGGGTATCCTGGAGTACGAGTTGCGTAAGATGGTCTGAATCCACTCCTCCTTTCTGGCAGGTTACCGTATCTCCACGAGCAGGTGTGGGGCGGTGCCCCGTCACGAAGCAAAACGGTTTAGAGCACCGATGACGCATCACGTGGCACCGTTCACACCTCACCCATCGAACGGCTGAAGTCAGCCCGTTTCCGCGATCTTGGCCCACGCCGCGTCGCTTCCCCCGCATACAGCCGTATTCCGCACCAGCTTCCCCCAAAATACCTAGTGTTTTTCTATGAAATAAGATGGGCTATGATTAATTCAGAATTGGACTCGATCTATCTATAACCCTGTGCCAATCAAACGCAACCAATAACACAAAGAACGGATTTTTGTCCGCCCACGGTTAACCGGGGCACCCCGTTGAGTTTAAGGAGTTGGAGAAGCGCTATGACTAAATCGATGCATGAAACCCCCATGCTGGACCAACTGGAGAGCGGCCCCTGGCCGAGCTTCGTAACCGGCCTCAAGCGCCTGGCCAATGACAACGACATGATGGTCGACCTGCTGGGTCAGTTGGAGACCTCTTACGAGACGCGCAAGGGCTACTGGAAGGGTGGCACCGTTGGCGTCATTGGATATGGTGGCGGCATCATTCCCCGCTTTAGCGAGCTGAAGGACGACGATGGCAACCCCGTATATCCCGCAGCCTCTGAATTCCACACCCTGCGCGTAATGCCGCCCCCCGGTATGCACTACGACACCAACACCATCCGCAAATTCTGCGATATCTGGGAGAAGTATGGCTCCGGCCTGATCGCCTTCCATGGCCAGTCCGGCGACATCATGTTCCAGGGCTGTACCACCGACAACGTCCAGCCGGCCTTCGATGCCATCAACGAGATGGGGTTCGACCTGGGCGGCGCCGGCCCGGCCGTGCGCACCGGTATGTCCTGCGTCGGCGCGGCACGTTGCGAGCAGTCCTGTTTCGATGAGGGCCGCACCATGCGCATGCTGGTGAACAATGCCCTCGACGACATGCATCGCCCGGCCCTCCCCTACAAGTTCAAGTACAAGGTCTCAGGCTGCCCCAACGACTGTATGAACGCCGTGCAACGGGCCGACCTGGCGACGATCGGCACCTGGCGTGACGATATGAAGGTGGATCAGCAAGAGGTGCAGAAGTTCGTCGCCGAACATGGCCGCAAGTATGTGATCGACAACGTCATCACCCGCTGCCCGACCCAGGCCTTGGCGCTGAACGACGACGATACCCTGGAAGTCAACAACAAAGACTGCGTGCGCTGCATGCACTGCATCAACGTGATGACCAAGGCCCTCTCCCCGGGTGACGACAAAGGCGTGACCCTGCTCTGTGGCGGCAAGCGCACGCTCAAGATCGGTGATCTGATGGGAACCGTGATCGTGCCTTTCCACAAGCTGGAAACCGACGAGGACTACGAATGGCTGGCCGATCTGGCTACCGAGATCCTGGATTTCTTCGCCGAGAACGCCCTGGAGCATGAGCGCACCGGCGAGATGATCGAACGCATCGGACTGGCTAACTTCCTGGAGGGTATCGGTCTCGAAGTCGATCCCAACATGATCAGCCAGCCGCGGATGAACCCCTATGTCCGCATGGACGACTGGGACGATGAAGCGGCAAAATGGGAAGAGCGGCAGACCGCCACCTGATCAGCACTATTTCAGATTGGCCGCTGAGTCACTGAAAGAGCTGTATCGTTACTATCTGATATTGCCAGGTGACGGGGGTAAATCGTCGGGATCTCGGCGGCAAGGATGCCGCCGCGAAGCCCCCAGGGATGGGTTCACGGCGTCCCCGACGAGTTGTCCCCAGTCACCCGCCATCAGCCCCCACTGCCTGATATATTTCCTGCCAGCAGCGCCTGCAACCTTTTCTCCAGCTTTATCGCCTGCAGCGGTTCCCGCAGACGTTGCGCGGTGACCACGGAACGCAGTTCCTCCAGGGCCTGGTCAAACAGGTCATTGACGATCAGATAGTCATATTCCGCATAATGGGACATCTCGCTCTGGGCGTCCCGCATCCGCCGCTCGATCACCTCTTCACTATCCTGCCCACGGCTGTTCAGGCGCTGACGCAACGCCTCCGGCGTAGGCGGCAGGATGAAGATGGAGACGGCCTGCGGGAAGCGCTCACGCACCTGCTGCGCACCCTGCCAGTCTATCTCCAGCACCACATCCAGGCCGCTTGCCAGCTGATCGCGAATGGCAGCCTCGGCAGTGCCATAGAAGTTATCGAATACCTGGGCATGCTCGAGGAAGGCGCCGGCCTCGGCCATGGCGGCAAAAGCCTCCTGGTCCACGAAATGGTAATCCACCCCATCCCGCTCCCCGGGCCGCATAGGGCGGGTGGTATGGGAGACGGAGACCTGGATGCCATCATCGGTCTCCACCAGTGCCTTCAGCAGGCTGGTCTTGCCCGCTCCGGAGGGGGCGGAAACGATATAGAGCGTACTCGCATTCATCACTGTTCTATTCCTATTCGATGTTTTGAACCTGTTCCCGCATCTGTTCGATCAGCACCTTCAACTCGACACTGATTCGCGTTACCTCCACATCATTGGATTTGGACCCCAGGGTGTTGGCCTCACGGTTCAGCTCCTGCATCAGAAAATCGAGCCTGCGGCCGACCGGCCCGCTACGCTGCAACACCTGTTCCACCTCATCCAGATGACTGGACAACCGGTCCATCTCTTCATCCACATCGAGACGCTGGGCCAGTAGGGCCATCTCCTGCTCCAGCCGGCCTTCATCGAGCTGTTCGCTGATCTCGGCCAGCCGTGCCCGTAACCGCTCTCTGATCGATTGCAGCACCTGGGGCATCAAGGCCCGCGCCAGGGACACCTGTTGTCGCATCGCCTGGCAACGCTGGCGGATGATGTCAGCCAGGCGCGCGCCTTCCCGCTGACGCATGGCGACCAGATCATCCAGCGCCCGGGTCAGCAGCGCCTGTGCCTGTTGCTGAACCGGCGTGAAGTCCTGCTCCTCCTGCTGCAGCACACCGGGCCAGCGCAGGATATCCATATTGGCCGCCGGCACCGATTCATGCAGCAGATGGCCAATCTCCTCGGAAGCGGCGATGATCTGCTCCGCCACCCGCCGGTTGACCTTCATCGCCGCCGCCGCATCAGCGGAGGGGTGATATTTCAGGCTGCAATCCACCTTACCCCTTCCCAATCGTTTGGTTATGGTCTCTCGCACCACAGGCTCGAGGGCGCGTAACTCCTCAGGAAGCCGAATCATGGTTTCCAGGTAACGGTGATTCACCGAGCGAATCTCCCAAATCAGGTCACCACTGTCCCCCTTCTCCTGCACCCTGGAAAATGCCGTCATACTGCTGGTCATCTATGCGCTCCCTGATAAGTCCGCCAGACACCGGCAAAACGCCGGCGCCCAAAATGTGTATCATACTAACCAGACACCTGATAAAGCCACAAAGATTCTGCCCGCGTCTTTACCCAGGGCCTGAACAGAGAACCAGCAGCCTCACACGACGCAGTACCCGGAGAGTGAATGCCCAAGAGCCGGAAAAGCCTGCCACCAGGCACGGTGATCGACTGCTACTCGATCATCAAGCTGATTGGAAGCGGCGGCTTCAGCCTGATCTACCTGGCTGAGGACGTGGACACCCTGGAGCGCGTGGTAATCAAGGAGTTTCTGCCACGGAATCTTGCGGTCCGCGGCAAGGCATTGCAGGTGGAGATCAGCGATCAGGCCGACATCAGTCACTTCAATAACGGCCGCAAATTGTTCTATCAGGAGGCGATGGCACTCGCCACCCTGCGCCACCCCAACATCGTCAATGTGCGAACCTTTTTTCTGGCCAACAACACCGCATACATGGTCATGGATTATCAGCAGGGAAAGAATCTTGGCGGTTATATACGCCAGCGCAAAGGGTGGTTAAGTTCCCGCTTCCTGCTCACGGTGTTTCCTCCGATCCTGGATGCCTTGAGCCTGATCCACTCCACCGGGCAACTGCACCTGGACATCAAACCCAGCAACATTCACCTGCGCCCCGGGGGCAATCCACTGCTGCTCGACTTTGGTGCCGTACACAAATTCGCCACCACCCGCAGCCATCAATCCTCCCAGGTCGTCACACCAGGCTTCTCCCCCGTTGAGCAGTATTACTCATCCGGCTACGTCGGCCCCTGGAGCGATGTCTATGCCATCGGTGCCACCATGCGAGCCTGTATCGAAGGCAGCGCCCCACCCTCTGCCATAGAGCGCCACGCCAAGGACCGGATGCGCCCCGCCAGCTCGCTGTTCAGGAAGCACTACCCGGCCTATCTGCTGGAACTGATCGACTGGGCGATGGAGATCGATCCGTTACTGCGCCCCCAGGATGCCAGCACACTGCTGACCGCCATCAGGCAACAGGAAGGACGGCCCAAGATGCAGGCCGCCGACACCGAGGGTGGCAATCCCACAAGGAGAATCGGTGGATGAGCACACCCGGTTCATTTGAAAGCGGACAGCATTCACTGCAGGGAGACCGCCGGAAAAACCAGGACCGTCATGCCCTGTTCGAGAGCCAGGGCGTGATCCTGCTCGCGCTGGCCGACGGTATGGGTGGCCACCCCAAAGGTGAAAAGGCGGCACAGATCCTCATCGACGTCTGCAAGCAGTCGCTGGAAAAAAGCGTCAAGCCGGTGCCGGAGCCGGAACGCTTTCTGGCCCGGCTGTTACAGCATGCCCACCAACAGATCCAGCGCTATGGCGAGGCTCAGGAACCCGCTATCGACCCGCGCACTACGGCTGTGGTGTGCCTTGTTCAAGGAGAAACCGCATACTGGATACACGCCGGTGACAGTCGCTTCTATCTGCTGCGTGACGGCGCGATAGTGAGGCGAACCACCGATCATTCCTATGTGGAGCGGCTACGGCAGCAGGGGATCATCGGTGATGAGGAGACACTGAACCATCCGCAACGCAACTACGTCACCCGCTGCCTGGGTGGCAATACCCCTTTACCAGCAGCTGAATTGGGGAGAGAAAGGCTTCGGCCCGGCGATCTGTTGGCACTTTGCTCCGATGGCCTATGGGGCAGCATCGACGAAGAGCTGATGATCGATACCCTGTTCAGCGACATGCCCATTGCCAGTGCCTGCCGGGCACTGGTCAGTGAAGCGGCGCAGAGTGCCTTCCCGGAGAGTGACAATGTGACACTCATCGCCTGCCGGCCGCTCCTTGCCGATCACCCACAGACACCATCCCGGAGGGCCGCTCCAAAGCAACCGAAAGATCCATTGAAGCAAGCGATCGAGCAATTGCAGAGCGCCATCGAAGAGTTCGAAGAGAAAAAACAGCAACGCCAATAATGGAGGCCGGGCGACGCTCTCCTGAGAAACCCCCTCTGCCCCAGCCAAACATATCCTAAAGACCCGCACCACCCTGCCGATTATGTGGTTATGCCGCCTGGGCATGCACATTGTGATTTGCGTTTCCCATGAAAATAAACATGAACCAACTTTCGGTTGGAAAGAAACTCTTCGCTATCAGCCTGTTTTTTATCACCGCGCTGATTGGCATCGTACTCTATACCGTCATCACCCTGAATCAGCAGAAGGCCGATGCCGGAGTCATCAATATTGCCGGCCGCCAGCGGATGCTGACCCAGAAATTCACCAAGGAGGTACTGGATGAATTGGGCGGTCAGGGCACAACCGGCAGCCAATTATCGAAAAAGACGGCAACACTATTCGACAAATCCCTGACCGCCCTGCGCAGCGGGGGCATCACCTATGCCGATCTCGACATGAGCAAGCCGCTGACCCTGCCGGGTAACAGCGACCCGGCCATCGAAGCAAAACTGAAGCAGGTGGCGACCCTATGGCAACAGCTGCTCGATGCCACGAACCGCATTCGCGAGACGACAGCGGGAACAGCCGAATACCAGCAGCAGCTGAAGCGCATCCGCACACTGAACATCGACACCCTGAAGCAGATGAATACGGCGGTCGGCATGATGGCGGCAGCCTCCACGAACAAGATCGGCACCATGATGATGACGGAAGGATTCATCCTGCTGCTGGTCCTGGCCGCCGGCCTCGGTTTCAGTCTGGTGATGGCGCGAAGTATCACCATCCCGATGCAGAATATCGTTTCCGTCACCCGCAGCGTCGCAGCAGGCGATCTCAACATTGACATGAACACCTTGCACACAGAGTCGCGCGACGAAGTTGGTGAAGTGGCCCGGTCATTCGAACAGATGATCGGCGTATTGCGCCGCATGCAGCGCGAGTTGGACCGCGTCACCCTGGCGGCCGGAGAGGGCAAGCTCGACGAGCGCTGTGACAACAGCGGTTTCACTGGCGCCTGGGGCAATCTTCTGGGTGGCATTAACGACATCATCGAACTGTTCAATGCCCCCTTGAACGAAGCATCTCGCTATCTTGACCGCATCAGCCACGGTGATATTCCGGCCCCCATAGACAAGGAGTACAAAGGCGATTTCAACCGCATCAAAGACAGCGTCAACCGCTGCGTACAGGCGGTCAATGGCCTGCTCGGCGAATCCAGCAGGCTGATCCAGGCGGCCCGTGACGGAGAGTTGAACTATCGCAGCGAGGCCACAGGCTTCGAAGGCAGCTGGAAAGAACTCCTGCTGGGATTGAATGGCATATTCGACGCCATTGCCGAACCGGTCGAGGGCACGAAGAAGATACTCCAATTGTTGGCCGAGGGTGATCTCACCAAGACACTGGAGGGCAACTTCAATGGCGAGTTCGCCGCCCTGCAGGAGAGCGTCAACACAACGATCAGGCGCCTGCGGCAGACCCTGCAACCGGTTCAGGATGCGGTCGAAATGATCAACACCGCTGCTGATGAGATCTCCGCCGGCAACAACAACCTCTCCGCCCGCACGGAAAACCAGGCCAGCAGCCTGGAGCAGACAGCCGCCAGCATGGAAGAGCTGACCAGCACGGTGAAAAACAATGCCGATAACGCCCAGCAGGGAAATCAGCTGGCCATCCAGGCCAGACAGCTGGCGGAAAAAGGCGGTGAAGTTATTGGCCATGCCGTCGTCGCCATGGCAGAGATCGATGATGCCAGCCGCAGGATCGCTGAGATCATCGGGGTGATCGATGAGATTGCCTTCCAGACCAACCTGCTGGCACTGAACGCCTCGGTGGAGGCCGCCAGGGCCGGTGAACAAGGGCGCGGCTTCGCCGTGGTGGCAACCGAGGTACGCAATCTGGCCGGACGCAGCGCCACGGCGGCAAAGGAGATCAAGACCCTGATCAATGACAGTGTCGGGAAAGTGAACACCGGCACCAGCCTCGTCAATCAGTCAGGACAGACCCTGGAGGAGATCGTGACGGCCGTGAAAAAGGTGGGAGACATCGTCTCTGAAATCACCTTTGCCAGCCAGGAACAGTCCACCGGCATCGACCAGGTCAACCAGGCGGTCACCAGCATGGATCAGATGACTCAACAGAACGCCGCCCTGGCCGAGCAGACATCTGCCGCTGCTGCATCAATGACCGAAAGAGTCCAGCAACTGCAGACCCTGGTCCAGGTCTTCCGCATACCCGGGGAGACCTTGGAGCCGCCCCGGCTGCAGGAGCATGGCTGAACGACCGGCCATCAGGCCAGCCCTGCGCCGGGGCTGCTCTGCCGAATCGAACAAGGTCGGGCTTAATGGTCCCGGCGTCCCACTCCCGGGGGCGTCTGCAGCCTGGATGGCCACAGTCGAGCCCCCATGGACGGGTTCACGGCGCCCTCTGGGAGTGGGGCGCCGGAACCATATGCAGAATCGCGCCATCCCCAAGTAGTGCTGACTGGGGATTCCTTCATCGTATGACTTCTCCCCCAGACATGTTCCATTTCCTGATATAATTCCCGCCAGTAATCCTTTCCTGAAACCATCCACTCTTCACCACCCACACACCAGTTCCCAAGGATCGACACACCATGAGACCCAGCGGCCGCAACCCCGATGAAATGCGCAATATCCGTTTCACCCGCAACTTCACCCATCATGCCGAGGGCTCGGTACTGGTGGAGTGTGGCCATACCAAGGTAATCTGCACCGCCAGTGTCGAAGAGCGGGTACCCCACTTCCTCAAAGGCCGGGGCCAGGGCTGGGTTACTGCGGAGTACGGCATGCTGCCACGGGCCACCGGTGAGCGTATGGGGCGGGAGGCGAGCCGCGGCAAGCAGGGGGGACGCACGCTGGAGATTCAGCGCCTGATCGGGCGCTCACTGCGGGCGGTTGTGGACCTGGAGGCGCTGGGAGAACGCAGCATCACCCTCGACTGCGACGTGATCCAGGCCGATGGCGGCACCCGCACCGCATCGATCTCAGGCGCCTACGTGGCATTGACGGATGCCGTCAATGGCCTGATACGCAAGGGCGATTTGAAACAGAGCCCGATCCACGGCCAGTTGGCAGCCGTCTCGGTCGGCATCTATAACGGCGTTCCAGTGCTGGACCTGGACTATAACGAAGATTCCAATGCAGAAACCGACATGAACGTGGTGATGAACGATGCCGGGGCCTTCATCGAGGTGCAGGGGACAGCTGAAGGCCACGCCTTCCATATGGAGGAGTTACAGGCCATGCTGGCCCTGGCGGAACAAGGCATTCAAGAGATCATGGCGGCCCAGCAGGCAACATTGGGGCTGAAGACTTCTTGAGTGTGATTCTCATCCACCAGCCACCCGCTGCTCGATGCGTTCCAGCAGGCTGACGATACGTTGGGACAATGACTCCACCTTGGCGAATTCAGCCTCGGCCTGTTCCATATTGCCAGCCTGTTTCAGTTCGATCACCTGCTTGATCAGGTGATGGAGTTCGGTATGGGGTCCCTCGATCTGCCGCATTTCGGGGATATCACCATACTTCTCCAAACCCTCTCCATAGTACCATCGGCCCAGCACGCAATCATGGTGGGATACGGCCTCTTTATGGGTCAGAGATGAGCCGCCATCGAGGAAACTACGCAAGCGGGCCTTCCAGGCCAGATGGGCCGACTTGGCGGCAGAGAAGTCGAATGCATCATCATCGGCCAGCTTGAACTGCTGCACCACCTGCTGCAGGCGCCCGGCGAGGTCACCCAATTGCGCCATCGATGCCATGGTGTCACGCGACTGGCGAGCCGCCTCTTTACTGCCATTATCGATACGAACGATACTTTGATTGATCTCTTCCGCGACCGTGCTCTGCTGCTCTGAGGCGGTGGCGATCTGGGTATTCATCGCATTGATGGTGTCGATGGAGTCACTGATCTGCTGCAGCGCCTGCAGCGCCTGACCCGCCTGACTCACATTCTCTTCCGCCTGCTGGCGCCCGCTTTCCATACTAGACATCGCCTGCTCGGCGCCCTGCTGCAACCGGCTGATCATCTGTTCGATCTCCACCGTAGACGCCTGGGTACGATTGGCCAGGTTCCGCACCTCATCAGCCACCACGGCAAACCCCCGTCCCTGCTCCCCGGCCCGCGCCGCCTCGATGGCGGCATTCAATGCCAGCAGATTAGTCTGCTCGGCGATCGACTTGATGACATCCAGGATATTGCCAATCTCATCCGATTGCCTGCCGACCTCCGCAATCACCTCTGTGGAGCGTTGCACCTCTTCACTCAAAAGTCGTATCGAATCAGCTGTCTTAGCCACCGTCTCATGACCGACGGTGGTCTGCTCCTGTGCCCGCTTGGCCGCCTGCTCGGCATTGGCGGCATTCTGCGCCACCTCACTTACCGTCACCGCCATCTCATTGATCGCCGTGGCCACCTGCTCCATTTCGGCCGTCTGTTCCAACACCTTGGTATTGATGGTATTCGCATTTTCTGAGGTACTGGCAACTGCCGCGATCACCTCGGATGTCGCCCGTGCCGTATGCCTGACCAGGTGTTGTATCTTCTCCATGAAGGTGTTGAAGCTGGCGGCCAATTGGCCGATCTCATCCCGGCTCTTCACATCCAACCGCCGGGTCAAATCACCATCACCCTGTGAAATCTCATCCATGGCCCGGGTAACTGCGTACAATGGGCTGCATATGACATGCCCGATAAACCAAGCCACCAGTAATCCCAATAACAAGCCCATCGCCATCAGGATCATGACCATACGAGCCATTTCATTGGCGTGATCGAGCAGCGTCTGGCTAGTATGGTCGATGGCCTGTTCCTGCCGTTTCACCAATGCCTGCAGCTGGTCGCCAATCTCCCTCAATAGCGGTCCTGCCTCGTTTTTCAGCAAAAATGAATCGGCACGCCACTGATCACCGCCGTGAATGCTCTTCAACTGCTGAAGATTCTCATGAAAGAGGGCCAGCTTGGCATTGAACTGTTCCAGTGAATCGGCCTGATCGAGCGTCAGCTCATCATCATAGCCGGCTAACCTCTCTACCAGCTGAGTCACCTGCTGCAGATAAGTCTCCACATCTTTGAGCGAGGCATCGGTACGAAATGCCAGATAGCCTCTCACACCATTCAGCACGTTGCTCCAGGCATAGCGCAGTTCCTCGATATCCAGCAGCAGGGCCTTACGTATCTCATCCGCATCCTCTTCCTGTTCTGAAACAATCATCTGCGAGACCAATTGGCTGAGTTCACGACTCAGCGGGTTCACATTACGACTGGCATAGGCCATACCAGGGAACAGCTTTTCGAAACTCGAGGTCGCATCGATCAGTTTCTCTCCAATTCCACGCAGATCAGAGAGCTTGCTCTTCAGGCTGGTAGTCAACTGGCGAGATGCCTGGTCTTTCCGAATGGCATCGAGCTGCCCGAGCTTCTCCATCAACATATCAGCCCGCTTCAGGCCCACCTGGTAGTTCTGGCGATGAATCTCGTCCTTGGTGGAAACAAAGAACCCTAATGCAGTTGCGGTGGATTGGACTTGGATCGCCAGATCCTTGCTCAACAGGGCTGCGGGCTGGTGAATCTTCACCACCTCGGACAGCTGATGCCTGACCTTGGAAAAGCTGGTCAGGGTAATCGCGGATACGACACCCAGCACCACTAGCAGCAGCCCAAATCCCAACCAGATTTTATAGCGGATTCTTATCGACTTTATCTTTTCAAAAGGCATATTAAATAGACCACGCTCGTTTCTCAGCTCAATTTCGATTTCAGGCCCCAGCCCCTCTAGGCTCCACCCTGTCCGTAACGAACCCCATAGCCCGACAGGCTGGCAAGCTGGAAATTTATGTTTCGGGATAGACAGCATCCCTATAACAACCTGTTTCGACAGGCATAAAGAAAACTTAACTACAGTAAGTTTTAAGCGTATCCACTCAGCGCTATTCGAGAGCGTCCCTGATACCGGGAATTTCTTCCAGAAAGCGCTACAAATGCATCCCTGTAGGCCCGGCGGTGTTACACATCACACGATCGGGGAAACGACATGGATTGGATGACTCAGCAGCTTCGCAAAAGAATTTTCAAGGAACCATCCAAACGGGAGAGGAAGGAACTTCAGTCATTTCCGGCTGTGAATGGATCAGCCACCGCCGTTGTCATTATCAGGTCCGGTTCAATCACAAGCCGGTAATGCATCCAGCGGCCAACGGGGTTGTACGGAAAACTCAAGCGCCTGTTGCTGACCGGCAGACAGCCGCTGCCAGCCGGCGTAGGCGATCATGGCGCCATTATCGGTACAAAACGCAGGGCGGGGGAAAAATGCACGTCCCCCCTCGGCTTCCATCATCTTGCTGATCTGCTGACGCAGCTGGCGGTTGGCGCTCACGCCGCCAGCCAGTACCAAAGCTGGAATACCCGTCTCCCGGATGGCACGACGGCACTTGATCAGCAGCGTAGCCACCACGGCATCCTCGAAAGCCCGGGCAATATCGGCCTGCAGTTGCCGTACCGCAGTGCCACCCATCACTTGCGCATGGGGTAGTTCCCGCTGCAGCGTATTGAGCGCAAAGGTCTTCAGACCACTAAAACTAAAATCGAGCCCAGGCCGATCGGTCATGGGGCGGGGAAAGCTGAATCTGCCGGGGTCTCCTTCCGTGGCCAGCCGGGCCAGCTCCGGCCCGCCAGGATAGGGCAGCCCCAGGAGCTTGGCAGTCTTATCGAATGCCTCTCCTGCCGCATCATCCAACGACTCGCCCAGCAACCGGTATCGTCCCACTCCCTGCACCTGGACCAACTGGGTGTGTCCACCGGATACCAGCAGCGCAACGAAAGGGAATTCCGGTGCCTCTGCTTCCAGCAGCGGGGCCAGCAGATGCCCTTCCATATGATGCACTGCCAGCGCCGGCACACCCAGCCCCCAGGCCAGGCTGCGGCCTATGGCAGCCCCAACCAGCAGTGCCCCGACCAGACCCGGGCCGGCCGTATAGGCCACCCCATCGATCTGGTTCCGTGCCATACCTACCTGTCTTAACAGGTCATCGAGCAGCGGCAGGACCTTACGCACATGATCCCGCGATGCCAATTCCGGTACCACCCCGCCATATTCGGCATGCAGTGAAATCTGGCTATAGACCAGATTTCCCAGCAACCCTTCTTCACTGCCATAGAGCGCCACGCCCGTTTCATCACAGGAGGTCTCTATACCCAATACCCGCATATCACTTCCTCATCCGGCGCAAACGCAATTCCACCATAGAACAGCTATAGCCCCGCACCAAGGCCATACACCATGGTGGCACGGCAACCGGCCTCGGCGGGGCTCAGGATGCCAGCTGTTTTTTCAACTGAGAAGAAAAGACCGAGGACGAAACCGGCTTGCTGTACAGAAAGCCCTGCACCATATCACAGCCGAGCTGGTGCAGTATCGCCTCCTGCTGTTTCAACTCGACCCCTTCGGCAACCACTTTCAGCCCCATCCCACGGGCCATGGCGATGATCGTCTCGACCAGGCTCACGTCTCCCTCATTGGTATCGATATCCTGAATGAATGAACGATCGATCTTCAACGTATCCACGGGAAAGTCTCTCAGATATTTCAGGGCAGAGTATCCGGTACCAAAGTCATCCACCGCAATCTTCACTCCCATCTCATGCAGAGCGGCGATCGAGTTATGCACCTGCTTGTTGTTTTCCATTAACAGGGATTCAGTGATTTCCAGCACTAAACGGTCGGCGGGAAAACCGCTCTCCTGCAATACCTTGCTTACCTGGGAAGGACCGAAATTGCCCATGAACTGGCGCATGGATACGTTGACCGACAGATAAAGCGGAGAGTCCCCGGCCCATTTAATCACTTCCAGGCAGGACTCACGCAACACCCAGTAACCGATATCCATGATCAAACCGGTCTCTTCGGCCACTGGAATAAAGACATCCGGTCCCACCCGCCCCCTCTCAGGGTGATTCCAACGCACCAGTGCCTCTACACCCACCAGCCGCTGATCATCGAGGCGATAGATGGGCTGGAACTCAAGGAACAGTTCATCTTGCTCCATGGCACGCCGAAGCTCTTTATCGATATTGAGAAACTGCTCTGCCCGCTCTGTCATCTTGGCGGTGAAAAAACGGAATGTGTTTCGGCCTTTTTCCTTGGCCCTGTACATGGCCATATCGGCATTCTTCAGCAGCGTACTGGTATCGTCGCTGTCACCCGGGCAAATGGTGACACCGATACTCGCACCGGTGAACACTTCATGCCCTCCCAGCTGAAACGGCCAGGAGATCTGCTCGATGATGCCCCGGGCAATGAGCGAAACCTGGAGCACATCGTCCACATCCTGCAGCAACACGGTAAACTCATCCCCTCCCAGGCGCGCCACGATATCGGTTGCACGAACACTCTGCCGAATCCGCATCCCGACCTCGCGGATCAACTGGTCCCCGACATCATGACCAAGGGTGTCATTGATCGTCTTGAAGCGATCCAGATCGATGAACAAGAGTGCAATCTGAGTCTTTCGCCGACGACTGATCTCCACCGATTCATCCAGGTGCTCGATGAAACTGGCCCGATTGGGTAACCCAGTCAACAAATCATGATTGGCGCGAAACCTGATCTGTTCCTCGCTATCTCTGAGTGCCAACATGGTCCGCTGCTGGTGTAGCACGAAAAAGATGAGCGCCGTCGACATCAGGATAAGGGTACCAAGCGTGGCCGTGGTGACAGTACGAAACCGCCGCATGCGGCTGGCCTGATCCGACAGGATCTCCAGTGCTGCCTTCGATGCATCTGCCGACAGACTACGTGCCTCCTTCAATGCATCATCGATTCGCAACTCTGCAATACGCAGGGTCGAATCAGAGTTTGCCGCCATGTTGTAGACACCATCGGTCAGCCAATTACGGACGTCATACAACATCGGGTTGAGCAGCGCATGGATAGCAGAGACACCTATCAGGTCACGAAAATTGTATTTGTTCCTGATCCGCTGCAGATGTTCATCGACCTGCCCCAAGCGCCGATGGACCTCATCCAGGCTATTTTCATGAAATGCCACCCGGCTCAGCCTGACGGCGTGCCGCAGGTCATTCACCTCCGTCACCAGGGAGATCACATCGTCCTCCTGTTGAGCCAACTCGATCGGCAAGGCGTCCTCGATCTCTCCCAGTGTGGCCCGGGCATAATAGATAATGGCCCCGGTGGTGAACAGGATGATGAGAATCAGTGCCAGAGTGGTCACCGATGTGGAGGAAAAATGGGGACGACCGACACGCATGGCAGAAGATACGACCACTCTCACTCTTCGTTGATGGAGATGCCTTGCTCCCGGTAAAAACGAGCGGCACCCGGGTGAAGAGGAACGGCCAAACCGCTGAGTGCATTTTTCAGTCGGATCATCTTGCCCTTGCTGTGTCCTTTATCCAGCAGGCGACGCGAGTTTTCATTCCATAACGTCCGCGTGATCTGGTATATCAACGCTTCATCGAGGTCGGAGGAGGTAAGCCACTGGGCCTGCACATTGATCGTGGCAACCGGAACTCCTATCCCCTTATAGGTATTTGGCGGGATCTCCCCCCGAGAAAAGAAGGGGTTGTCACGGATGATCCGCTCAGATTCAGGGCCATCTATCGAGATCAGTTCCACGCCCATCTCTTCCGCAAGCTGGCTGATGATGGTGGCAGGATAGCCAACGACGACGAAGAAGGCGTCCAGCTTACCCTCTCGCAGTCTCTCCGCTGCCTGTTGGAACTTGGAGTACTCCACATTGAGCTGCTCCTTTTTCAACCCATATGCCCGTAGCAGGATTTCGGCGTCGATCAGCGTACCGGATCCGGGCTCATCCAGCGCAACGCGCTTTCCTTTGAGATCGCGCACAGACCGGATACCCGAACCTTTACGGGCAACCAGATGCACGCTTTCCGGATACAGGCTGGCGATCGCACGGAGCTTGCGTATCGGGGGCTTGCCGGCAAAGGTACCTGTTCCGGTATAGGCCCAACGCGCCACATCCGATTGGGAAAAACCGGATTCCAGAATACCTTTTTGTATATCCATGACATTGGCGACCGAACCATTGGCCGACTGGGCAATGGCTATCAGCCCGGGAACGCCGCAGCTTCCCCCTTCATCGCAGGCCCGGGAGCCTGGTGGATTACTGATGGCCAAGGCGATCAATCCGCCGATGGGATAGTAGGTACCGCCGGCGCCACCGGTACCGATGCGGAACAGCCGCATACCCTGATCAGCCGCCGTTACCGACAGCGACAGAAAGATCATCAAAAAACAGATCATGAATCGGATTGATTTTCCCTTCATCTTCCCATTCCTTATGGCTTTGGCGAACCGTTGGTCAGGCCCGAACCAGGCAGATTATGACGCCGTTCGTTCCGACACAGACGCCCGCCATCCCGCCGGCCGTCATTGGGGACGGCTGGTGGGAAGGAGCCTGCCTCTAGAAAACATGCCTGAAGGCATAAAACACACATCATAGTCCAGTTATCGACCATCCCTTTCACGACTGAAACGCAGGATAGGGGCACCTCATACCTGAGCCCGTGGGCTCAGCGGGCGTGCTGCCTGCATGATATTGATTTTGACCGCGAAATGAAAACTCGAGGTGGAAAATCAGGGCTGTATCGACGTGGGTAGCCTGAGAATGACCTCTACCCCGGCAATGTCCTGACGGTTGACCACCTTCAGTTCACCGCCATGACAGGAGGCAATCCGCTTGGCGATGAACAGCCCGATACCCAGATGGGGGCCGCGATCGGTCTGGGGGCGGTATGATGCCATACCCACGAACAACGCTTGCAGGATTCGCTCTGGAATCACCGGGCCTTCATTCGACAACCGCAGTTCTGCCCATCCTTGCCTCTCCTCCAGCGTGAACTCTATCTCACTGTTTTCACATGAGAAGTCCAGCGCATTGTCGACGATTTTATCCAGCAGCTGGGCAATGCGCAGGTCACTGCCCCGTATCCATATTCCATTGGCGGGTCCATGGTAAATCAGGCGTCTGTCAGCGCGCAGTCGTGAACGATTGCCCACATACTCATCGAGCAACGCCGCCAAGTCGAAGCTTTCGAAGACCTCATCATCCAGCGCATCATCGATATGCGCTGCCTCGGTGAGGCTGTTGACGATGCGCTCCAGCTGGCGCATCGCCTGCTGTGCAGATTTGATCGATACGCCGTCGTCCGCCTCCTTCACCTCCTCCAGCTTTTGCAGTGACATGCCGATGGTGTTGAGCGGATTCAGGATCTCGTGGCGCAGGGTGCGCGGTACGGATTCCAGAAATCCCGTATATCGCTGCAGGCGCCCCAACAAATCGGATATTCCCCTGGAAAGATCACCCAGATCATCCGGCGCCAGGCGGTCGCTTTCCAGCCGCCCCTTGAGGACACGGCCGTCGGCATCGATCGCCGCCGCCACCTCGCGCTTGAGATGCCGGATACGAAACGCCAGCCAGGCAGCGAACAGCAGTAAACCGGCGACCACCAGCAGCAACACCAGCAGCGTCGCCCCAGCCGTCTGGACCAGGGTGGCACGCTGCAGCCCGAGGATATGGGCGCTGTTCTTTTCCAGCAACACGGCACCGATCACCTGGTCGCCGGAGTAAACCGGGTGCGCTGCCACGATCAGTGCCTCCTGATCTGACACCCCATTTCGACGCAACACTTTTGGCCGCCCTGCGAGGGCGTCCTGGACCAGGTCCTGACTGACTCTGTCCGTACCCGCACACAGCCTCTTGCCGATGCTCTCTCCACCCATCACCGCACGCACCCTGCGGTAACCGTCCACCACACAGATACTGGCATCGGAACGGCTCAGCCCCCGCAGTATGCGCATCAACTCAGGGGAGCGTACGATCAGACGATTCATGGCCCCGGACCATTGGCCGGGCGTCGTCGTGACCACCGCTTCGATGGAACGGCCGAGTGGATCATCCACATCGACCACGGCCAGCGACAAACGCTGCGTTTTGCCCAGCCACTCGGCTGGAAAACGGAATTCGAGATCATAGCCACCGGGGCGCTCCCGCCAGAAGCCGTTCAACTCATACAATGGCTGCGCAGTGAGCGGATCCCCCCAATCCGCCTGCACCTCATAGCCACTGATATTGCCCTGCGCCTCGGTGACCAGCACGAAGCGCCGCAGCCGGCCCTGCGGATCGATCAGGGCAAGCCGCACCTGATCGCTGTTATCGAGCCGCCGGTAGCGCGGATGGCGGTACACACGTACTTCATCCTCTACTTGCAGAAAGCCATGGACATAGTCAGGCCGTCCGCCCAGTACCAGGGCAAAGGAAGGCACCATGTGCGGGACCTCATCGGTAGCGGCAGCCGTGCCCTCAGCAGTAAAGATGCGCTTACGCTCCAGCAACGAGGCCCAGTCATCGGCATAGCCATCCATTTGCATGACGCCCTCGAGTGGGTAGACGTATAGGGAATTCTGCTCCTGTGGGATATCCGCCGCTTCACTGGTCAGCCCGAACAGGTCCGAGCGGTCATGCAAGACGGTCGCCACCGCCCTGACCGCCAGTAACTGCGCCTCCTCCTGTCCTTTGATGAGAAACTCCTTCATCTCCCCGATATAGCGATAGCCCAACCAGGGAAGGGCCAGCAACACCGAGCTGAACAGCAGCAGACGCGCGCCCAGCCCCAATCCACGCCGCTTCATCCACACACCCAGCGGTAACCGTAGCCGTACCTCGTCTGAATGCAATCGAATGCGGCATCGACCCGCTTGAACTTTTTACGCAGATGCACGATGTGGGTGTTGATGGTGTTGTTTTCCACCACCCCCTGTTTGGTTGCGTTGGCCAGGTCGTCGTAACTGGCGCCATCCGGCCGGCTGAGCAAGACACTCAGCAGATCGAACTCGGTAGGAGTCAATGGAACGGGCTCGCCATCCCACGACACCTGCATGGCAGCGGCATTCAGTGCCAGTCTGCCCAGCCGCCTGGTCTCCAGATCCGCACCTGATGACCGCCGGCGATCATCGATCCGGAACAGGGAGTCTATGCGCGCTATCAGAAAATCGAGTGAAACCGGTTTGGTCTGGTAATCCCAGGCCCCCAGCTGCAGGCCATAGATCTTATCCACTTCATTGCCCCGGCTGGTGAGAAATATCACTGGTAGATACTGATCGCGCTGCTGCAGATAGCGGCACACTTCGAAGCCGCCACCGATCTCCTGTCCCAGCATGATGTCGAGGATCGCCAAATCGGGCAACGACCGTGCAAATGCCTGCTGGGCCTGCTCCCGGCTCGCATATTCTGCAACACTGTATCCCTGCCGGCGCAAAGCATCGGCATAGTGAGCGCGCTGTTGCGGGTCGTCTTCTACGATGGCGATGGTTCTACACATAGGCCCAATCTACCCGAGATCGAATCGATTGTAGAGCACACAGATCCGGCCTCCATGATTTCTCCACGATTCTTCCACAGGATCGCAAAGATTGGGACACCCCCCCCTGCTTGAATAGACCCCGTAAACCGGCACGGCCAGGAGACCTTTCCGCCAAGGATGGCGGTGCTGGACCACTCATCTTCCAGCGACCGAAGTAAAGATCATACAGGAGAGCCATGATGACCATCCATCATCAGCGCATGGGGCTGATACTGCTGTTTCACCTCTGCTTCATCTCCGCGGCATTTGCCTCGTCACCCGTCATGTGGGCGCCACAGGAAGTGACCCGAGGCAGCCTGTGGCTGCGCGATGGGCCAGACCCAGGCTACCAGCCTGCACCAACGGTGGATACGGACGTCACCATTCAGGTGGTCGGCATGCTGGCCCGGGTCAGGGTTCGCCAGTCATTCACCAATCCCGGACGACACTGGGCGGAAGGCGTCTATGTATTCCCCTTGCCGGCACACGCGGCCGTCGACCGCCTGCATATGCAGATCGGTGAACGGATCATCGAAGGGCGGGTGGAAGAGCGGCAAAAAGCGAAGAAAATCTATGCGGAGGCCAGGCAGGCCGGCAGGCGTGCATCACTGACTGAACAGGAACGACCCAACATATTCACCAGCTCACTGGCGAATATCGCACCGGGCGAATCCATCATGGTCGAAATAGAGTATCAGCAGACCATCGACTACAGCGACGGCCTGTTCCGCCTCCGTTTCCCCATGCTGGTCGCTCCCCGTTACATCCCTGGAACACCCTTGGGCAACATACACCAGGTCAACGCTTTTTCCACCACCGGGTGGGCGCGGGCAACGTCTCAGGTTGCCGATGCCGGCCGTATCACGCCGCCAGTCCAGCACCCGGCCGATGGCCCGATCAATCCGCTCCGGTTGACCGTCAAGCTGGACGCAGGGATACCGTTATCCGGCATAACGAGCAGCTATCACACCATCGAACAGCAGCAGGACGGCCCGGGAAAGTATCTTGTACGACTGGCTGAGGGTCCGGCACCCGCCGACCGTGATTTCGAACTGGTGTGGCGTCCGCAACCCGCCGCGGCACCAAGCGCGGCCTGGTTCACACAACAACAGGATCAGCAGGCATATGGCTTGTTGATGCTGCTACCGCCGCAAAATGATGCCGGAAGAGAACAGATCGGCCGTGAGCTGATTTTCGTCATCGACACCTCGGGCTCCATGCATGGGGAGTCGATCGAACAGGCGCGAGACGCGCTGCTGCTGGCCCTGAACCGACTCGGCGATCAGGACCGCTTCAACATTATCCGCTTCAACCATGAGACACACAGGCTGTTCAATCGGAGCAGAACCGCCAGTGCCAACAACCTGGCCGTGGCGCGGAGATTCGTCCGCGGGCTGGAGGCCGACGGCGGTACGGAAATGCTGCCAGCCTTGAGGATGGCTCTACAACGGCAGACTGAAACAGCACAGATCAGGCAGATCGTCTTTCTTACCGATGGCAGTGTCGGCAACGAGCAGGAGCTGTTCCAACTGATCCGCGATGATCTCGATGACAGCCGGCTTTTCACCATCGGTATCGGTTCGGCGCCAAACAGCCACTTCATGCGCAAGGCCGCCAGCCATGGCCGCGGCACCTTCACCTATATCGGCAACAGCAGTGAGGTGTTGGAGAAGATGTCCAGGCTGTTGGAAAAGCTGGAGAGACCGGCCCTGACGGATATCCGGATCGAGCTGCCGCCAGGCTCCAGGATAGATATCCTGCCCCGGCGCATTCCGGATCTCTACGCCGGCGAACCCCTGTTGCTGGCCCTGCGCGGCAAGGCGATGCCGGCATGGTTGCAGGTGCAGGGCCGAATTGGTGAACGGCGCTGGAAAACCCGGATAACACTCGATGGCGGCCAGCCGGGTACAGCCATAGCCACTGAATGGGGCCGGCGGCAAATCGCAGCGTTGATGACCCGACTGCACGACGCCCAAGACGATGACAGCCGGGACAGGCTGCGCAGTGAAATCATCTCCACCGCGCTGAGACACCATCTGGTAAGCAGATACACCAGTCTGGTTGCCGTGGACATCACACCCGGGCGCCAACCCGATGATCCGCTGCAACAGCATGCACTGAAAACGAATCTGCCCAAGGGCTGGTCCTACGAGCACATTTTCAATATTCCACAGACGGCCACGGCCGCGCAGCTGCGACTGCTGACTGGCCTGGCCCTGCTACTGCTCGCGGCAGCGGGCCATTTCCTGCGGAGGAGAGAGAGATGCTGATCACGAAAGGGAAAATACTGCTCATCGTCGCTGCAACGGGTGCCTGGCAAACCGGCGCCGGCGTCTGGATACACACCAAAGCCATATTGGCCCAGGCACTGCTCGAACGGGCCTGGGAACAGACTCTGACGGGGGTAACCAGAGTACGACCCTGGCCCTGGGCCGACACCTGGCCGGTAGCGCGACTGCGTATACCCTCGCGCAATCTGGATATCATCGTTGTTCAAGGTGACAGCGGCCGCAGCCTTGCCTTTGGCCCCGGCCTTGCTGCCGGCAGCTCCCCTCCCGGAACGGCGGGGACCACACTGATCAGCGCCCACCGTGACACCCATTTTCGCGCCCTGGCCGATCTCCAGCCAGATGAACGGATCGAACTGGAAACCACGAACGGGAGGCAGGTCTATTCCATCAGTGGCATCGAGGTGCTGGACGCACGCTATCAGGGCATCCCCAACGACCCGCTCAACGACGAGTTGATACTCGCCACCTGCTATCCCTTCGATGCGCTGTCTCCCGGCGGCCCGCTGCGCTACATCGTGCGGGCGAGACGCGTGGCGAAGGTCGATGACCGTACCATGCCCGGTGCCATGATACGTCGCACCCCCGCGTGCTGTTCTGATGCGCCCGTGGCCCGGCAACCGTGATAGGCGAGCAGGGGAAAAGGCCTGTCCGTAGCTATTCAGCTCTTTTTGAGGTCGTCCCTGATGCACTAGGGGGCGGAGTCAAACCGCACAAAGAACGGCGGTAAAATGAACCGGGTCAGAGCGGCTTGACTCCAACCCCTGTCAACCCGCCCTGAAAAAGTCCGGATCTATTTTGAATCCTCAGGGTTCTGGCCGACGACCTCGTGCTCACCATCCTCATTTTCCTGGACATCCATGACCCGGTCACCGCCGGTGAGGCCCAGAACCGTCGCCTTGTCCCGCTGATCCTTGATCTCATTGAAAAAGGAATACTCCCCCCCGGTGACCGCCTTTGAGGTCTCGTCGAGCTCGCTGGCCAGTTCCTGGACGCTACGCACCACCCGGATCAGCTTGTCGCCGGATTTGGACATGGAGAACATATTCTTCAGCTTATCCTTCTTGCCCTGCTCTTCCAGCTCGCGCAGCGCTTTCTCCAGTGCACTCTTTTCCTCCTCCAGATCACTCAAGCTGCCCTGCAGGCTGCTGATCTCTCCTTTCAGGCTGTCCGCTTGCGCTGCTTTTTCCTGCTGCAGCCGCGCCACCTCTTCGCCATGGCGTTGAGCGGCCTGCTCGATCTTCTCCTTGTTCTCCCGTTGCAGGGCTTCCACCAGTTGTTGGTGCTCATCCTTCCATGACTCGAGTGTGGCCCGGTGCTCCTGTTTGAGCTGCTCCATCGCCCTGGCATGCTCCCCTTTCAACGTCTCTATCTCCGCTTTCGCTTCCGCCTTCAGTCGCTCTGTTTCGGCGTTATGCTCCTGCTTCAGCTCAGAGACCATCTCGTTGTGGCTTTGCGTCAGGCTGGCAATCCTGGCTTCATATTCTCCCTTGATCTCTTTCACATGCTCGATATTGGCGTCATTCAGCTGCTTTACCAGTGCGCTGTGCTGCTCATTGAGTTTATCCACTTCGGCCTGGTGGGCCGCCTGCATCGCTTCGATCTTCTCCTGGTGGGCCGCCTGTAGTTCATCCACCTCTTCCTTTCGCGCCTTCTCCAAGGCAGCCAACTCATTGGCACTGCGCGTGGTGATCTGTTTGATCGCTTTCTTGTGTTCAGTATTGAGTGTCGATATCACACCATCTTTGGCCTCTTCCAGCTCCTGTAGCGCACTCCTCTTTTTCTTGGCCTCACTCTGATAGCCGATGAGATGCCCAAGGAAAAAAAAGATGACAGCGAAAATGGTGAGAAAGGAGAAAACGGGAACGGTCAGATACGTCGATAAATCCATCGTGAACACCCCTTATATTCCGAGTTGCCTGACTATCTGCCTGAAGCCTTGGGAACAACAGGGGGCGCAGAGCACAACAGATTGATTTTTCAGGAATAATGAAAACCCCCTGCCACGCATCAGGAGTGATGGGCGTCTTCACACAGCCTGTCGGATCAAGGAGTTACGCCATGCATACTGATGAACTCATGGGTCCAGGTGCTTTTGCGGAACAAAGATAGTAAACAGGATTCAGCTGCAGGGGCAACACTTTTCAGCGGCAGATCGACCCAATTCAGAAATGCCCCCCTTTGTCAGTAGGATTTATAATCTTCGACAGGGGATCTATAAAGCCGACGCTTTCAGGTGATCGACTGGCCTTCGGCCATAATTCGAAGCCACCGGCCCTGACCGGTGAAACATTCACCGGCCGACCGGGGCAATATTGGGGGCAAAAACTTATTTCTTGGCCCGGAACGGTTTATGGCAGCCGCCGCAGGTCTTGGCGGTGGCGCCAAACTGGGCCTTCATTGCGGCCACATCTCCGGTCATGGCGACCTCGGCCAGCTTGCTCGATTCCTTCTGCAGGGCGCGATATTTATCTTCGAACTGCGGCCACTCTTCCCAGATCGCCTTTTTCGCACGACTCTCTTCTGGATCATAGGAGCCTTTGGGGAAACCCGACAGCAGATCCAGCCGGGTTGCCAGAGCCAGCCCCTGGGCATTTTTCTGGAAGGCCTCCACATTGAACGGGACCTTGCCCTTGACCATACCGGCCATCGGCTTGAGATACCATTTGTAGATGGTCATGGTGGACTCGCGAAAGTCGATGGGCCCGCCGGCCACGGCGCTCTGCGCGGTCATACCGCCGATAGCAAGGGCCAGCAAGGATGTGATCAGGGTCTTGTTCATGTAGTAGTTCCTCTTGGTGTAGGTAAGGTTGCTTCGGATTCAGTGTCTGTAACACCGCAAGGAGTGGTTTTATTCCACACCAGTTCATTCTGATGCGTAAAAAGTTGATTCTGCACCCAGCATCCCCACCTCAGACGGTGAATACCCCATCCGCAACCAGTCCCTGCCGCACCATTGCCGCGCACTCTCTTCGGTGCCAAATTCACCGGATGTGGCCAGCCCCCGGTGTTGAGGTCACTCGTTCAGTTCCGTATAGACAATGTGGGCGGCCTGGGAAATATTTGAGCGATCGATATCACCGATAAGGGCGTAGCCAAGCTCTCGATCCACCCAGTAGAAGCCCTGGATTCCGTTGCGTTTGGCGAAGCGGAAGGCGGTATCCTGTTCCGCATCCCGCTTGTGACGGACGAACAGGGTCAGACGCTTCCCAGCCTGGTTCTGGTACATGAACTGGGCGGCCGGTCCACCATCCGAGGCCAGCAGCCGCCCACCGAGAAGTTCATAGCCGAGGCGACTCAGGCTGGGAGCCTCGACTCTGGCACCGAGCCTCTTGGAGAGCCACCCGACCAGGTGCTTCTCCTCATCTGCACTGACCTCCACCGGATGGCGCACCTCCGGCGTATAGACCACATGGGCGGTGAAGGCGTTATCCACGAAATGGGTGCGCGCCATCTGGGGCTGGGGGCGCAACTCATCCCTGGCGATCCAACCGATGGCAGTGCCGATGGCGAGCATGGCGAGCATGGCCGCCAGCCGCGGCAAGCGGCCGCGACCAGGCCGCTTCTGCCGGGATGCAGCGTGCTGCAACCGGGGTGGCACGCCTTCGTCCAAGACCGAATCGAACAGGGCGTGCAGTCCCTGATTGATGGCCTGATGGCTGGACACCTGCGCTGCCTCATCAGGGTGTTCCTGAAGAAAGGCCTCCACCTCCCTGCTTCGCCGCGCATCCAGTTGCCCGTCCACGTAGGCATGCAGATCCACATCGGAAATTGATCTGGTACCCTCGGTCATTTGATTCTCCTGATATGGGGTCTCGGCCTGGAGCCTTCAGCCATGACCTTTCTCAGTTTCGTCCGGGCCCTGGACAACCGTGACATGACGGTGCCCACAGGCACACCAAGGGCCTGCGCCGTCTCTTCATAGCTGAACTGCTCCAGCCCTACCAGCAACAGCACCTCACGCTGGTTCTCCGGCAGTTCTGAAAGCGATCGCTCCAGTTCTCCCAGCGACAGTGACTGGTCATGGGCCGGTTCAGCCCCCTGCTCATGGCAGGCATCCATGGAGACCATGGACGGTGCCCGATTGTAGCGACGCGCCGCATTGGCGTAGATGTTGTGCAGGATGGTGAACAACCAAGGACGGATCTCGCCCCGGTCGTGCCACAGGTGCTGTCTGGACCAGGCCCGCTCCAGGCAGTCCTGGACCAGATCGTCGGCAAGATCCACATCCCGAACCAACGCCCTGGCGTAGCGCCGCAGGCGCGGAATGTTGTCACTGATGAGTTGACCGAAGTTTGACATTGTGGGGGGTGGCTCTCCTGACTTTGCGGCCATTTCATGCTGTCTTGCCATGACAACACCCGTCGCACGGCGTTTATTCCCCAATCGGCACAAAGGAAGATTCAGCCATCCAGTGCACCACAGAAAAATCCATCATCCGATCAGGGGTGCGGGTCATCAACTTCCCTCTGAAGTATGAAGCAGACTGTCGCTGTCATCATGATTGTCCCGGCTCGCCACACCATCGAGCGGCGTCACGACATGGGCATGCGCATTCAGGCCCGGGTTGTAGAGCAGGTCTTCCTGCAGTTCGTTCACGACCACATCAGGGCCAAGGTAGGGTATGCCCGGCTTGCTCTGTACCATTCCATGGCCATAGAGCATGTCACTGTCTGCATCCTGGCCCATGTTGTCGGCAAAGACACCACCAGCAAACAACAGGGTGGAAAGGAAGGTGGCGGTAATGTTGAAATTCTTGTTCATGATTGGCTCTCCAGATTAAAAGTCACTTTCGGTTACAGGGTTCGACAGCGGTAACCGGATCATGTCCGACTCGGCTCCAATACAGCCGTCGTGCCGTGACTAAGCTGGTGCATAACGCATGCCAAACAGCCACTTCAAACATTATTCATTGTTATTGTTGGCTTTTTCTTCGGAACACCCTTAACATACCACTATCATCTTTTCGTTTCATATCCCCACTTTAACGAAATGGATGCATCGTTTCGTTAAAGTGATCGACAGAATGTTATGTCATCCCATCGGCCACGTCGGGACAGACGGGGGGAACGAGGCCGCTTCCTTTTCTCAGGATGTTTCCACCGGCAGCCCCTCCAACCTCCATTCGGGCAGCCCACCATCCAGCCTCCTGGCGTTTATCCCCTTCTTGCGCAGCCGAGCCACCGCATCAAAAGCCAGCACACAATGGGGTCCCCGGCAGTAGGCGACGATCTCCTGAGAAGGATCCAGCTCATCCAGATGCCTTTCCAGTTCTGCCAGCGGAATATTGATCGCCCCGGGCAGGTGGCCTGCCGAATACTCCTCCGGAGGCCGGACATCCAGCACGGTGATCAGACCGTCCTTGGCCCGCTTCAACAGTTCTTCCGCCGGCACCGGCTCCAGGCTGTCTTTCACCTTCAGATAGTCGTCCACGAGGCGGTCGACATCGGCCAGATGGCGCTCGGCCACCTCTCTCAGGGATCCAAGCAGCGCCGTCACATCGTCTCCACTCAAACGGTAGAAGACCTTGTGCCCCTCCTTGCGGTTCACCACCAGACCCGCCTGCCGGAGTTGCTGCAGATGCTGGGAGGTGTTGGCCACCGTCAGGCCTGAGACCTGGGCCAGGGCATCCACGCTGCGCTCCCCCTGGGCCAGGAACTCCAGAAGCTCCAGCCGGTAGCCGTTGCTCATCGCTTTGGCGACCCGGGCGAATTGGTTGAACAGGTCGTGCTTGAAGTTTCCTGTTGACATGAGCTCTCAATTGACCTTCAATTGTTCAAGAGATCTATTGAATATATATTATTCCTGAAAATTATAACAGAGACTGGAGGATAGTGGCCCATGAACTGGAATGACTGGATTCTCGGGAACGAAGTAACGATTCGCCTGGGGTTCTTCTTCGGCATCTTTGCCGTCATGGCGGTCTGGGAGGTGCTCTCTCCCTGCCGTCCCCTCACCGTTTCCAAAGGTGTCCGCTGGGCCAACAACCTGGGCCTGGTGTTTCTCAACAGTTTCGTCCTGCGTCTGCTGTTTCCGGCTGCCGCAGTGGGCGTCGCTGCTGCTGCCCAGCAGCAGGGCTGGGGCCTGCTCAACTACTACGGTGTCTCCTTCGGGCTGTCGGTCGTCGTCTCGGTGGTCGTGATGGACCTGGTGATCTATCTGCAGCACGTGATGGTTCACGCCGTCCCCGTTCTCTGGCGCCTGCACCGGGTGCACCACGCCGACCTCGACTACGACGTCACCACCGGCGCCCGCTTCCACACCCTGGAGATCATTCTCTCCATGCTGATCAAGTTCGCCACTATCCTGCTGCTGGGTCCGCCGGTGGTGGCAGTAGTGGTCTTCGAGGTACTGCTCAATGCCACAGCCATGTTCAACCACGGCAATGTCCGGCTTCCCACTGGCCTGGATCGGGTGCTGCGCTGGTTCCTGGTCACCCCCGACATGCACCGGGTCCACCACTCGGTGGAAGACGACGAGACCAACAGTAACTTCGGCTTCAGCCTGCCCTGGTGGGACCGCCTGTTTGGCACCTATCGCGATCAGCCCCGTGCGGGTCATGAAGGTATGACCATCGGCATCCACAAATACCGCGACCCGAAAAAGGTGAACCGGCTGCCTGGCATGCTGGCGCTACCTTTCATCGGCCAGATCAGTGATTACGCCATCAACCGCCGCCAGTGGAGCGGCAGCGATGAAAAGTAGAGAGCCACGCTGGCTATTCACAGGGAATCGAGTTGACCATTCTCTACCGGGACCGCCCGGATGCGACTGCCCTGCCGCAGTGACTTTTTACGGGCATCCACAACTCAATAACAGGAGTACCTCATGAATATCCTGATCATTTTGAATGAACCGCCCTACGGCACCGAGCGCAGCTACAACGGCCTGCGCATGGCCAAGGCATTGAGCAACACGGATGCAAAGGTAACGGTATTTCTAATGGCCGACGCAATCGTCTGCGCCAAACGCGGGCAAAAGGTACCCCAGGGCTTCTACAACATCGAGCTGATGCTCAAGTCCGTTATCCGTAAAGGAGAGGTCCTGCTTTGCGGCACCTGCATGGATGCCCGTGGCTTTACCGACGATGACATCGTTCCGGATGCACAGCGCAGTACCATGCAGGAGCTGGCCGAACGCACCCTGGCGGCCGACAAGGTACTGGTGTTCTAGAACAGCCCGGTGCCAGCGAACTCTGTACACCCGTTGTAGAGATCGGGCAAGAGCAGACCAATGAATCCAGCAAGAGAACAGGATAGCCTCCTGACGTACAGCGCCAGACCCAATGGCGCAACACGCCAGGACACCCTGCCCGGCCGTTATCGCGGATGGGTCATGGCGCTCTCCATGGCCGCCTTTACCCTGGCCTTCCTGGGCTGGTTCAATGAATCGTGGCTCTATCTGTTCGAGAGCCCGATCTGGCTCAACCGCTATACCGAATATGCCATCATCCTGATCTTTGGCCTGTGGCGTATCCGGGCCGAACAGAATCCCTATACCCGCAGACGCCTGATCATCCTGGTGACCGTGGTCACCGGCTTCTGGTGGCTGATCCCCTGGCTCACGCCCAAGTTCGAGCCTTATATCGGCTACCTCTGGAGTCAGCCGGTGTTTCCCGCCCTGCACACGCCGGGGACCCTCACTTTCTTTCTCACCCTGCTGCTGGTGTTCCTGTTCGGGCGACGCATCATATGCGGCTTCGGCTGTCCCTGTGTGGGCATCCGCGAGACCGTAGGGTTCCCGTTTCGCCGCTTCTCCCTGCGCAGCGACTGGGCCTGGCGCCTGCGCCACACCAAGTGGTTCTTCTTCGTCTGGTACGTGGGGGTGATGGTGGCCACCCAGTTCCCGCCCAACGCCTGGACCGCCACCCTGGTCGGCATGTTCGCAGCAGTGGTGGGGCTCACTTATTTCGGCACCTTCTTCATCACCCCGATCACCGGCAACCGTTTCTATTGCCGCTATCTCTGCCCCTATGGCGCCACCTTCGGCCTGCTCAATCATGCCGGCTTCTACGGCATCGAGATGGACACCGAAAAGTGCATCGACTGCGGGCGCTGCGAGCAGGCCTGCGACATGGGCATCCCGGTGTGGCGGCAGGGCAAGGCCACGGGACAGGTCACCGGCATCGAGGATTGCATGGGGTGTGCCCGCTGCATCATCTCCTGTCCCACCGATGCACTGGAGATTCGTGATGTACGCAACCTGTTCCGTCCCCAACTGCGACAGGATGCCAGCCACCTGCTGAAACGAAAGAGGAACGCATCGACGCCCCGGATGGAGCCTGAACATCGCCCCGCTACGGTGCGCCTGAGCGACTGGAAGGAGGCGGAACAGGCGCTCTCCGTGAAACAACTGCAGCTCCAGGCCGAACGCTGCCTCGATTGCGGCGTCCCGGGCTGCCGCAATGCCTGCCCAATGGGCAACTTCATCCCGGACTGGCTGGAGGCCGCCGCCCATGGGGACTGGAGAAAGGCCGGAGATCTGGTACATGCGACCTCACCGCTTCCCGAGGTGTGCGGCAGGATCTGCCCCCAGCACCGTCTCTGCGAAGGGGCCTGTACCCGCAGCCAGCTGGAGGGTGCGGTCACCATCGGCGAGGTAGAGCGAACCCTGGCAGAACGGGCCCTGGATGCGGGCTGGCGACCGGTTCAACCCGCACACCGGATTGGCCGCAAGATAGCCATCATCGGTGCCGGCCCTGCCGGGTTGAGCTGCGGTGAGCGACTCAACCGGGCGGGCGTAGCAATCACCATCTATGACCGGTCCACCGGCATCGGTGGCCTGCTGCAGACGGGTGTCCCATCGTTCAAACTGGACAAGGCCCTGCTGACGCGCCGACAGGCCCTGCTGGAACAGGCCGGCATTCGTTTCACTCTCGGCGTCTCGGTAGATGATGCGATCCTGTCCCGTCTGCTCGAAGAGAACGATGCCGTGTTTCTGGGACTGGGCGCGCAGCGGTCACGAACCATCGATCTGCCCGGACAGACTCTCCCCGGCGTCGACCAGGCTCTCGGCTGGCTGGAAAGAATCAATGCCGGCGACAGGGCACCACTGGACGAACGACAGCTGTTGGTCATTGGTGGCGGCGATACCGCCATAGACTGCGCCCGTGCCGCACGGCGCCTGGGTGCCGAGGTGACCGTCGCCTACCGTGGCCCGGAGGCACGGCTGCGTGCCTCACCCAAAGAGGTGGCATTGGCCCGTGAGGAGGGCATCCACTTTCTGTTCGACCACGCCCCGCTCAGATGCGAAGGCATGGAAAAGATCAGCGCGGTATGCTTCAACACGCCCCATGGTCACCGGCTGGTCAACACTGACCGGGTGATCCTGGCCATGGGGCAGCAACCCGATCCACCCTCCTGGCTGGGCACGTTTGGCATCACCACCGAATCAGACGGGCGCATTATCGTGGATACCCATGGGCATACCACGAACCCCAGGGTCTGGGCCGGAGGCGACAATACACTGGGGCCTGATCTCGCCGTCAACGCCATGGCCGCCGGCCGCAGGGCAGCCGAAGGCATCCTGGCCGGCTTCAGCCTGACAGGGCGCATTCGGAGACGGGCATGAAGCATGCAACCTTCCTGTTTATAACCCTGTGCCTGCCATTTCCCGCCGCAGCAAGCCACACCTGGGCAGATATCGATCTGTGCGAGATACACAAGGACAGGCTGCCGCCCGGTCTTACTCCCGGGTCGCTCCCGGAACCCCTGTCACCAGGCGCTGGACTGCTGCAACGCTACTGTACCCAGTGCCACAACCTGCCGGGGCCGGATCGCCACACGGCGGCCGAGTGGCGTCGGGTGACAACAAACATGTTTCTGCTGATGGATGTCTCGCACCGCTTCGGAGGATTGATGGGCCGGGTGGAGACCATGCAGCAACAGGAGCAGGAACTGCTGCTGGCCTATCTGCAACGCCACGCCACACAGCCGGCGGATGGCCAGGCACCTGACAACACCGGTCAGTCCGTCACTTCCTGGATGACGCGCATCTGGGCACTGCTCCCCTTTCTGCTGCTGGCTGGCCTGGGGCTGCTGCGCTGGTGGAGACATAGCCACACGGATACCAACCATGCGTAATCGAATCATCATCCCTCTGATCATCGCACTGTTGGCGGTTCCTGCAGGCTTTGCCTATGTGTACTGGAGCAAAGGAGGAGCGGGGGCCGGCCTCTATTCCCGCCACTGGTCGCCCGATCCGGTGCAGGGCTACTGGGACCCGGACAATTTCTACCAGTCGCCGGATTCGGTTCAGGGGGTCTTCGAAGGTAAGCAGTGTGTCCAATGCCACGAAGGGATCACGCCCGGCATCGTCGCCGACTGGCGCGCCAGTCGTCATGCCCAGGCGAACGAAACCGTCTACTGCAGCAGCTGCCACGGCAACGACCATCAACAGCTGCAGCTGCCCTCTCCTGAGATGTGCGGCGGCTGCCATGAGCAACAGCACGGAGAGTTCCAGGATGAGGCCCGCTACGGCTTTCCCAGTCATGTACTGGCCATGGAACGGGCGCTGGATGCCAAGCACTTCGTCGACAAGCCCAAGGCCGAGGTCCAGTCCTGTGTGCAGTGCCACTCGGTAGCCACCAAATGCGACTCCTGCCATACCCGGCACCGTTTCGATGCCGCCGAAGCACGCCGCCCGGAGGCCTGCATCACCTGCCACTCGGGACCGCCCCACCCGGACGACGAGAGCTACTTCGGCTCCGCCCACGGCAGACTCTACCTGGCCGAGGGCGGCGACTGGGACTGGTCAAAACCGCTGACCAAAGGCAACTACAAGGCACCCACCTGCGCCTATTGTCACATGGATGGCGGTCGCCACCAGGTGGCCAACAAGTCGCTGTGGAAATTCGGCCTGCGCGAGATCAATCCCCATACCTCGAAGAATCAGGTGCTGCGCAAAGAGTGGATCGAGCTATGCAGCGACTGTCACCAGGAGAAACAGGCAGAACAGTGGCTGACCGGACTGGACCAGGAACGCAAGCGCGCCTGGAAGAAGCTCTATGCCGCAGAGAGAATCCTCAAGGATCTGCGCAGCGACGACCTGCTGCAGCCAGCCGCCGGCGAGCGGCCACCCTACCCCATGGACTGGCTGGACCGTATCTGGCCCCGGGAACGCATCGGTTTCTTCGAAGGCCAGGCATCCGCCTTCTACAACGTCTCCGCCATCGAACGTGACTACTTCGAGATGTGGTACTTCGACAATCTGGGCGCGTACAAATCGGCAGCCCATGGCAACCCGGCCGGGGTCGAAGAGGGGCACCAGGAGATGGACGATGCACTGGACCGGATCGAGGCAAAGGCGGATCTGCTGCGCCACCGTGCCGATGCAGAGAAGAAGGCAGCTATCACAACCGGGCCACTGAACGAGCTTTGGATGAAAGGTCCGTATACCGACTACAACAGGGAGCACAATTGATGGAAAAGGGGATCTCCTGTTGGTCGAGGCCACTCGGCTGGCTGCTCTCTCTGCTCTGCCTGGCGGCACTTCCGGCCCTGGCCGGTAAAGCCCCGCCGCCTGGCCCCTTTACCGACGCCGAGTGCATCCGCTGCCACACCGAGAGAGATCCCGGCTTGATCAGACAGTGGCGCGAAGGCCCCCACATCGCCGCGTCCGGCGTCGGCTGCAACAGCTGCCACGGCGATCGCCATGAGAAATCGGCAATAAGGGCGAGAAAAGATCAAAGCTGCAGTGGATGTCACGAAGGCCCTGCAAGCCACAGTTATGCCACATCCAAGCATGGCGTCATCACACGCCTCGAAGAGGGCCGGCAGGGTTGGCGGCTACCGTTGCAACGCGGCAACTATCGGGCGCCCGGCTGCAGCTATTGCCATCTCCATGACGGTGACCACGGCAACACCATGGCGCCGGTTCGCGGCCCTGAAGTTCGACAGTGGATCTGCAGCGGATGTCACAGCCCCCGTTATATCCGTGAGCAGTTCGCCAACGCCAAACGACAGCTGGAAATCGCCGATCTCAAGCTGACAGAGGGGGAGAATCTGCTCCTCTCTGCAGATGGACCACAGCCTGATTCACTTGCCGAACTGAGAGAAAGCCTGGATCATCACCGGCAAAACGTGCTCCTGGGCGTCGGGCATCAATCCCCTGACTATCAATGGTGGCATGGTCAACCGGCACTGGATGGCGATCTGATCCGAATTCGTGATGCCGTTGCCGAATCCCGTCGCCACAATGCATGGGTAAAACAGATACAACAAAAATACCAGGGAACCTCTGATTAATTCTGGAACGAGCGAATTGATCAGAGGTTCCCGAATAACTCAAAACACCAAAGGACAGAGGTAAACATCGTGATCCGGTATCTATTTCTCATAACCACACTGATCCTGACCCAGGCCCATGCCGAAGAAGTGAAGCTGACCTTCCCCGGCCTGACCCTGAATGCCAACCTCGAAAAGACGGAAGGCTGGCCAGCCGGCCCTACGGTCCTGATCACCCATGGCACGCTCTCCCATAACAAGAGCGAACTCATCACCGCTTTGCAGGAACTATTTCTGGAAAATGGCGTGAATTCACTGGCTATCAACCTGAGCCTGGGATTGAACGACCGCCATGGCCCCTATGACTGCAGCACGCCCCATACCCACAAGCATGAAGATGCGGTAAACGAGATCGGCAGCTGGCTCGGCTGGTTGAAGAAGCAGGGAATTGGACAGGTGATTCTGCTGGGCCACTCCCGTGGTGGCAACCAGACCGCCTGGTTCGCTGCCGAGCATGACGACCCGGCGATCAGAAAGGTAATCCTGATTGCCCCTCAGACCTGGAGTCCGGAATATGCCGCCAGGAGTTACGAGACACGCTACGGCAAGGCCCTGGAGCCGGTACTGAAGAAGGCCCAATCCCTGGTGGATGCCGGCAAACCGAAGACCCTGATGGCGCACACCGATTTCATCTACTGCAAGGATGCAGTTGCCAGCGCGGAGGCCGTAATCTCCTACTACGCACCCGACCCGCGCAAAGACACACCCTACCTGCTGCCGAAGATAGAAAAACCACTTCTGATCTTCGCCGGCACGGAGGACCAGGTAGTCAAGGGGCTGGACAAAAAGCTTGAATCCATGTCCAGGGCCGGTGCCATTGAACTGGAAGTGATGGACGGCGCCGACCACTGGTTCCGGGATCTCTATATGGAAGACCTGGTGGAACGCGCTGTCGAGTTCATGGATGAATAGTCAACGATGACGGGCATTACCGGTCCAGCAGCCTGTGTGGCCTGGTATCACACACCCCGCGGCGCTGGATCGGTGAACGTGAATTCAATCTGCTGCGGGATCTGATGAGACCCCGGGCAGGTGGCCTGCTGAATATTCTTCCGGCGGCCGGACATCCAGCACGGTGATCAAACCGTCCTTGGTCCGTTTCAACAGTTCTTTCGCCGGCACCGGCTCCAGGCTGCCCTTCAACTTCAGATAGTCGTCCACGAGGCGGTCGACATCGGCCAGATGGCGCTCGGCCACCTCTCTCAGGGATCCAGGCAGCGCCACCACGTCATCTCCACTCAAATGGTAAAAGACCTTGCGCCCCCCCTTGCGGTTCACTGCCAGGCCCGCCTGCCGGCGATGCTGCAGATGCTGGGAGGTATTGGCCACCGTCAGGCCCGAGACCCGGGACAGGGCATCCACGCTGCGCTCCCCCTGGGCCAGGAACTCCGGAAGCTCCAGCCGGTAGCCGCTGCTCATTGCTTTGGCGACCCGGGCGAACTGGTTGAACAGGTCGTGTTTGAAGTTTCCGGTTGACATAGGCCCTGAATTGATATTCAATTATTCAAGAGTTCTATTGAATATATATAATTCCTGAAAATTTTAACAGAGACTGGAGGATAGCGGCCCATGAGCTGGATTGACTGGATTCTCGGAAAGGTGGGGCAGGAGCGATGAAAAGCCGGGGGCTCCGCTGGCTGTTGCTCGTCCTGCTGTCGCTGGGCATCGGCCTGGCCATCCTCTACCGGGACCGCCTGGATGCAGCTGCCCTGCAGCAGTGGATCCAGCAGGCGGGGACCGCCGCCCCCCTGCTGTTCATGGCCATCTACGCCATCGGCACTGTACTGTTCCTTCCAGGATCCGTATTGACCCTGGCGGGCGGGGTCCTGTTCGGGCCGGTGCTCGGCACCTTCTACAATCTCACCGGTGCCACCATCGGCGCAATGCTGGCCTTTCTCTTAGCCCGCTACCTGGCCTCCGACTGGGTGGAGCAGAAGACCGGCGGGCGGCTCAAACGGTTGAAGGAAGGAGTGGAGAAAGAGGGCTGGCACTTCGTCGCCTTCGTGCGGCTGGTGCCGCTGTTTCCCTTCAACCTGCTCAACTACGCCCTTGGCCTGACCCGCATCCGCCTGTCTCACTATCTGATCGCCACCTATATCTGCATGCTGCCGGGCGCCGCCGCCTACACCTATCTCGGGTATGCGGGTCGCGAAGCGGTGGCCGGTGGCGAAGGTCTAATCCAGAAGGCTTTGCTGGCGCTGGCACTGCTGGCGCTGGCGGCCTTCCTGCCCCGCCTCATCGCCCGCCTCAGACAGGGGCCCACCCTGGAGATCGATGAGTTGCGTGAACGCCTGGAGCAGGGAAGCGACCTGCTTCTGCTGGATGTTCGAAGTGTCGATGACTACTCGGGGGAACTGGGACATATCGCCGGCTCCCGCAATATCCCCCTGGAAGACCTCGAATCCCGGCTAGAGGAACTCTCGCCTCATCAGGAAAGCCCCGTCGCGCTCATCTGCACCACGGACCGTCGCTCCAGAAAGGCCGCCCAGATCCTCGGCAGACAGGGCTTCAACAATGTTCATGTGGTGACCGGCGGGATGACGCAGTGGAACAGAGAGGCTCTGCCGGTGCGCACAGAAACCAAGGCCCCAGGTCCTGTACAGGAGATTCAATAGTGTCACTATCGGTCATCATCGCAGGTCTCGCCACCGGCCTGCTGCTCGGCATATTCGGCAGCGGCGGCTCCATCATCACCATGCCGGCCCTGCTCTACCTGCTGGACGTGGAGCCGAAGTCGGCCATCGCCATGAGCCTGGGGATCGTCGCCGTCACCGCCACCATTACCGCCCTGCAGCACTGGAAGCGCGGCAATGTGAACCTGAAGGTAACGGCCATCTTCGGACTGTTCGGCGTGGCCGGAACCTATGCCGGCGCCCTGCTCGGCGTCATCACCCCGGTAGTGATCCAGCTGGGCCTGTTTGCGGTGGTGATGTATGCCGCCGCCTGGAAGATGCTCAAGCCGAGACCCCAGCATCACAGGTCCGTCGGGGCCGCCGCCGTGATCGAATGTGAAAGCGGTGATTGCGAAGAGCCCCACTATGGTCACATCGCCCTGCACGGCATCGGCGTCGGCATCCTGACCGGTGTCGTCGGTGTGGGCGGCGGCTTTCTGATCGTCCCTGCCCTGGTGCTGCTGTCGGGGCTCTCCATGAAGCGTGCGGTCGGCACCTCGTTGAGCATCGTCGCCCTGAAATCCTTCGCCGGATTCGCTGGCTATGCCGGATCCGTGCCCGTTGACTATGGGCTGATGGCCGTCTTCACCGCCATTGCCATCGCCGGCAGCGTCGTCGGGAGCCAGCTGAGCCATCGATTGCATGGGGATCACCTGAAGAAAGGCTTCGGCGGCTTTCTGATGCTCGTCGCCAGCTACATCCTGATCAAGAGCGTCTTGTTCGGTTGATGCCACAGTGACTTTTCACTGGCATCCATATACCAGGAGTACATCATGAATATCCTGATCATTTTGAATGACCCAGCATCGGCACCGAACGCAGCTACATCGGTCTGCGCCTGGCCAAGGCCTTGAGCAACACGGACGCAAAGGTCACGGTGTTTCTGATGGCCGATGCGATCGTCTGCGCCAAACGCGGGCAGGCCGCCCCCCTGGGGCTTTACAATATCAAGCTGGCACCCAAGTCTGTTATCCGTAAAGGAGAGGTCCTGCTTTGCGGCGCCTGCATGGATGCCCGTGGCTTTGTTTGTGGGGCTTGTTACTGTTTGAGCGCCCGCACCAAAGCCAGCAGTTCCGGCTCATCCCACTCTCTTCCCCCAATGGCACGATAGGCAATCCTGCCCTCGGTATCCACCACGAAAGTCGTAGGCAACCCCAGTACCGGCCATTGATCGATGACCTTGGAGTCCAGATCCATCAGCAGTGGGAATTCTACCGGGTAATTGGCGGTAAACTGAAAGATAGTATCCTCATCCTCACCCACGTCGATACCGAGCATCACAATGCCCGCTTTTTTCAACTGTTCCCAGGCACGCTGCATGGAAGGCATCTCTGCCCGGCAGGGCGGGCACCAGGTGGCCCAGAAATTAATAATGACCACCTGTCCCCGGTAATCCGAGAGCCGGTGTTGCTTGCCATCCAGATCGGTCAATACGAAATCGGTCGCCAGCGGTCTGCCGGGCATCTGTGCAAGCCCCTTCCCTGCCTGCTGGGCGTGCGAGAACTGCGACAGGGCAAGCAGAATAAGGGATATCAGTATCCTGGATATTGAGCAGTTCCTCATGGCTTATCCTCAGTGCAGACGATTCCCGGTATCCGGCCGGTAATGATTTTTCCATCAGCGGTTAAAACCAGGGCAAGATCGAATGACTCTCCTGGTGGAAGACCAAAGCTGGTCATACCCCAGTTATAGTCACCAGGCTCAAACGTCTGATGGGTAGGCAGAAACGACCAGCGAAAAGCGATACGGGCGGCCTTGCTCACCGCCCCAGACTCCCACCTCTCGTTCCAGCGCTCCTTGGTCAGCAGAGGAAGGTCTCTACCCTGATAGGTGATCCGCCAGTCATTCAGATCGTAGGTCAAATGTTGTTTGCCATCGTTCCGAAAGATAGTCTGAAAAACACAGGCCCGGCCGATGATATCTGCATCTGCACTGGAAAACCCGCGCCCCTGAAAAAATGCCCGGGTTTGGTCTGGCAGGCGCTGCACCAATTGGACTGAGATGCCCGCCTGTTTCCATTCCCAAGTGCGTAAGCCGGTCTGTGCATCCTTGCCGGTTATGACCTCCGCAGATGCCCAACCAGGCAAGAGTGACGCACTAAGCAATACCAGCGTAAGACAATAGTTCAGCGCACGATCGAGACAGGCCGCTACAGCAGCCTGAGCAATGGTTTCACCTGATTTAACCTTCGGCCGGAGGGAGATCGAATCCGTGCTCGGTTCAGTCTTCATTTCCTCTAAATATATCGCGTTTGTCTGTAGGGCGACCGTATCGTCCCAGCTGTCGTGATGACTGTCAACGGCTAACAGTGTTCTTCGATTATCCACCAGAGATCCAACGGGTGATCTACACAACCAATGCAATTGAGACCCCGACCTACACCTTTCGAAAGATACTTAAAATCGTGGAGCCTTGCCAAATGATAACTCAATAATGAAACTGCTCTATATGGGGCTGAAAAATGCCGCCATTAAATGGACCCGCCCTATACGCAACTGGAAGCCGGGAGAGATAGCTAAAGGTGCACAGCATTTACAGGACCAGAATTAGCGGGTGGATCTGTAAAATTCGGAGATTGGAATGTCTGCATTCCATTGCAAGTCCACAGACTAAACTGCTTCTCCTTGCACCCTGAACTGCCCAACCAATCGTTGTAGTTCCGAGGCCATGCGCGCCAGGTCTTGCCCGGCCAAGGAAGTTTGATGGGCACCTGAGGCGTTTTGTGTCGCCATGTCGTGAATCTGAACGATATTGCGGTTCATATCTTCCGCCACGGCGTTCTGTTCTTCAGCAGCTGTTGCAATCTGGGTGCTCATTTCATCGATGCGTGATACGGATTCGGCGATAGTCGTCAATGAAGACCCTGCCAGAGCGGCCTGGTCGACAACGGACTTGGCCAGTTCCCGACTCTGATTCATCGCTTGCACGGCATTGCGGGAACCTAACTGGAGTTTCTCGATGATCTGGTTGATCTCTGCAGTAGACTCCTGTGTCCGGCCTGCCAGGATGCGCACCTCATCCGCCACTACGGCAAATCCGCGACCCTGCTCACCAGCACGGGCAGCTTCGATCGCAGCATTCAACGCCAACAGGTTGGTCTGCTCTGCAATCCCCTTGATCACATCCAGCACTGTGTTTATGTTCTCACTATTTTTCTCTACATGAGCAATGACCTCCGCAGCGTTTTCAATCTGTCCAGACAGTTGCTGGATCCCATGCACCGCCGCTTCCACGACCTCGCGTCCCTTCGCGGTTTCGGCATTTGCCCCATTGGCAGCGGCGGATGTATTGCCGACACTCTCAGCCACCTCGCGCATAGTGGCATTCATTTCGTTCATCGCCGTAGCTATCTGTTCCGTCTCGGATTGCTGCTTCTGAATATTGGTGCTGGTCTGTGTTGTTACCACGGACACATCTTCTGCCGCCGTGGATAGTTGTGCGGTCGTGGCGTTGATATGCGAAATTGTCTCCAGCAACCGCTTCTGCATGGACTGCAATCCGCGCATCAGATCACCTATTTCATCCTCACGAGTAACATCGATGGAGGAGGTCAGGTCACCCTCGGCTACCCGTTTCAGCTCCGCCACAACCTTGGGCAGATAGGCCAATGCCCGTGACACGATAAGGTATACGAAACCAATGCACAGCAGGATGATCAGGGAACCGATAACGATCATGCGCCCAGTTGATGCTGCTAATTTCTGTTGCTTCGACAGCACGGCGGCAGCTTCCGCTTCAACCCTCGCAAGGAAACCATCCACCTGTTCTGCCATCATTGCGGCAACCTCATCAAACTTCGACATCATCTGATTGCCGCCAGCAGGACCCTCATCGATATAGGCTTGTGCCATCTGTTTACCGGCATTGTAATAGGCATCGAAAACCGGAAGCATCGCCTGATAACGCTCAGCATGTTCACTATCAAGCGCCATGAGTTCGTTGAGCAATGCCCTGAACTCCCTGGCGTTGTTCTCCGCCTCCTCAAAACCGTCGTTCAGTCCATCGCGACCGCGTGTGGCGCTGATATCGGTCAGCCACTGCTGAACCTGGACCACTGACAGCTTTAGCTTGTGGGCCTTGTTGAGGATAGGAATTTTGTTTTCGGCGAGTTGGATGGATTGACTGGTAATTGCCATGTTATCCACCATGATCACGCTGCCTTCAATCACGACAACGACTGCCAATAAGACCGTCAATAGCAGAAAACGCCGGGACATTTTCCTGTTATCAGATATATTCATCATCAGTGTCCTGTAATAAACCTTGAGGATATAATTTCCCGCCGCTTTCTAAAAAGCGTAACCGTTGCTGGCATATTCACTGAAGTCGCCACCAATTAAGGAACCTCTGTTCAATCAATTGATCAGAGGTTACTTAAATTAACTGCCCTTACGGCTATAAAACCATCAAGTAGCGAAGATATGCCAATTCTTATTATTTGCTGCTGCATTCACCTATCGACCGGAAATGTAGTAGCTTTACGAAATATTTCATTAACTCTTCTCACAGGATTAAAAATTAAGGAACCTCTGATCAACTCATGGAACGGCGTCTTGCGGCTTAAATCACCCATCTCTGCGTTGTAAATCTTGCCAATAGACCTGCTATTAGCTGCGATTCACGCCTTGATCTGGGCCATTTCATTCCACAATCCACCTGTCCCAGAATTAATCAGGGGTTCCTTAATAGGGAACTCTGAGATCCTGGTGTCTGGACTGGGGGCACAGATATGCGGGTCAACATCACCCGGCACTGCCTGCAGGACCAAACGGAATCTCCTGACGCCGTTGCCACTTTGCGAGAGTGTGTCCGATCTTTCGTGACCAAACAGGCTGACAACAGCTTCATATAGAGCGACAAGTTCATTAGTTTACCGGCATCCCCAACAATGGTTACCGATAGTAGGCCGCCTGCGTGGATACGGGAAACTGCCTCAATATTGCGCCCGATCACATGCAGAACGGCACACCATCATTGAGATATATATATATAATTTTTTAGGGATATTAGCAGGTAACGAAATATGACCAGCCACTGTTGACCGCGCCCTGGCACCAATCTGGCCGTCCCTAGCCGGTATTTCCTGAATCTGACGGCATCCCCTGGTGCGATGCCGAACAGCGGAAGGCTGGCCTGCCAGGCGAATGACTGGGATGTCATTCGTAAAATCCGGCTGAGAATGACCATCTCGGCACGATCACCACATTCCCGGGCGCAACATTGGGGCAGACATAAGATTCACCGGCCAATCAGTCTTCGAAGAACAGCGACTGGTTCACACTCAAGCCTTATCATGTATCCCCGCCATGCCCATGATCCTCATCGGAAAGCGCCTTCATTTGTTCAGCCACTCCATCATCCTGTGACTTTTCAGTTACAGACAGAGATTGGATGTAGTTGGTCAAATCCCATATCTGATCTTCCCCCAGTGTTTTCTTCCAGGCTGGCATGGCACCTCTGCCGTTTGCGATCTTCCAGGCAAAATCACCATCCGGATGTTGGCCAGACATCTTCCTCAGATTGGCTGGCCGTGGGTTCAATGCCATCCCTGCCGGACCATCCCCGGTTGCATTTTGTCCATGACAGGAAGCGCAGTTTTCAGCAAACAGCGAAGCACCACGAGTTATCGAGCTGACATCCCGCTTGATCGGATTGATTCGTTGAGCTGCCCCTTCGGGTGAAACCCAGTGGGAGTTATGATTCTCCATCCCCCCTGCATTTTCCATGTGCCCCATACCCTCCGAACTTTGCATATGCATACCCCCGGCAAGGGCGGATCCTGAGATACTCAGCGTGAACATGGTGAAAACTATTCGCCGCATTGATACAATCTCCTTCGTTGATATCATAGTGGTCATCCAGCCTTCTGCATCGCCACCAGTTCTTTCAACAGCGCCTCTATATTGGCCTGGCCCTGTTCCATGTTCTTCATATGCAGCTTCATCATTTCCTGCATCTTTTTCATTTTCTCTGGCGCCATCATTCCCATACTGGCACTTCCTTTCATTCCCTCTTTCCCCATCGGCATTGCTGCACCACCCATAGTCATCGATGAAGACATCCCTTCTGCACCCTTTTCCGGATGGTGATTGGCCTCCGCCATCGCACCAAATGAAAACGTCGTCGCAAGAACGGATACAGCTACTGCTTCTATGATTCTCATCTGTCTATTTCCTCTCATAACTGTTGTGATCTGCTGAAATCAATATAAAAGACCATTGTCATGGTCAGTCGAAAAAAAGCAGTTACCGTGCCAATTCCAGATAAGACCGTTTATCATAATAATTTCAATGCCTTATGTATCTTAGATCAGCTATTTGAATAAAAATATCGAAATAGAAAAAAACAGAACGATAAAAAATTCAACGTTCCGATAAAGAACCTCTGATTCATTCAGGTCAGAAACAACGCGATGCGACTGGAAAATTTTTTGACTATGCCCAGCAAAGAATTTGGCAGTGGTCTCACGCGCTTGGCCGTATTGGCGTCATCCAATATTGAGCAGAAAAGGAAAGGTGTTGAGCAGCCATATTCCAAACATCGAAAGATAACCGGTGATCATGGCAATACCCATGATGATCAGAAGTATTCCCGCCCCGATATGTAGCGGGCGTCCGATGCGGCGGAAAAGATTCATGTGGGTCACCATCCGACTGGTGAACAGTGCGGTCAACAGAAAGGGAACGCCCAGTCCCAGTGAATAGACGGATAGAAACAGCATACCACTGTCTACGGTGGTGGAGACCGCGGTCATGGCAAGGATGGCCCCTAGAATGGGGCCGATACAAGGCGTCCAGCCGAATGCAAATGCCAGTCCCATGACAAAGGCTGACAGCGAACGTCCCCCCTTCATATCCACATTGAAACGGATATCCCGGGATAGCAGAGCCGATTTGAACAGGCCAGTCATATAGAGGCCGAACATGATGATAATGCCGCCACCTACAATATTTGCCTCATAACGATAGATTGCAAAAAGCCGACCAATAGCGGAGGCACTGGCGCCCAAGGCGATGAATACTGCGGTAAAGCCAAAAACAAAAAAAAGGCTGACAACGAGTGCCGACATCAGTTCCCGGCCATCACGCCGGCCCTGCACCTGCTCAGGGGTATGTCCTACTATGTAGGAGACATACCCAGGTACCAGCGGCAGCACACAAGGCGATAGAAATGAAATAATACCGGCGAGAAACGCTGCAAACAGCGAAACGGAAGGGAGATCCATCATTTTTCAGCCTCGGAAAAGGGTGATGATTGTTGCTTTTGACGTTTCCCGATCAGGGCGGGCGCTTTCCATTGCCCCGGTTCTGCTGACTCCTGTCTTCACATCGTGATTCCCATGCCTTATTGTCCCTTGTCTGTGGCATTGCCGGACGCAACCAGCCTGTCTACCGCAGCCTGCAGTTGTTGCACCGGCACGGCCCCAGCCATCGGGATAACTTCGCCAGTTTCCTGATTCAATAGTATGACGCCCGGGGTACCGCTGATACCGGCCTTGACCCCATCGTCGTAGTCTTCACCGACACGTGTTGCCATGCGGCCGCTGTCGAGGCATTTTTTGAACGAAGCAGTATCCAGCCCAATCTCTCCCGCCAAAGGCACCAGGCCATCCACAGGGAAGCCGTTGCCATTGGAGCGAGTGCGACCGTAGATCAGATCCGAATAGCGCCAGAAGGCATCATTGCCCCCAATCTCTGCCGCACACTCCGAGGCCTCAGCCTGCTTCTGGGCACCAGGATTGTGAAATGCCAACGGAAAATGACGGTAGACCCAGTTGACCTTGCCTCCATTGTTCTCGATGAGCTTCTTGACCGTTGGATGAAAGCGCTTGCAGAACGGGCATTCGAAATCTGAATATTCCACCAGGGTGATGGTAGCATCAGGGTTACCGGCAATATGATCGCGACTGGGCGAGACCGGGCGAAGATTGCGTGCATTGTTGGATTTGGAACGGGCGTTCTGTTTCCTGGCCAGCGCGCGCTGTTTGCGGATATAGTTCTCTATGCCGCGTTCGATAGCGGCATCCAGCCCCCCCCCCTGGATCAAACGCTGCATCTCCTTTCTTACTTCCTGGGCAACGGCCCCCTGATCAACACCCTCTGCCGATACTTCTTGCGGCATGCCTCCCAGCACTGCCAGCGATGCCAGTAGCGCCATAAACGACCGGGGAATCCCCATTGATACCCTGTTAGAAAACATATTTCTCTACCTCTTTTTCCAGTTGATGCCTTTAGGGAATCTCTGATCAATTCTGGGATAGGCGGCTTGAGGCATGAAATTTTCCAAATCAAGGCGTGAATGGCAGCCAATAGCAGGACTATTGGCAAGATTCACAACGCAGAGATGGGCGATTCCAGCCACAAGACGCCATTCCCTGAATTGATCAGAGGTCACTCAAGGCTACTACCGCTTGGCTCTTTACTGAACGATCCAACCTCTTGGATTCGACTGCTATATGTTCATTTATCCTGTTGTTCAAGAACTTGCTTGACCCGTATCAAGCGATCACGCACCTCTGCGGCCAACTCAGCGACATCGTCGCGATCTACCAGGGTCAGAACTGATTTCGGATCCATGAATGAAACGGTTATCGCCCCTTCGTTGTCAGCACGTATTACCACATTGCAAGGGAGCAACAACCCGATATCGGGTTCTGCCTGTAAGGCTCGATGAGCAAAAGGCGGATTACAGGCCCCCAGGATCTTGTAAGGCGGCATCTCTTCGCCCAGTTTTTCCTTCATAGCCGCCTGCACATCGATCTCACTGAGAATGCCGAACCCCTCCGTTTTCAGCGCTTCCACGACACGCTGCTGTACATCACTAAACTCACCCTTTTGACTGATCGAAAATCCATACATCGCTTAAACCCCTTTATCTTTGGAATGAAAAATTGTTGAAGCGTCATTGCCTGATGCCCATGACCAGACACAGAGTATAAACCCTGTCAGAGCAATGTAACTTCATTGGTTGTTCTCCTGTGAACGGGCCTTCAGGCCACGCAAAACCCGGCGCACGAAGGCGCAACGCAGATGGTCAGGAGATATTTAATGGGGGCCGATGCCCCGGGGAAAGAAAGATATCTGAATATTTCAGGGAGAAGTCCTGAAAATGAAGGTATGAAGATGAAATATGGAGGCTAAGTTCCATGCTACCAAGTAGCTGGGCGGAGCTTCCACAGTGATCCCAGCAGCAGTCGTTTAAATCCTTTCCATCCAGATCATGCCCTGGGCAGACCGGGTTATCCTGTTCACCGGCCTTCATAACCAGACTGGAGCAGCCTGGCATCGAAGCAGCCATGTCCGCATGGTCGCCAGACGCTGTATCCATAGCGCCGCTATACGCATAACGGAGCGGTAGCAACACCATGATCAGCGACAGCACGAGAACGAGAGAGTTTTTCAGGATACAGCTCATCGGTCATAGGCTCATTAATTGAGGCGCTTAACAACACAGCGTTGGACGTATCTCTAGCAGAAAAGTTCACCCTGGCAGCAAGAGATGAGAAAAAATATGGAAATATCTTTGAAAGAGAAAGACAAGTCGATAGAAATATCGGCATATTATTATTTGTTGATATTTCTTGGATTATTATTTATCCAGCCCGTATTTGGCAATCCGGCGTTCAAGGGCGGGGCGCGAGATACCCAGAATCTCACAGGTACGGCCCTTGTGCCAACGGGTATAATTCAGAATTTTTTCCACATGCCGTGCCTCCAACTCATCGAGAGAGAGCAGTTCTGTATCCATCGAACCATTGGAGGCTTCAGCACCACTTCCGTCCCCCTTCCAGCCGGGGTTGATTCCCAGCAGGTCCGGAGTAATCGTCTCCCCCCTGCACAATACAGAGGCGCGGGTGAGTATATTTTCCAGTTCACGCACATTGCCCGGCCACTCGTATTCCCTGAGACAGCGCCAGGCTGACTCTGACAGTGCACGCACGGATCCGTGCAGGCGTGCATTCACTTTTTTCAGCAGGTGCTCTGTCAGGAGCGGCAGATCCTCCATCCGCTCCCGTAGTGGCGGCAGGTGAATATTGACCACATTGAGCCGATAATAGAGGTCTTCGCGAAAGGTCCCTTCGGCAACCATATCCTTCAGGTTCCGGTTGGTCGCAGCAATTATTCTGGCCGATGATAGCAATGACTGATTACCACCCACCCGCTCGAAGGTACCTTCCTGTAGTACCCTGAGCAGTTTGGCCTGCAGGGAGAAAGGCAGTTCGCCCAATTCATCAAGAAACAATGTCCCATCGGCAGCCATCTCAAACTTACCTTCCTTGCGGCGATCCGCACCGGTGAAGCTGCCTTTTTCATGGCCAAACAGCTCACTCTCCAGCAGATTCTCCACGATGGCGGAGCAATTGACCGCCAGAAACAGTCCGCTGCGCCCTGAATGGTGATGAATGGCCTTGGCCACTACTTCTTTCCCGGTACCACTTTCTCCAGTTATGAGCACACTCGCCTTGGACGAGGCAACACTACCCACTGTCTTACACAATTGAGTGATAGCCGGGCTCGAACCGACGATCTGGCCCAGGTCGACCTGATAGTCACCTTCGGCTGTGATGGCAGACACCTTCCTGGAGAGTCGATAGGTACGCAACGCATTGGCCAGTGTCGTCTCCAGTTCCAGCTGATCCATGGGTTTGCGAATAAAATCATAGGCCCCCAGCTTCATAGCCTCTATCACGAGGGTGTTGTCCGTCACACCGGTCATTACGATGACCGGCACAGATGCATCCATCTCCTTGATCTCACCCAGCAGGTCGAGGCCGAATCCATCCGGTAACTGCTGGTCCAGCAATACGGCATCGATGGACTCATTCAGCAACAGTTTCCTTGCCTCCTCCAGGGAATGTGCGGCATACGGCTGGTGTCCGGTCTCCTCCAAATGCATGGCAAGTAACTCACAGAGCGTCTCATCGTCTTCCACTACCAGTACTTCCGACATACTATCTATTCTCCAGATTTGCTCGATCTACCTGTTGGTCATAGTGGCGGCTCTTTTTCAATCAGCCATACCAATGTAAAGAACTTTGGCGATCATTCGGAATGAATGGTCTGAAGCGAGAAGGGCCAACGAACTGAGTGATTTGGCTATGAATAAACGAATATGAACGCGAGTAGACCTCATATTCGCTCTAAAACCAACCAGAAACAGACAGATTTTTATTTGTCCACGGCTGAATCTTCTACCAACCAAACAATTACAGAACTTTTTTCACCTGTAACAATCTCATGAGGCACTATCTGTAAACTGCAAACAGACCCTACGATTATGCAACAATGAGACCACCCTCCTCCCGGTTCGTTCCTGCGCGGAGCTATATGTCATATACCAATAATTTCACTGGATATCCGATATTTCCCTTGGCTGCCAGCTGGCCACTGGTGAGTCGACCTGTATGAGCACCTTCAATGCGTAATCGATCAAAGTGGTATCCGACAAGACTCACTACCGTCAGCTTCATCGCCTTGACTCTGGTTGTCTCGGTCATCGGCTTTATTGGCACGAGGCATATCATCCAGTTCCTGGAGGACCGGGTGATCAAACACGGAATCGAACACAATATAGACATCCTCAACGGCATGGTTCCACGATTGACCGAGCGACTTGCAGAGAACGCCGATCCCGATGAATTCATCAGCTATTTCAAGCGCCAGTCCGATCTGGCAAAGGTATTTCGAACCAGCATCTTTCTTGCACGGGCGAGGGATGGCGTCATAGTCGCAGGAACGACTGGCATCCCATCAAAGGAACGGCCAGACCAAAATCTTTTCAATTGGCAGATTCACAGACTGAATGGAGATCCATATCCCTCTACCGAAGGCTGGAGTGGTCCTGGCTGGGTCGCCACAGAATCCGGCTCTATCTCCTTGATCAATCTTCACAGTATCGAAAATCAAAAAAACAAGGAAGCGGAATGGGTGATTGGAATCACCACCGATCTGGGTCAGCTTTCTGGTTTTCTCAAAGATCTGCACTGGCATCTGGATGGTGTACTTTTTATTACGTATGGATTGATCATATTGCTGGGTTTCATCACCGTGAGAAGCTTCGGGCGCCAATATGAACAGAAGCTGGAGCAGACGGTAAATCAGCGCACCGATGAGCTGAAGGCTGCAAACCAGGAAATTGTCGAAAAAACCCGACTCGCAACAATAGGAAAAACAGCCTCGATTCTCTCACATGAGATGCGAAATCCTCTGGCCTCACTAAAATTCGCCATCTCCGGGTTCAGTCAGTCGGAATGCCTCAGTAAAAGGGAGAGGCGGCGGGTCGATATGGTAATAGGTGAAGTGGATCGCCTGGAGCAAATGCTTTCAGAGACGCTCAACTATACCCGACCAGTTCAGATCCAGGATCAACCAATGCACCTGGATAGTCTGCTCGACCGGGTACTTCAGCTTGAGGAACCGCTGCTGAAAAAGCATGGACTGGCCCTGAACCGAATCCGCTGCAGGGACTGCCCACCTATCCAGATAGATGAAGACCGTATGACACAGGCCCTGATAAACCTCATGAAGAATGCCATTGAGGCCTGCAAGCCGGGCAACCAGATAGATATCAGACTGATGAACACGGCTGGCTATCAACAATTGATCATATCCAATCCCAGCGACCCGATCGATGATCAAGTGCTCGAAAAAGCATTCGATCTATTCTTTACCACCAAGCCAAGGGGCACAGGCCTGGGACTGGGACTTGTCAAACGAGTGGTCGAGGAACATGGTGGTAATATTCGAATGCATTATCAGCACGAGGCAGGCGTACAGATAATCATCCGGCTTCCATCCTCCTCTGGTGACTGAAAACCACTGGACAGACACCTCTATGGCCCAACTGGACTTTCTCAGGGCTACGCAAAATCGAGTCACCGTGCCCCATTTACACGAAGCAACTCGATTCAAGCAGGATAACCGATAGAAACAAGCCGGTAGTTAGGATGCCTGGATAATGTAAGCACGTAGCCGCGTGCTGCTTTCTAACACAAGCAACAATGTCGACTGGATGTATCACGGCAATCCGCTACAAAGAAGCGATTCGATACATCGTTAAAAATTTTAATACTCCATAGCCCACCCCAAGTCCGCACAATCCATTTTTCTCACCCTGTCGACTTGCCTCGACAACCAACACCAAATCTACCGCATTGTTTTTACAGAAAAAATATCTTCTGAGACAAAACTGGCACAACAACTGCAATAAACCGGGTGATGCATTCAAATCATCACAATGATCTGCTTCAACCTGAATCCGTGGATTCAGCTTCAAAGCAAACATGACTGCTGCCACAGGCACACTACTGACACTCAGGAGATTCACCAATGAATATCAAACTGACCTTTGCTACCACCCTTCTCTCTGTTGCTCTCATGAGCGGCATTGCCGTTGCAAATAATGCCACCAATGACCTGGAAGGCGACATGATGTATGGGCATGGATTCGTCCCTCACATGGATGAGCGGAGTCCGGCAAAGAGTGGCTCAGCACCACGACAGGAACTGATGGACGACATGCTGTACAGCGGAAGAAAAATAGAATCTCACGGTCGGCCCGCAGCCCCGCCTGTTGCCGGAGCCGACAACCATGACGACAGCGACAGCATGATGCATAACAGGATGCCTGGTTAGGCATGCATGAGAGTCTGCCATCCCTTGCCAGGAAACACGGTTGATCGAGCCCTTGGAGTTTTACAGTGCCCAACCATGGACGCGGTCACCCTGGCAGGAGATAGCAGAGCCATTGGCAAGATTCGCAACCTAGAGATCGACGCTTTCAGTTGAAAAAAGCCTTCCATGAATCGATCAGAGGTTCCTTAAACCCATCACACACAGGCCGGCCTACCTGCATGCGGCAGGCCTGTTCCGGATAAGCCAACATATGAGCATTCGAGCAAACAATTTTCCAACAGCCGGCATCGACCTTCGCCGTCGGCAATTCGTTCATGGCCTTGCGGCAGGAAGTGCTCTTGCCGGCCTGGGTCTCAGCAGTACATCATCGTTCGCTTCCGGCCCGCAGCATGACCTGCAAACCCTGCGCGGCAACCGATTCGATCTGTCCATTGGTCATCAACTGATCAACCTGACCGGAAAAGCCGTCGCTGCCACTACGGTAAATGAGTCACTTCCGGCGCCGATCCTGCGTTGGAAGGAGGGAGAGACGGTCACCATCCGAGTACGCAACCACCTGCCGGAATCCAGCTCCATCCACTGGCACGGTATCATTCTGCCAACCGATATGGATGGTGTACCGGACATCGCCTTCGATGGCATTGAGCCAGGCCAAAGCTTCAACTACCGATTCAAAGTGCAGCAGAGTGGCACCTACTGGTATCACAGCCATTCTGGATTTCAGGAACAAACCGGACTCTACGGCCCGATCATCATCGATCCCATAGAGCCAGAGCCCTTCTCTTACGACCGTGATTACGTGGTCATGCTGTCTGACTGGAGTGAGGAATCCCCGATCGACATCTATGCCAAGCTGAAGAAATCCGGCGGATACTACAACTTCAATGAGCGAACAGGCAGCGATCTGTGGCGCGAGATCAGTGAAAAAGGGATTTCCAGAACCTGGAATGACCGTAAGATGTGGAATCAGATGCGTATGAGTCAGCGAGATCTCGCCGACGTCAGTGGCTATACCTATACCTACCTCATGAACGGGCACACCCCTGCATCCAACTGGACCTGCCTCTTCAAACCCGGGGAAAAAGTGCGCCTGCGGCTAATCAATGGTGCCGCCATGAGCTTCTTCGACCTGCGGATTCCCGGCCTGAAGATGACGGTGGTAGCAGCCGACGGCCAGAATATCGAACCCGTGTCTGTGGATGAGATCCGCATCGGTGTAGCCGAAACCTACGACGTGATCGTCACCCCTGACGGCGACAGGGCCTATACCCTGTTTGCCCAATCGAGTGACAGGAGCGGCTACGCGAGAGGTACGCTGACACCAAACAGGGCGCTTCAGTCCGATGTACCGGCACTCGATCCCGTGCCTAATCTCACCATGATGGACATGGGCATGGCTCATTCGATGACCGGCACAATGAGCGGCATGATTGATTCGGGTGGAGAAGCACCAATGAGAAAATCCAGTATGAATATGAGCAACGGCAGTATGTCCACTTCACAGATGAAGATGGCGAAACACGAGGGCATGCCAATGATGGGTGCCTCCACCCAGTCATCCATGGACATGGGCACCATGCAGTCATCGAAGATGAAGGGAACAAACATCAACCCGCCGGTCATACACAAGTCTACCGAGTACGGCCCGCAGGTGGACATGCGATCCTCCAGTCCCATGTATCGCCTCGATGATCCTGGCGTTGGCCTTAGGAACAACGGCCGCCGGGTCTTAACCTATGCAGACCTGAAAAGCCTCGACCCAACGCCCGACCAGCGAGACCCGGATCGGGAGTTGGAACTGCATCTGACAGGCAACATGGAGCGATACATGTGGTCCGTCGACGGGATCAAATATGCGGATGCCGAGCCGCTGAAGTTCCGCTATGGCGAAAGACTCAGGATCACCTTTGTCAACGACACCATGATGAGCCATCCCATGCATCTGCATGGTATGTGGAGCGATCTGGAGACCGGAGGCAGTCAACGGATAGCGCGAAAACATACCGTCGTGGTCCAACCCGGGGCACGCATATCCTATCGGGTCGATGTGGATGCCAGAGGCAGTTGGGCATTCCATTGTCACCTGCTCTATCACATGCTGGGAATGTTTCGACGGGTGGACGTGGTATGAGGAACAAGAATATCAGAATGAGATCAGTAATCGCCGCACTTTCCCTAGTGATTGGTGGAATGGCTCATGCAGCGGGCAAAGGAGACGATCCTCTGCTGTACATGCTCAGCGTGGATAAGCTGGAGCTGAGGCCTGATGCTAACGACACACCCTTTGCCTGGAGCGCGGAAGGATGGATGGGAAAGGATCTGAACAAGGCGTGGATCAAGACCGAGGGCCAGGCCGTCAATGGCAGCATCGATTCAGCCGAGGTTCAGCTGCTCTACAGCCGCGCCGTTTCCCCTTTCTGGGACATACAACTGGGCTGGCGACGGGATATCCGACCGCAACCAAACCGTGACTGGCTGGCAATCAACATGAAGGGGTTGTCACCCTATTTCATCGATGTTGATGCCGGTATCTTCATCGGTGAATCGGGCCGGCTGAACGCACGACTGGACGCGGAATATGACTATCTCTTGACCCAGCGGCTGATCCTGTCACCCGAATTATCGTTCAATCTCTTCAGTAAGGACGACCCCGAGGTTGGCATCGGCTCCGGCTTCTCAGACATGGAACTGGGGCTCAGGCTACGCTACGAAATAAGGCGTGAATTCGCTCCCTATATCGGCATCAACTGGGAGAAAAAACTCGGTGACACGGCGGATTATGCAGAAGCAGCCGGAGAAGCGGCAGATGACCTCCGCTTTGTTATTGGGATACGCGCCTGGTTCTGACCCCATGCATCACACCCGACGGCATTTCAGCCGTCGGGGCGTTGCGGCCGGACATACCATCTGCCATCAGCGAATTCGAATAGAGGTGGACCCCGTTGGCCAGACAGAAATGAGGAAAATTTATGTATCTTCTGTGAAGATAGTTAATGAAATGATAGGAGTAGAAGATAAAGAGGTAACGTTCTCTTCCACATGCAGTTATCACTGTAACAATTTGAAACAGTCTCTATGTATACGGAAATGATTGCGTAACAGCTCGTTCTCATAATACGAGCTCAAGCTCTCACCACATGCATACGCCCAACTTTTTCTGGTTCGTCACACGAATGTATGCACAGTTTTTGGCAAAGGTAGTTCTGCCATGCA
>CAZJCM010000011.1:0-76003 GCA_964544655.1 uncultured Sedimenticola sp. | reverse complement strand
GCCATACCGGCGCAGTCACCCACGTTGTCGCCCACGTTGTCGGCGATCACCGCCGGGTTGCGCGGATCGTCCTCGGGGATGCCGGCCTCGACCTTGCCCACGATGTCGGCGCCGACATCAGCACCCTTGGTGAAGATGCCGCCACCGAGTCGGGCGAAGATGGAGATCAGCGATCCGCCGAAAGCCAGGCCGACCAGGGGATGCAGGGGATCCTCGACCCCCATGTTCACCAGGATGGCGTAGTAGCCGGCGACGCCGAGCAGACCCAGGCCGACCACCAGCATGCCGGTGATGGCGCCACCGCGGAAGGCGACCTGCAGGGCGGCGTTGAGGCCGTGGTTGGCCGCCTGTGCCGTGCGCACGTTGGAACGGACGGAGATGTTCATGCCGATGTAACCGGCAGCGCCGGAGAGGATGGCGCCAACAGCGAAGCCGATGGCGGTGGCCATGCCAAGGGCAAACCAGAGGGCGATGAAGACGACGACACCGACCATGCCGATGGTGGTGTACTGGCGGTTGAGATAGGCCTGAGCACCTTCCTGCACGGCCATGGAGATCTCTTTCATCCGGTCGGTTCCGTCCGGTTGGGACTGAATCCACTTCACTGAGACGATGCCGTAGACCAGTGCCGCGATGGCACAGGCTAAGGCAAACATGAGTCCACCTGTCATAACTTATCTCCTGCTTCTTTATCTATGAGAACAGCTCTATTGTTGTTCGCCTGCGCGTATAGCCGCAGGCATCCCCATCAGGCCGGTTCAGGGCGACTGATCCGGCAGAATACTCTCGTTTCTTTGAACCGGTACTGCTTTGATCCCGGTCAATAAACAAAAAAGAGGGGACCGTCTGGTCCCCTGAAATTTTCTATGGGCTGATTACTTCAGCTCGAAGTCGGCCAGCTTCTTCGGCACCAGAATGTTCTTCAGGGTGACGTAATCTGGCATACCGTTGTCGTTGTAAGGGGGGTAGGCCTCGCCCTGAATCAGCGGGTAGAGGTACTCTTTGCAGGCGTCGGTGATGCCGAAGCCATCGTCGGTGATGAAGTCCATGGGCATCATCTTCTCCACGTTGGCCACTTCACTCAATGGGGCCTCGCCAATGCTCCACTTGTAGGGGCTGGAGGACTCGCGCACCACTGTGGGCATGATGGAGTTCTTGCCTTCAATGGCCTTTTCCACTGCCGCCTTGCCCAGGGCATAAGCCTGCTCCACATCGGAGGCGGATGCCAAATGCCGGGCGGCGCGCTGCAGATAGTCGGCCACTGCCCAGTGGAATTTCAGGCCCAGGGCGTCCTTGATCATGTTGGCCACCACGGGGGCGGCGCCACCGAGCTGGGCGTGGCCGAAGGCGTCGCGGGTGCCCTGTTCGGCGAGGAACTTGCCATCAGGCCAGTGGCACCCCTCGGAGACCACGATAGTGCAATAGCCAAATTCCTTCACCTTGGCATCCACCTTGGCCAGGAACTTCTCCTGGTCGAACTCCACCTCGGGGAACAGGATCACCACCGGGATACCGTTGTCTTCCACCAGGCCGCCGGCAGCGGCGATCCAGCCGGCATGACGGCCCATCACCTCGATGACGAAGATCTTGGTGGAGGTGGCGGCCATGGAACGCACGTCGAAGCTGGCCTCCAGGGTGGAGACGGCGATGTACTTGGCCACGGAGCCGAAGCCGGGGCAGTTGTCGGTGATCGGCAGGTCGTTGTCCACTGTTTTGGGGACGTGGATCGCCTGCACCGGAAAGCCCATCTTCTCGGACAGCTGGGAGACCTTGTAACAGGTGTCGGCAGAGTCGCCACCACCGTTGTAGAAGAAATAGCCGATATTGTGCGCCTTGAAGACCTCGATCAGGCGCTCGTATTCGCGCTTGCTCTCTTCCAGACCCTTGAGCTTGAAGCGGCAGGAGCCGAAGCCGCCGGATGGGGTGTGCTTCAGCGCGGCGATGTCTTCCGCCGATTCCTGGCTGGTATCGATCAGCTGCTCGGTGAGGGCGCCGATGATACCGTTTTGGCCGGCGTAGACCGTGCCGATCTTATCGCTGTGCTGACGGGCCGTCTCGATGACGCCGCAGGCCGATGCGTTGATGACGGCAGTGACGCCACCGGATTGTGCATAGAAGGCGTTTTTCTTGCTCATGCTCGCTTCCTTGGTTTCTGTTTTGAAATATTCGATAGTGGCGGCCAGCCGCCTCCAGATGATTTACAGATCGCCCCGCTCCTTCGCCTCATGGTCGGCCTGGGCCTGCAGCAGGGAGACCACGCATTCGGCGATATCGTTGTATTCGTGTACACCGGTGCCGTATTGCTGGTAGGCGCGATAGAAGAACTGGCAGCGATACTTGCGGGTGCCGGTCTTGAATACGATGAAGTGGCAGTTCTCCCATTGCCAATACCAGACGGGGCATGAGGTCACCTCGCGGTCGGAAGGCTGCAGGCGGATCTCTGCGTCGGCAATCTGTAGTTCAACTTCTTCTTTGTAGCGTTCGCGCAGGGTGGTCTTGACCACCCAGGTCTCGCTGTCGCTGATATCGGGGACTTGCTGCATAGTGCTGTCGTCGTTGCTCCAGGGGGATGCAGGATAACCCAAAATCCGAGGGCCGTGTGAACTGCTGCATTGACTTTGCGGGAATTCTGCGCTTACTTTATCGGACGCCTGAATCGGTGACCAATGCAAATGTTGGATGCCGCCATGGAATTTCTTGATTGTCATTCAATTCAATGAGATATCTTGATGATTCAGTGGGTTGGGATGGGTTCAGTGGTGAAGAAAAGGCGTTTGCTGGCGTGTTCGGCACGCTGAATGACACATGGACTGGATAAGCCAATATGAGAATAGTTCTGCTGGGTGCTCCGGGGGCCGGAAAGGGAACACAGGCCACGAGATTGACTGATCACTATGGGATCCCGCGTATTTCCGTTACCAGCCTGCTACGAAAATCCGCTACGGAGGAGACTGGTTCCGGCCGGCTGGCGAAGGCGTTTCTCGATATTGGCCATGCGGTGCCGGATGAGATCATCAGCCTGGTGCTGAAAGAGCGCCTGCAGCAGCCGGATGTGCAGCAGGGCTTTCTGTTGGCGGGTTACCCCCGTACCGCCGCCCAGGCCGATACGCTGGACGAGATCCTGACCGGGCTGAATTTGCCCCTGGACCTGGTCTTGCTGTTGGAGGGGGACCACGACCACTTCATGGAGCGATTGGAGGGGCGGCAGAGTTGCCGCTCCTGTGGCGCCACTTACAATATTTTCTCCAACCCGCCACGGGTGGATGGCGTCTGCGATCAGTGCGGTGGGCGGATGCGCGGCCGGGCGGATGACAGCGGGGAGACCATCGCCAACCGTATGCGGATCTATGAGGCCCACTCCACTTCGCTGATTCAGTATTACCGCCTGCATGGCAAGCTGCGACAGATAGACGCGGACGCCGATGCGGACAAGGTGTTCCAGGCGCTGTGTGCGGCAATCGATGATGATCCCCCCACAGTGGTGGAGACCATCCCGGCCAGTGAACCAGCCGTATCGGCCCGGATCGTAGACCTCCCTGAACCAGCGGCGACAGACGACACAGGGGCGCCCCGGGAAAACCGGGAACCTGAGGTGGAGGTAAAGCCGAAGTCCGGGCCAAAGAGAGCCACTTCGACGAAGAAGAAAAAAAGCGTATCGGCAAAGAAAGCGGTGAAAAAGCCGGCGGCAAAGAAGAAAAGTGCCCGAAAGAAGACGGCGGCGAAAAAGGCCGCCGGAAAAAAGGCCACTGCAAAGAAGGTTGCCACTAAGAAGAGCGCCGCGAAAAAAGCCACTTCAAAGAAGGTGCCAGCGAAGAAGACTGCGACGAAGAAGGCAGTAACGAAGAAGAGTACAGCGAAAAAGAGTGCAGCCAAGAAAGCGGCGATAAAGAAAGAGAGGGTGACGAAGAAGAAGGCAGCGGCGAAAAAGGTCCCGGCGAAGAAAAAGACCGCGAAAAAGAGCGCGGTTGACAAAAGTGCGCCTAAGAAACGGCCGGCAGCGAAAAAGAAGGCCGCCGTGAAAAGGCGAAAGGGCTGACTATAGCGCTGCCGTGCCGGGCTCAGCCGGCAAACAGTTGCGCCAGTCGTGCGCCCGGGTCTTCCGCCCGCATGAAGGCCTCGCCCACCAGGAAGGCATGGATGCCGTTACTGCGCATCAGGGCCACGTCTTCCCGGCTGAGGATGCCGCTCTCGGTCACCGGGATGCGGTCGGCGGGGATCTGTGGCAGCAGTTCCAGGCTGGTCTGCAGACTCACCTCAAAGGTGCGCAGGTTGCGGTTGTTGATGCCGATCAGCCGGTTTTCCACCGCCAGTGCCCGCTCCAGTTCAGCAGCATCATGCACCTCGATCAATACATCCATGCCCAGTTCATGGGCCAGGTCATTCAATTCCCGCATCTGCCCATCTTCCAGGCAGGCCACGATCAGCAGGATGCAGTCGGCGCCGATGGCGCGGGCCTCATAGACCTGGTAGGGATCGATGATGAAGTCCTTGCGGATTACCGGCAGGCTGCAGGCGTCCCGGGCCTGTTGCAGATAGGCGTCGCTGCCCTGGAAGAAATCGACGTCGGTCAGTACCGACAGGCAGGCGGCTCCCCCTTTCTCATAGCTGACAGCGATCTCTGCCGGACGGAAATCCTCTCGAATCACCCCCTTGCTGGGTGAGGCCTTCTTGATCTCGGCGATCACGCCGGGCCGGCCTGCGGCAATCTTCCGGACGATGCTGTCGGCGAAGCCGCGCACCGGGCTGGCGCCGGTCAGTGCCTGCCGCACCTGGCTGACAGGGAGGCGGGCGGACCGCTCGGCGACCTCCTCCTGCTTGCGTTGAACGATCTTCTTCAGGATGTCCGGCGTGTCACTCATGATGTCTGGGTCTGGTGGTTGTCGTTTCGGAAGGCGGTATAGTACCAGACTGCGAGCAGCAGGCCGGCAGTGGTCAGGTGAATGACGAAATCTCCGGCGCCGCTGCACAACAAAAAGGCACCGAACAGGATGAACATGAAGACGAAAGTGGACGAGATGCGGGCGATGTTGTGCTGTAGAGCATGAGGACACATGGGCCAGACTTGGCAAAGCCTGGTGGATAGTCAAATGATCATGTCTGAACATCCAGCGGCATATAGAAGAAGACGAAGCGGCCCTGCTCGATATCCACCTTCAGCGTGGCGCCATGGTGGATGCCGTAGTCCACATAACCGGGGATGGCTCCGCCCTGGTGGCATTCGCTGGCGTGCTGGGGTGATTCGAAGTCCCGGTCACGGTCATACCATGAGAGCAGCATGTGTTCGCCCAATGTTGCATCGGCCTGCCGGTTGGCGATCTCCATCGCCTGTAGGTAGTCCTGCAGCGGAGGGTCGGGGTTCAATGACACTACATCGATTCCGGACATGTCGATGGGTTGGCGGGGGTTGGGACAGCTGGGTGCCTGGTCGCTCATAACCATACTCCTGATTTTTCTGTCTGCTGAGCTTGCCAGAAGCCGGCCGCACAAGCCAGCGGGCCGGTGGTGCATGAAAGTTTGCGCTTTGCTTCAGATTGGTTTTGACTATGGCCATGCCGGCGTCGTGGCCCAGCCTGTTTGGCCCGGCGCCATGCATGAAACTTTAATCCGGCCAATGCCGGTTCATCCAGGAGTGTTCTATGAAGCTTGCCGCCCCGTTGTTGTTGTTGGTCTCCCTCTCTGCATCCGCACAGCCACCACAAGGCGCTGCTGCGGATCCTCAGCGCTTCCAGCAGGTGCGGCAGAAGATGCTGGCGATGATGGGCAAGTCGATTCCGGCCATGCAGCGGACCCGTGATTGTATTCAGTCCAGCAGCGATACCGAGTCGCTGAACCGTTGTGTCGATATCATGCTGGCGTTTCAGCAGGAGATGCGTGGCATGATGGGGATGCCGGAGGGAGGGCCCCATGGCAAGATGCCAACGGCCGCGGATCTCAAACTGCAGTGGAGCAGTCAACTGCAGCAGAGCATGCTGCAGGATATCGACCGCACCATCGACAACAGTAAGACGGTACGGGGCTGCCTGCAGGCCAGCAACAGCGGCGAGGCGATGCAGGCCTGCATGGAACAGAAAGGGCTTGCCGGCCGCCGCTGAGGGGCGGCCGATCTTGATCACATCAGGTGCCTTGATCAGCGTTCATGTCGACCTTGAACTGGCCCACCGTCTGTCGCAGCTCGTCCGCCAATGAGGTGAGCTGATTGCTGCTCATGGCCACTTCACGGGCCTGGGCGGCACTCTCATTGGTCACCTCATTGATGGCAATGATATTGGCGTTGATCTCCCGGGCGACCTGGTTCTGCTGGCCGGCGGCGATGGCGATCTGATCGTTCATCTGATTGATGCTGGCGATCGCCCGGGTGATCTCCTGCAGTACCTCGCCGGCCTGACCCGCCTCGGTCACGCCGGCGGCCGCCCGCTCCTGACTCTCGTTCATGACGCTGGCTGCGTTCCTGGCCTGGGACTGCAGGCCTTCGATCATGCCTTGAATCTCCTGTGTGGCGGTGTGGGTGCGAGTGGCGAGGGTGCGTACCTCGTCGGCGACCACGGCGAATCCCCTGCCCTGTTCACCGGCCCGGGCTGCCTCGATGGCGGCATTGAGCGCCAGCAGATTGGTCTGTTCGGCGATATTGCTGATCACTTCCACCACCTTGCCGATATCGTTGCTGTCGTTTTCCAGGCGATGGATCACCTCTGCGGCGCGGGTGACATCCTGTGCCAGAGCTTCGATGCGTTCGATGGCGCGGCTGACGACCAGGCTGCCTTCCGCCGCCTGATCGTTGGCCTCACGGGTGGTGCTGGAGGCATGAGCGGCGTTGCTTGCCACTTCGGAGGTGGTCTGCTCCATCTCGGTCATTGCCGTGGCCACCATCTGGCTCTGTTCCTGTTGGCGTTGTACCCCCTGGGTGCTCTGTTCGGTGATGCTGCTGAGGCGGTGGGACTCGTCCGCCAGGTATTCTGTAGTGCTCCCGACTCGCTGGATGATATGTCTGAATTTCTCCATCATGTGGTTGATGGCCTGTGCCAGATGTCTCAACTCATCGTTCGAGTCCAATGGGATGCGAACGCCGAGGTCGGAATTGCGCTCGATCTCCTTGACCAGGCGGGTGGTGAGAGTCAATGGCCTGATCACCAGTCGCCGCAGGATCAGGCTGATGGCGAGCAAGCCGATGATCAGAAGACTGGAATTCAGGCCCAGGTTGACCCAAAGCTTGTTCAGCACATGGGAATCGAGTTCATCCAGTGAATAGTCGATGCGGACGGCGCCGAGGATCTCACCCTCTTTGACCTGATGACAGGTTATGCAATTGGTGCCACGCAGGTCCTTGGAGGCTGGAAGCGGGGTGATGATGGTGAGAATTCGCCCGTTATCGCCCTGGCTGATATGGCTGATGCTCTCGCCGGCCAGTCCTTTACGGTCCAGTTCGTCTACCACTTGCTCATGGTTGTTGCCTTCACCGAAGACACTTTTTACGCCGGGGCCACGCAGGATTCGGGCATCGACCACCTGTTCCTGGGACGTCACCTTGCGGCGGGCGATCTCACGATTGGCCATGCCGCCGGTCAGCATCAGGGTGTTGACGTTGTCGAAATAGGCGGTGGCCAGGGTAGAGGCCTGCTCTTCCACCAGTCGCTCCACCAAAGCGCGTTGGCTGAAATATTGGTAGCTGGAAGAGAACAGCAGGATCAGAAGGAACAGCACGACCAGGGCAATATCGATCTTTGCCCCGATGGATAGGAAACGCTCTGATCCTTTATTGTCTTGTTTCATCTGGATAACCCCCGGAAATGCTCGCCGCAAACATCCGTTTCGCGGCTTAAGGTTAGGTTTGCCGTAAAGGCGCATGCCACTGTTTCGGTTCCGGGGGGGATTTCTTTAAGCTCAGGATCGGGATGCGTACTCCTTTGTTTGGTTGCCGTTGATCCAAATCAATCAAAACTCTGGGACAGGACCACCAGTCGGTCCAGCCGGTTACGGGCCTCGCCACTGCTGATCGCCTGATCCGCCCGTTCGATGCCCTGTGCCAGGGTGTCGGCCAGGCCTGCGGTATAGATGGCCGCGCCGGCGTTGAGCTGGACGATGTCGCGGGCGGGGCCGGGTTCGTTGTCCAGCACCGAGCGGATCAGCTGCAGGCTGTCAGCGGCGTCCTCTGCGCGGATGGTGTCGATGTTGTTGCGCCGGATGCCGAACTCTTCCGGCTGGATGCTGAAGCGGCGCACCAGGCCCTCTTTCAATTCCGCCACCTCGGTCTTGTCGCCGATGCTGATCTCATCCAGGCCGTCGCGTGAATGGACCACCATCACATGACGACTGCCGAGCCGCTGCAGGACGTGGGCCAGGGGTTCGATGAGTGCATCGCTGAAGACGCCCAGCAACTGGTTGGGTACGCCTGCGGGGTTGGTCAGCGGGCCGAGGATATTGAAGATGGTGCGCACCTTCATCTCCTTGCGTGGGCCGATGGCATGCTTCATGGCGCTGTGATGGCCCGGTGCGAACATGAAGCCGACGCCCACTTCACGCACGCACTGTGCGACCTGTTCCGGTGTCAGGTCGAGGCGTATGCCGGCGGCCTCCAGGGCATCGGCGCTGCCGGATTTGCTGGAGACCGAGCGGTTGCCGTGCTTTGCCACGTGGCAGCCGGCGGCCGCAGCCACGAACATGGAGGCAGTGGAGACGTTGAAGGTGCCGGAGGCGTCGCCGCCGGTGCCGACGATGTCCACCGTGTGATCCAGGCCGCTGATGTCCACGCCGGTGGCCAGTTCCCGCATCACCGATGCGGCAGCTGCGATCTCCGGGATGCTCTCTCCCTTCATCCGCAGGCCGACGAGAAAACCGCCGATCTGGGCCGGCGTGGCACCACCGGTCATGATGCTGTGCATCACCGAAGTCATCTCGTCGCTGCTCAGGTCATGGCGGTTGATGACCTGTTCGATCGCTTGTGGCATATCCATGGTGGGGCTCCTCGCTGTTTGGTCGAAGTTTCAGATGTGTCAAGGAACCTCTGATCAATTCATTATTAAGATCACTGGAATTAAACCAAAGGTTCCTTGACTATTCAGTTGCAATCGAGGTCGTCGCCGACAGTGGGTATTTCTTCCGGAAAACGCTGTGAATACATCCCTGTACGCTCGACGGCGGCATCCATGCCGCCGACGTTTCCTCCAGGAACACCCACTGCCGGCGGCTCGTGCTGGATTTTCATGGCAGCTGAATAGTTAATAGTTACAATTCGCGTTCATTCGCGGCTAGCTCTATTGGGGTTCCCCAGCCCGGCCCGCTTATTTGCCCTCGATGAAATTGCGCAGCAGATCGTGGCCGTGCTCGGTGAGGATCGATTCCGGGTGGAACTGCACCCCCTGCACGTCCAGCTCGCGGTGGCGGATGCCCATGATCTCATCCATGCTGCCATCATCGTTCCGGGTCCAGGCGGTGATCTGCAGACACTCCGGCAGGGTTTCCCGGTCGATAACCAGGGAATGGTAACGGGTGGCCCGGTAGGGGTTGGTCAGGCCGCTGAAAATGCCTGTGCCCGTATGATGGATCGGGGAAGTCTTGCCGTGCATCACCTCCCGCGCATGGACGATACGGCCGCCAAAGGCCTCGCCGATGGACTGGTGTCCCAGGCAGACGCCGAGGATTGGAATCCGGCCGGCGAACTGCTGGATGGCGGCCACCGAGATACCCGCCTCCTTTGGAGTACAGGGTCCCGGGGAGATGACCAGGTGGTCAGGCTGCAACTCCGTGATCCGGTCCAATCCGATTTCGTCGTTGCGAAACACCCGCACTTCTACGCCCAGCTCGCCGAAATACTGCACCAGGTTCCAGGTGAAGGAGTCGTAGTTGTCTATCATCAGCAGCATGACTATACCGCCTCCCCGCATTTGTGGCTGTGCAGACCGGCCTCGGCCATCTCCACCGCGCGGAATACGGCACGACCCTTGTTCATGGTCTCCTTCCACTCCAGCCGCGGCTGGGAATCGGCCACCACGCCGGCGCCGGCCTGGATGTGCAGGGTGCCCTGCTTGATCACGGCGGTACGGATGGCGATGGCGGTATCCATGTTGCCGTTCCAGGAGAGGTAGCCGACGGCGCCGGCGTAGACCCCACGCTTGACCGGTTCCAGCTCATCGATGATCTCCATGGCGCGGATCTTGGGGGCGCCGCTGACCGTACCGGCGGGGAAGGTGGCACGCAACACGTCGATGGCGCTCATCCCTTCCTTCAACTCACCGGTGACGTTGGAGACGATGTGCATGACGTGGGAGTAGCGCTCCACGATCATCTTGTCGGTCAGCTTCACACTGCCGGTGCGGGCCACCCGGCCGGCATCGTTGCGCCCCAGGTCGATCAGCATCAGGTGCTCCGCCAACTCTTTCGGATCGGCCAGGAGTTCCTGCTCCAGGGCCAGGTCTTCCGTCTCGTCGTGTCCGCGGCGCCGGGTGCCGGCGATGGGGCGCACGGTGACCACGCCGTCTTCCAGTCGGGTGAGGATCTCCGGTGAGGAGCCGACGATGTGGAAATCGCCCAGATTGAGGAAGTACATGTAAGGCGAGGGATTGAGGCCGCGCAGGGCCCGGTACAGGTCCAGCGGCGGTGCGTTGAACGGGATCGAGAGACGCTGGGACAGCACCACCTGCATACAGTCGCCGTCCAGGATGTACTGCTTGGTTCGTTCCACCGCCTGCTTGAACCCGGCCTCGGTGAAGCCAGAGATGAAATGGGACTCGTCGATGCGCTGTGCCTGGTGTGCCGGCAGCTCCGGCAACGGGTCGCGCATACGCCGTACCAGCGTCTGCAACCGCTGGCGGCCGGATGCGTAGGTGCCGCCAGCACCGGGATCGACATGGACGATGACATAGAGCCGGCCGCTCAGGTTATCGAATACCACCACCTCGTCCGATACCATCAGCAGGATGTCGGGGTTGCCGATGGGGTCGGGGTTTGGGCAGCTGGACAGACGTGGCTCGATATAGCGAATGGTGTCATAGCCGAAATAGCCCACCAGACCGCCGGTGAAGCGGGGCAGGTCATCCTCCAGGGCCACCCGGTAGCGCTGCTGGAATGCTTCGATCCAGTCCAGTGGATCGTCGGCTTCCACCTCTTCCGTCACCCGCCCGTCGGTCTCCACGGTGATCCGATGGCCGGTGACCTTCAGCAGGCTGCGACAGGGCAGGCCGATGATGGAGTAGCGGCCCCATTTCTCGCCCCCCTGGACCGACTCGAAGAGGTAGGAGTAGGGGCCGTCGGCCAGTTTCAGGTATATGCTCAGGGGGGTGTCCAGGTCGGCGAGGACCTCGCACATCAGGGGTATGCGGTTGTGGCCCTGGTCGGCCAGTTCAGCGAATCGTTCAGGCGTCATGGTTCTCTCCACAAAGGGGTGATCGGTTCAGGAATCAGGGGCGAGTTGGTGCTTCACCAACGCCATCGGGTGCCTGTGCGGATCGTTTTGCAGAGAGGAGATATGCTCATGAGTGGGAAAGATAATAGAAAACGGCCGCCGTTGCGAGCGGTTGGTCAATCATAGAGGCATCGGAGTCTTGACTCCGTATATGGTCCCTGCCCCTTCTTGCGGAGGCGACTGCGGCCTGGATGGCCCGCAGTCGAGCCCCGGGGATGGGTTTACGGCGTTCTCCGAGAGAGGGAACAGGGACCATTCCGCTCGACCTCTTTGGCTCACGATACAGGGAAGTTTCAGAACAGCGCCTCGAGTTCGGTGAGGCTGTCGATCACCGCGTCCGGGTTGGCCTCGCGGATGTCGTTGCCATGGTTGTAACCGTAGCTGACACAAACGATCTGGAAACCGGCGGCGCGGGCCGCCTTCACGTCGCTCACCGAATCACCCAGCATCAGGGCATTTTCCGCCGGGGTGCCAAAGTGTTCACAGGCGTGCAGCAACGGCATCGGGTCAGGCTTCTTCTTCGGCAGGGTGTCGCCGCTGATGGTGATGCGGAAATACCCGTCCAGGCCCAATGTATGCAGCAGCGGCTCGGTGAATTGCGCCGCCTTGTTGGTGATGCAGCCCAGGGTGAAGCCAGCCGTGCTCATCCACTCCAGCCCTTCTCTTACCCCCGGGTAGGGTTGCGAGCGTTCGCCATTGTGCTCTCCATAGAGCTGCATGAAGATGGGGTACGCCCGTTCGAATTCGGCTTCGTCCGGTTCACCGTCCAACCGGCCGGTGAGTGCGCGGCGCACCAGCCGCTCGACGCCATTGCCCACCCAGTCGCGTACCCGCGCCTCGCCCCAGGGCTCACGGCCGATGGCCTGCATCATGCCGTCCACGGAAAAGGCCAGGTCGGGCACGCTGTCCACCAGGGTGCCGTCCAGATCGATCAGGATCAGTTCAGGTTTTTTCATCGCTGTGCCGGTTTTGGGTCTCAGACTTTGGCCAGTTCGTCCCGCATCTGCTGGATGACGGTGTCGTAGCGATGCGGATCGCTGTCCTGGCCTTTGCCGAAGATGCCGGAACCGGCGACGAAGGTGTCGGCGCCTGCGGCGGCGATCTCGGCGATGTTGTCCACCTTTACCCCGCCGTCGATCTCCAGACGAATATCCAGCCCGGAGTCGTCGATGCGCTTGCGGCATTCACGCAGTTTGTCGAGGGCGGCGGTGATGAAACTCTGGCCGCCAAAGCCCGGGTTGACGGACATGATCAGGATCATGTCGATCTTGTCCATCACGTAGTCCAGGTGGCTGAGCGGGGTGGAGGGGTTGAATACCAGGCCGGACTTGCAGCCCTGTTCCCGGATCAGCTGCAGGGAGCGGTCGATGTGCTCGCTGGCCTCGGGGTGGAAGGTGATGTAAGTGGCCCCCGCTTTGGCGAAATCGGGGATGATGCGGTCTACCGGTTTGACCATCATGTGAACGTCGATGGGGGCGGTGACACCATGCTTGCGCAGCGCCTCGCACACCAGCGGTCCGATAGTCAGGTTGGGCACGTAGTGGTTGTCCATGACGTCGAAATGGACGATATCGGCACCTGCCGCAAGCACATTGTCCACTTCTTCACCCAGTTTGGCGAAGTCCGCTGAAAGTATGGACGGGGCGATCAGGAAGTCAGACATGATGTTTCTCCTTGCATAAAGGCGGGCCGGTCAGGCGAATCGATATAAGAAATAAGAACATTCTACTTTAACTGATATATGTCTTTATTGCATCTGTCCGATGGCGTAAGGTTTTGATTACGCTTTAATTCCATGAGATTGTTCATGTTATGAAATTCAATGGGTTATGTTTCAGGTCATTTCTCTTCCTGGGCTTGAGCCTGGTTCTGACATTGGCATTGGCGGCGGATCTCATGCGCGAGCAGCGTATCGCCGCGGAGATAGAGGATGCGATCCTGGTCGGTGAGCCGATACGCCTGCAGGCCGGGGAGGTGTCGTTTTTCGCCATCCATGCCGAGGCGGAAACGGACCGGCTGCGAGGGGCGGTGATTCTGCTCCATGGTCGGGGGGCCAACCCAGACTGGAACGATGTGATCAAGCCGCTGCGTACCCGGCTGCCGGAGGCCGGCTGGGAGACCCTCTCCCTGCAGATGCCGGTGGCCGCCAGCGATGCGCCGGATAGAGCCTACCGGGCACTGATACCTGAGGCCGGGCCGCGTATCGACGCGGCGGTTGAGTTTTTCAGGCAGCGTGGCTTTGGCAATATCGTGCTGCTTGGCCACAGCCTGGGCTCCCGCATGGGGCTGGCCTGGCTGGCGGCCGGGGCACCGGAGGAGATCCGCGCCTTCGTTGCGGTGGGCCTGCCGGTCGGGCGTGGATCAGGTGGACAGGAGGCTCTGGCGGCGTTGGAGAAGGTGAAGATCCCCATGCTCGATATCTATGGCAGCCAGGATATAGGCGCGGTGCGACGCAGTGTCCGGGCGCGGGCGCAGGCGGCGCGGCGTGCAGGGAACAGCGGCTACCGCCAGGTCGAGGTTGCGGGTGCGGACCATTTTTTTCGCGGCCTCGAAGATACCCTGGTGTTGCGGGTACGTGCCTGGATAGCCCGGGTGGCACCTGGTGTGGCGGTGGAAAAAAAGGAATCTAATGGTGCATCAGGGGGCGGAAAATAGGCGATTTTTCGCCACCGCGCACCGGCTGGGTGCAAATGCCATGGTGTGTGCTGAAAATGTAGCTTTTTTGTTGCACCCGCTGGCATGCCGGTCTAGAGTCTATAGCGTTTGCGACCAGGTTGCTTAACCTGGCGTTGGCGAAGTCGGTCATTTCGATGACTGGACAAATTAGGGTTCGTTATCAATACCCTGGTCAGTAGTCTGCTCTGGGGTGTGGTACGGCCTGGAAGGCGGTTTCGCCTTAATGAATGAAGTCAGAACATAATCAACAATTATCAGAGAGAGGATCAGTCACATGAAGAAGATGCATGCCATCGCTTCCGTCGTCGCACTCTGCGCCGCAGTGGGAACCGTCCAGGCCGGCAGTACCCTGGATGCCGTGAAGAAAAAAGGTTTTGTTCAGTGTGGTGTCAGCACCGGCCTGCCTGGCTTTTCAAGCGCTGACGACAAGGGCAACTGGAAGGGGCTGGACGTGGACGTCTGCCGTGCCGTTGCCGCAGCCGTGTTCGGTGACGCCGGCAAGGTGAAGTTCAGCCCGCTGACCGCCAAGGAACGTTTCACTGCCCTGCAGTCCGGCGAGATCGACATGCTCTCCCGTAACACCACCTGGACCCTGACCCGTGATACCTCCCTGGGCCTCAACTTCGCCGGCGTCAACTACTACGACGGCCAGGGCTTCCTGGTGCAGAAGAGCCTGGGCGTGAAGAGTGCCCTGGAACTGGACGGCGCCTCTTTCTGCATTCAGGCCGGCACCACCACCGAGCTGAACCTGGCCGACTATTTCCGCGCCAACAAGATGTCCTACACCCCGATCACTTTCGACAAGTCGGATGAGACGGTGAAGGCCTTCGAAGCGGGTCGTTGCGACGCGCTCACCTCTGACCAGTCTCAGCTTTATGCCCTGCGTATCCAGCTGAAGAACCCCAATGCCGCCATGGTACTCCCGGAAGTGATCTCCAAGGAGCCTTTGGGTCCGGTAGTGCGCCAGGGTGATGACGACTGGTTCAACATCGTTCGCTGGTCCCTGTTCGCCATGATCAATGCCGAAGAGCTGGGTGTCACCTCCAAGAACGTGGATCAGCTGGCCGCCAGCAGCAAGGACCCCGGGATTCGTCGTCTGCTGGGCCTGGAAGGCATCAAGGGCAAGGGCCTGGGTCTGCCGGACAACTGGGCAGCCCGGATCATCAAGCAGGTGGGCAACTACTCTGAGGCCTTCGAGCGCAACGTGGGCATGGGCAGCGACCTGAAGATCGCCCGTGGCCTCAACGCCCTGTGGAGCAAAGGCGGCATCCAGTACGCCCCGCCGATCCGCTAAGGGATAGATCGTGACCAGGGTGCGTGGGGACTCCGCGGACCCTGGTCATCATCATTCTGCCCCGGCAGGTGGCGTTCGGGTTGGGCTTTGGTCCGCTGGGCAGGCCGGTTTCGACCGGCATGCCGGATCAGTACCTGACCTGTGGACACCTGCCGGGTCGCAGGTCACCTTCATGTTTTTGGGTGCCATGCCAGGAATAGATTCATCCTGGTGACAGGGCACTGCAACGGATAGATTTCTAAGGCTATGGCGGCTAACCAGCAGGCGGATTCCGCACCTTCAAAGGCGGCGCTCTGGCGACGACCGGTATTCAGGTCTGTGCTGTTTCAGGCACTGCTTATCCTGGGCGTTGCCTCATTCGGCTATTATCTCTTCAACAATACGCTCCATAATCTGGAGCAGCGGGGCATCAGCACCGGCTTTGGCTTCCTCTCCCAGGAGGCCGGCTTTGGCATCGTCATGTCCCTGATCCCGTTCAGCGAAGTCAGCAGCTACTGGGATACCTTCATCGTCGGTCTGCTGAATACCCTGCTGGTCTCCGGTCTGGGCATCATCTTCGCGACCATCATCGGATTCATCATGGGGGTGGCACGCCTCTCCCATAACTGGCTCATCGCCAAGCTGGCGGCGGTCTATATCGAGACCTTTCGTAACATCCCGCTGCTGCTGCAGATCCTGTTCTGGTATTTCGCAGTATTGCAGCCGTTGCCGCGGCCGCGGCAGAGCATCAATATCTCGGATGCCCTGTTTCTGAACAATCGGGGGCTCTATCTGCCGGCGCCGGTGTTCGAACCGGGTTTTGGCTGGGTGATGACGGCCTTCGCCGCGGCGATTCTGATTGTCGTATTCATGGTTCGCTGGATGCACAGGCAGCAGGAGGAGACAGGCAAGATCTATCACACGGTCTATGCCTCCCTGGCCATTCTCATCGGCCTGCCGCTGCTGGTGTTCCTGCTGGCCGGCGCACCGTTGTCGTGGGACATCCCGGCCCTGAAGGGATTCAACTTCAAGGGCGGCATGGTGATGATTCCTGAGCTGGCTGCCCTGTTGATGGCCCTCAGCGTCTATACCGGCACCTTCATCGCAGAGGCGGTGCGCTCCGGTATTCTGGCGGTCAGTCATGGGCAGACCGAGGCGGCCTATGCCCTGGGACTGCGGCCTGGAGTGACCCTGCGGTTGGTGGTGATTCCCCAGGCGATGCGGGTGATCATCCCGCAGCTGACCAGTCAGTATCTGAACCTGACCAAGAACTCATCCCTGGCCACGGCGGTGGGCTACCCGGATCTGGTGGCGGTATTCGCCGGCACCACGCTGAATCAGACCGGGCAGGCGGTGGAGGTGATCGCCATGACCATGGCGGTCTATCTGTTCATCAGCCTGAGCATCTCCATGTTCATGAATTGGTACAACAAGCGTAAGCAGTTGGTGGAGCGATAGCCATGTCAGTGCATACCCCTGCCCCGGATCTTCCTCCGCCGTCCACCCAGGTGGGCCTGATCGGCTGGTTGCGGCAGAACCTGTTCTCTTCCTGGTTGAACAGTTTCTGGACGCTGCTGGCGATCTATATCATCTATCTCACCATCCCGCCGCTGATCAGCTGGGCATTTCTCGATGCCAACTGGCTGGGCAACGACCGGGCGAGTTGTGATGCCAACCCGGACGGCGCCTGCTGGGTGTTCATCAGTGTCCGCTTCAGCCAGTTCATGTATGGCTTCTATCCGGAAGCTGAGTATTGGCGCATCGATCTGGCCGGCATCCTCCTGGTGGCGATGATGGTGCCACTGTTCCTGAAACGGTTCCGCTATAAGGCATGGCTGGCCGCGGCGGTACTGTTTGTCTATCCGGTGGTCGCCTACTACCTGTTTTCCGGCGGCGTGTTTGGTTTGATGCCGGTGGAGACCAGCAAGTGGGGCGGCTTGATGCTGACCCTGATCCTGTCCGGTGTGGGTATCGTCGCCTCATTGCCGATCGGTATCGTGCTGGCCCTTGGACGGCGCTCGAAGATGCCGATCGTGAAATCGGTGAGCGTGGTGTTCATCGAACTGTGGCGCGGCGTGCCCCTGATCACGGTGCTGTTCATGGCCTCGGTGATGTTGCCCCTGTTCCTGCCGGAGGGAACCCATTTCGACAAGTTGCTGCGGGCCATGATCGGTATCGTCCTGTTCCAGTCCGCCTATATGGCCGAGGTGGTGCGCAGCGGCCTGCAGGCGATTCCCAAGGGGCAGTTCGAGGCGGCGGAGGCGCTGGGCCTGAGCTACTGGAAGAGCATGGGGCTGATCGTGCTGCCCCAGGCGTTGAAGCTGGTGATCCCGGGCATCGTCAACACCTTCATCGCCCTGTTCAAGGATACGACCCTGGTGCTGATCATCGGCCTGTTCGACTTCCTGGCGATGATCCAGGCCGGTTTTGCCGATACCAAGTGGCTCGGTTTTGCCACCGAGGGTTACGTATTCGCAGCGCTCATCTACTGGATGTTCTGCTTCAGCATGTCCCGTTACAGTCAGGCACTGGAGCGAAAACTGCATACCGGGCATGCCCGTACCAATTGACGGCGCGGCGGATCTGCCCTGCGCTACTGAACCAAGCGTTCTGGAGAGCTAGAAGAATGTCTGAAACCAATACCAACAGAGCCGGGATGGCTGTTTCCGATGACGTCATGATCGAGATTCGTGGCATGCATAAATGGTATGGCGAGTTTCATGTGCTGAAGGATATCAATCTGACCGTGAACAAGGGTGAGCGGATCGTCATCTGCGGCCCTTCCGGATCCGGCAAGTCGACCCTGATCCGCTGCATCAACCGGCTGGAGGAGCATCAGCGGGGCGATATCGTGGTAGACAGAGTGGAACTGACCGATGACGTCAAGCACATCGACCAGATCCGCCGGGAAGTGGGTATGGTATTTCAGCACTTCAACCTGTTTCCCCACCTCACGGTGCTGGAGAACTGCTGCCTGGCGCCGATCTGGGTGCGTAAGATGCCGCGCCGGGAGGCGGAGGAGATCGCCATGCACTATCTGGAGAAGGTGAAGATTCCGGAGCAGGCGAAAAAATATCCCGGCCAGTTGTCAGGTGGCCAGCAGCAACGCGTGGCGATTGCCCGCAGCCTCTGCATGAGTCCAAGCATCATGCTGTTCGACGAGCCGACATCGGCCCTCGACCCGGAGATGATCAAGGAGGTGCTGGATACCATGATCGAACTGGCCGAGAGTGGGATGACCATGATCTGCGTGACCCATGAAATGGGCTTCGCCAAGACCGTGGCCAACCGGGTGATCTTCATGGACGGCGGCGAGATCATCGAAGAGAACGATCCGGAGGAGTTCTTCAACAATCCCCAGTCGGATCGGACCAAGCTGTTCCTCAGTCAGATCATGTGATTTAGCGCTGCGGCTCAGTGTCCTAACTCTGCAAGCAGACGGTCGATCATGCCCAGGGCCTGCCCGCCATAGCCGCCCCCGAACAGGTTCAGGTGGTTGAGGATGTGATAGAGGTTGTACAGGGTCTTGCGTACCCCGTAGCCGGCATCCAGCGGCCATGCCTCATTATAGGCATCGTAGAAGGCGCGGCCGAAACCGCCGAACAGCTCGGTCATGGCTAGATCTGCTTCCCTGTCCGCATAGTAGACCGCCGGGTCGTACAGCACCGGCTGGTCCTGCTCGTCATAGCCGATGTTCCCGCCCCATAGGTCGCCATGGATCAGTGATGGGGCGGGATTGTGATCGATCAGTGCCGGAAACAGCGTGAGTAACAGCTCGCCCCGTCGTTGCAGTGTCCCGCCGTGACCACCCTTGGCGGCCAGTTGCAGCTGAAAGCTCAATCGCTGCCGACGCCAGAAACTGATCCAGTCTTCTGTTGCCTGGTTGGGCTGAAGGGTGGCGCCGATGGTATTGTCCCGTTCCCAGCCGAAGTGGGTGGAGCGATGACGGTGCATCTCGGCCAGCTGGCGGCCCGCGGTGGCGATATCGCCGCTGCCCCGCAGGGAGATGTATTCCATGACCAGGTAGGCGTTGCCGCCGGCAATGCCGGTACAGAGGGGTTTGGGGACGCGGATGCTGCCGCTTTGCGCCAACTCTTCCAATCCGGCCTGCTCCGCTTCGAACATGCGTAACAGGGAGGCGTCATTCAGTTTCACGAAAAAATCCCGGTCCTTGCCCTGCAGCCGGTAGCAGGCGTTGATGCAGCCCCCGCCTATCTGCTGCCTGCTTACGGGCAGGAATTTTTCTCCGCTGGCGCGGCTGATCTGCTCTGTTATCTGTTTCCACTCGGTCATGAGCAGGATGATACAGAATCGGGCAGAACATTGACGAGTCTCTCTTTCGCTCCGCTGTCGCATGCAATATATGATGTCGAATGGCGAATATCATCCGTATTCAGGCTTGACACGAGCGGTTTCATACGTTCAAGAATGTCTGTTATGCACAGAGGCGGAACGATGTGCCGGAAAACCGGCAGAACCGCCATACACTCTTCATTAGAGAATAATAAAATACCTTAACTCATTGATTGTTAAGACATCACGCATATTGACCATTTTTTTGTCAATTTGATTACAGCGTTGTGGTTACGCTATTCAAGGGCCTTTTGAGGTTATTCATCCACAGAGTTATCCACAGTTTCTGTGGAAAAGTTAGTTCTTCCAAATCTTTTAATGGGTTAGCGCTGTTTGATGATGTTTTTGACCAGCATGCAGGCGAATCCTATTGATGTGAGGCCTGGTAAGGGAGGCCTCGACTGAATCTGGACCCAAGCGGGATGATCATGGCTTGATCAGGCATTCCCAGACGCCCTGTTGCATCAGCCTACTGCATTTTTCCTCCCTTCTCCGGTAGAGTTCATGCATGCCGAATGAGACCATCGTCCGTGTGGCCGTCCCTGCGCCGCTGTACACCCCGTTCGATTATCTGCCGCCCGTGGATTGCGACCTGGCCGGGTTACAACCTGGCTGCCGGGTCCAGGTGCCCTTTGGCCACGGGACACGCTGCGGCTTGATCATGGCGCTGCAGCATGACAACGGGCGTGAGGGGAGGCGCCTGAAACGGATCGACCGTGTGCTCGATCGACAGCCGCTGTTTTCCCGGCAGGATCTGGCGCTGCTGCGCTGGGTTGCCGCTTACTATCATCACCCGATCGGTGAGGTGGTCGCCGCAGCGCTGCCGGTTCGTCTGCGCCGTGGTGAAGCTCCGCTGGAGACGGAATGGCCGGGCTGGCGTCTGACCGAAGCGGGTGCGGAACAGGATCCGGCTGCTCTGGCCAGGGCGCCACGACAGGCGGAGATGCTCAGGGTGCTGGGTGAGGCCGGGGGGGTGATCACCCAGGAACTGCTGTATGCGCAGGTTGGCGCCTGCCGCACGATTCTCCGGGCGCTGCAGCAAAAGGGGTGGCTGGAGCCCTGTGAGATCGCCCGCTGGCAGCCGCAAACGGATCTCTCTGCGTCACCTCCCCGGTACCGGCTGCATGCGGAGCAGCAGCAGGCGGTCGAGCAGGTGGCCAGCGAACTCGATGCCTTCCACTGCTATCTGTTGGATGGCGTTACTGGCAGTGGCAAGACCGAGGTCTATCTGCAGTTGGTGCAGCATGCGCTGGGCGCTGGGCGCCAAGTGCTCATACTGGTCCCTGAAATCGGCCTCACGCCACAACTGCTGATGCGGTTTCAGCAGCGTCTGCCGGTAGCCACGGTGGTGCTGCACTCGGGGCTCTCCGAGACTGAACGGGAGCGGGCCTGGCATCACGCCCGCAAAGGCGAGGCGCGGGTGGTGCTGGGAACGCGTTCCGCCATTTTCACGCCGCTGCCGGAGCTGGGGCTGGTGATCGTGGACGAAGAGCACGATCTCTCGTTCAAGCAGCAGGATGGTCTGCGCTATTCCGCCCGCGACCTGGCGGTAACCAGGGCGCAGCGTGCCGATTGCCCGGTGATACTCGGCTCTGCCACCCCGTCCCTGGAGAGTCTGCGCAACGCCCGGGAGGGGCGCTATCGGCATCTCCTGCTGAGACAGCGTGCCGGTGGTGCCAAGGCCCCCAGGCTGGACCTGTTGGACATTCGGTCGATGCGGTTGGATGCGGGGGTTTCACCCACCCTGGCGGGCATGATTGGGCAGGAGCTCGAAGCGGGCAACCAGGTGCTGCTGTTTCTCAACCGGCGGGGGTATGCGCCGGTTCTCACCTGCCAGGCGTGTGGCTGGATGGCCCAGTGTCGTCGCTGTGACGCACGTATGACTTTGCACCTGTCGAGCCGTTTGCTGTGGTGCCATCACTGTGGCTCGCAACGGCCGGTCGATGTCATCTGTCCTGAGTGTGGTGGTGATGCATTACGCACCCTGGGGCAGGGTACGGAACGGTTGCAGGAGCGCCTGCAGCAGCGCTTTCCCGCTGCTGGCGTGGTTCGCATCGACCGGGATTCGACAAGGCGCAAGGGGAGTTTGGTAAGGCTGCTGGAGGAGATCCGTGAAGGTAAGCACTCACTACTGCTGGGTACGCAGATGTTGGCCAAGGGGCACCATTTTCCCGATGTGACCCTGGTTGGCATCCTCGATGTAGACCAGGGACTGTTCGGTGCGGACTACCGGGCCGCGGAGCGAATGGCCCAGCTGATTATTCAAGTGGCGGGGCGCTCCGGGCGGGCGCAGAAGCCGGGGCGGGTGATTCTGCAGACCCGCCATCCCGACCACCCCCTGCTGCAGACTCTGTTGCGTGAGGGCTATCAGGCCTTCGCCGAGATAGCGCTGCGCGAGCGGCGTGAGGCAGGATTGCCGCCATACGGTTACCAGGCATTGTTGCGCTCGGAGGCGCATGATGAAGGTGAACCGCAACGCTTCCTCGAGCAGGCTGTGGAGCAGGCCGGACCATCGTTGCCGGCAGGGGTGGCGTTGTGGGGGCCGGTGCCGGCCCCGATGGAGCGGCGTGCCGGCCGCTATCGGGCCCACCTGCTGGTGCAGAGTGAAAACCGCTTGCAGTTGCAGCGCTTCCTGACCGAATGGTTGCCGCCGGTGCGGCAGTTGAAGATGGCGCGTAAAGTGCGCTGGTCGGTGGACGTGGATCCACAGGAGATGTTCTGATTAGAGCCTGGGCTTTGTGTTATTCTGGGGGGCTCAGATTAATATTTTTCATTGGCGGATTCACGATATGAAAAGTCAGATCCAGCAACTGGTCAGCCAAGGCCTAGAGCGGCTTGCGGCGGAGGGTGTGGTGCCTGCTGATGCATTGCCCACGCCAACGATCGAGCGCACCCGGGACAGCCGCCATGGCGACTTTGCCTGCAACGTGGCCATGGTGCTTGCCAAGGCGGCGCGCAGCCGGCCGCGGGATCTGGCGGAGCGGTTGGTGGCATCGCTGCCGGAGAGTGATCTGGTGCAGCGGGTCGAGATCGCCGGGCCCGGCTTCATCAACTTTCACCTCGCTTCCGTTGCCTATCATGCCCTGGTCCCTCAGGCCATCGAGCAGGGCCATGATTTCGGCCGCAGTGATCTGGGTGGCGGCAAGCGGGTGCAGGTGGAGTTCGTCTCCGCCAATCCGACCGGGCCGCTGCATGTCGGCCACGGCCGTGGCGCAGCCTATGGCGCCGTGGTGGCCGACCTGCTGGCAGCCGTTGGTTTCGATGTGCACCGGGAGTATTACGTCAATGATGCCGGGCGGCAGATGGATATCCTCGCCACCTCGGTCTGGCTGCGCTACCTGGAGCTGTGTGACGAGACGCTGGTCTTTCCTGCCAACGGCTACAAAGGTGACTATATCTGGGACATCGCGGCAACCCTGCACCGGGAGCATGGCGAGGCCTACAAGCAGGCTGCGGAAACGGTGTTTCAGGGGGTCCCCGCCGATGAACCCGCCGGCGGTGACAAAGAGGCGCACATCGATGCGCTCATCGGGCGGGCTAAGGAACTCCTTGGCGACAACCGTTATCGCTTCGTCTTCGAGCTGGCCCTGAACACCATCCTGGACGACATCCGTGACGACCTCTCCCTGTTCGGTGTGCATTATGACGAGTGGTACTCGGAGCGCTCCTTGACCGAATCCGGTGCCGTGAACCGTGCCCTGGAGCGGTTGCGTGATGCCGGACATATCTATGAGAAAGGGGGGGCGCTCTGGTTTCGCTCCACCGATTTTGGTGACGAGAAGGACCGGGTGGTGGTGCGTGACAACGGACAGAGCACCTATTTCGCCTCTGATATCGCCTACCATATGGACAAGCTGGAGCGTGGCTTCGAGCGGGTGATCGATGTCTGGGGCGCCGACCACCACGGCTATGTACCGCGGGTGAAGGCTGCGTTGCAGGCGCTGGGTGATGATCCGTCGCGACTGGATGTGCTGCTGGTGCAGTTCGCCAATCTCTACCGCAATGGTGAGAAGGTGCAGATGTCTACCCGCTCCGGCTCTTTCGTCACCCTGCGTGAATTGCGCAAAGAGGTGGGTACCGATGCCGCCCGTTTTTTCTATGTGATGCGTAAATGCGAGCAACACCTCGATTTCGATCTGGATCTGGCCAAGTCCCAATCCAGCGACAACCCGGTCTATTATGTCCAGTATGCTCACGCACGCATCTGCAGTGTCTTGCGGCAGGCGGCAGAGAAGGGCATCAGTGTCGAGCCGAGCCCGGGCCTGGAAAACCTTCATCTGCTGGTGGAGAGCCATGAGCTGGCGCTGCTGAAGACCCTGTCGCGCTACCCCGAGGTGGTGGAGTTGTCGGCCCTCAACGAGGAACCGCATCAGTTGTCCCACTATGTACGGGAGCTGGCCAATGATTTCCACACCTACTACAACGCCCATCCGTTTCTGGTCGAGGCGGCACCGCTGCGAGATGCCCGGATCAAGCTGATCCTGGCCGTGCAGCAGGTATTGCGCAATGGCCTGAATCTGCTTGGGGTCTCTGCTCCGGAACGAATGTAAGGGACGATCTGCACCGATGCCGAGGGATTACAAGAGCCGGGCCAATCCACAGCGAAAGAAGAAGCGGCAGCCGGTGGCCTGTTGGGTCTGTTTCGTTGCCGGATTGCTGGCCGGTCTGTTTTTCAGTGGCCTGGCCTGGCTCAAGCAGATGCCACCGCCGGAGAGCGGTATGCCGGTGCCAGCGGTCAAGCAGATGGCACCCACGAAACCTGAACCGGCGGTGGACAAGCGGCAACCAGCGAAGGAGAGGCCCTCCTACGAGTTCTACACCATCCTGCCGGAGATGGAGGTGGTGGTGCCCGATCCAGAGCCGCTGCCGCCAGCGCGTCCGAAGCAGACGGAGCGGCAGGCCGGAAAGGTGGTGAAGGAGAAAGGCCGATCGCCGGCCGAGGTGACCCGTTATATGTTGCAGATGGGCTCATTCCGCCGCTATGCCGACGCCGATCGGCTGAAGGCGAGTCTGGCGCTGGTGGGTATAGGTGCAGAGATTCAGAAGGTGAAAGTGGGCAACGGTGATACCTTCCACCGTGTCCGCTCAGGACCCTATAGCCGGGAGCAGGTGAACCGGCTGCGGGCCAGGCTGAAGCAGAACCGGATCAACAGCTTGGTGATCAAGCTCAAGGGTAGGCCGTAAAGACCATGAATGAGGATAACCACGACCGGCCGGGCCTCGCCCGGCTTGAGCGGGCGGATAGGGACGCTGCCAAGGCAGGAGATGAGGCAGCTGCAACGGAACCACGACGGCGGGGTAACGCCGCCGCCGGATGGGCCCTGCTGCTCTCGCTGCTGACCCTTGCCGCAGTGGCCGCAGGAGGATGGTTCGGCTATCAACAGTGGCTGCAGATTGACCGGTCCCTGGCGCGGGTGATCCAGAGCGCGGACCGGAGTGAGTCTGCACGCAGTGATCTGGCGCAGCAAATGGCCGCATTGCAGCGGGCGTTTACGGCGGAAAAAACGTTGCTGGAGCAGCAGCGCCAGGAGCTGCTGCAGGGGCGAGAGGAACTGGATGCAGAGCGTAAGCGGCTGAGCGGGGAGTATGCCGGGGTGCAGACCGTCCTGGCCCGTATCGATCAACGGATCGGCAGTAGCGACACCCGCTGGATGGCGGCCGAGGCGGCCTACCTGGTGGCATTGGCCAATGAGCGGCTGCAGCTGGGGAGAGATGTCTCGACCGCCGTGCTGGCATTACAGGCAGCGGATAGGCGGCTGCATGAGAGCGGAGATGCGGCCTGGGCCGGGGTGCGCCAGGCACTGGGCAAAGAGATCGCCCGCCTGCAGGCGCTGAAGATGCCCGACCGGGAGCGTGTCTCCGGTCGGTTGGCGCAGTTGGAACGGCAGGTCGGATCGCTGCCTTTGGCCCTCACCGGCAGCGAGGAAGAGGCGGCGCCTGCGCCAAAGATGGCAACCGATGGCAGCTGGCAGGCGCTGCTGGACGACCTCAAGCGGGGGTTGCGTTCGGTGCTGGTGATCCGCCGGCATCCACAGCCGGTTCGCGTCGCCTTGCCGCCGGCACAGCGGGACTCGCTGTATCTCGATCTGCGTCTGCGGCTGGCGGATGCCAGACTGGCCCTGTTGCGTGGGGACCGGGTGCTGTATCAGGCCGGCCTGGAGACGGCGGACGACCTGCTCGGGATGTTTTTTGCCCTGGATGATCCGGCTGTGCGCGGCATGCGTGAGGAACTTGCCGCGCTGCGGAAGATACAGGTAGCGCCTGATCTGCCCGACATATCGGCCACGCTGACGCTGCTGCGTCAGCAGCTCGCCTTGGCAGGCGACCGGGGTGGCGCCCAATGAAAACCCTGTTGCTGGCCCTGCTGGCCCTGATGTTCTCCGTGCTGGTGACACTGCTGTTGCGGGAAGACAGCGGCTACGTCCTGCTCAGCTACCGGCAGTGGACCCTGGAGAGTAGCCTGGCCCTGTTTCTCCTGCTGGATCTGCTGCTGTTCGCCGCCCTCTACCTGCTGCTGGGTTTTTTCATGCGTCTCTGGCGGGTACCGGCAAGAGTGCAGCAGTGGCAGCTGGAGCGGGATCAGCGGCGGGCCCGCGAATCACTGACCCAGGGACTGCTGGCCCTGGCTGAAGGAAACTGGGGAGGGGCGGAAAAGGCCCTGACCAGTACAGCGACCTTGTCTGAGACGCCGTTGCTCAACTATCTGGCCGCCGCCCGTGCGGCCCAGCAGCAGGCCGCCTATGATCGGCGTGACCGCTACCTGCAGCTGGCCCACGAGAGCATGCCATCGGCCGATGTGGCGGTTGGATTGACCCAGGCCGAGCTGCAGCTGGACCGTGGTCAGCTGGAGCAGGCGCTGGCCACCCTGCGCCACCTGCGGCAGCTGGCACCACACCATGCGCATGTGCTGCAGCTGTTGCAGCAGCTGTATCAGCGGATAGGGGAGTGGGATGAACTCGAGCAGCTGCTGCCGGAATTGAAGCGACGCAAGGTGATGGACGAGAGCGATCTGGCGGCATTATCCCGTCTGATTGGCCGGGAACAGCTGAAACAGGCGTCGCAGCAGGGGCTGGATGCCCTGCAGAGGCGCTGGAAGGCGCTTCCCGCCGCACTGCGCAAAGAGCATGTGCTGGTAGCTGAATATGCCGGATATCTGCTGCAGGAGGGCGAACATGACCAGGCTGAAGCGCTGTTGCGGGAGCGACTATGTCGGCAGTGGGACAATGATCTGTTGCCCTATTACGGCAGGGTTCGGGCCAGCGACCCGGCACAACAGCTGGCGTCCGCCGAGCGCTGGCTCGATCGGCAGTCGCGTAACCCGTTGCTGTTGCTGATATTGGCACGCCTGAGTATTCGTAATCGTCTCTGGGGTAAGGCGCGCAGTTATTTGGAGGCCACGATCGGGGTGGCGCCTTCGATTGCGGCTTACCGGGAGCTGGGTGCGCTGTTGGAGCGCATGGGGGAGCGGGAGCAGGCGATGGACTGTTACCGTGCGGGGCTGGCGCTTGCCAGTGATATACCGCTGGAAGAGCTGCCGGAGAGCATCGAGACCCCAGCCAACGGGCAGGCAGTGGCGTCACTGGATATGCCGACCGACATCAACCCGCCCCGCACCGGGTAGTCGATCAGCCTTTGTCCGGGTTGTCCTTGGCCCATTCAAAGACGTCCGAGTAGATGTGCTCCTCGGCAAGACCGGCAGCCATGAAGGCCCGTTTCCCGGCGAATACCATAGGCGGTGGACCGCTCATATAGAGATCGTAGGCGGACATGTCCGGGTTGTCCTTCAGCACTGCTTCATGCACCCAGCCGCGCCGGCCCTGCCAGTCATCGTCCGCTTCCGAAAGCACCGGCGTGAATGTCACTCTGGGATGCTGCTCGGCCCACTGTCTGGGCAGATCCGGAAGGTAGATGTCGGCTTCCGTGCGGGCACCCCAGTAGAGTTGTATCGGCTGTTCCAGGCCGATGTGGAAGGCGTGCTCGATGATCGCCTTGAGTGGTGCGAAGCCGGTGCCTCCGGCCATCATGATTAGAGGTCTGCCTGACTCCTCACGCAGATAGAAGCCGCCCATGGGCGCCTCGATGCGTTGGATGTCGCCCACCTCCATTTCTGAAAACACCTTATCGGTGAATTCTCCACCGGGTACATGGCGGATGTGCAGCTCTATCAACTCGTCGTCGTGGGGTGCATTGGCAATGGAGAAGGCGCGGCGGCGACCGTCCGGCAGGAGAAAGTCGAGGTATTGTCCGGCCAGGAACTGCAGCCGTTCGCCTTCTGGCAGGCGCAGCCAGATCCGCATCACATCGTCGGCCAGACGTTCCATACGTTCCACTTTGCACGGCAGTGTGCGGGGCACGATCTCATCGCTGGCCTCCACTTCATGGATCTGTAGCACCAGGTCGCTGGTGGGGAAGGCCTGACAGGTAAGCACCTGGTTTTCCGGTTTGCCTTCACGGGCGCTCTCGATCTCATTGGGATAACGGACATTGCCGCTCACCAGATTGCCGGCGCAGCTGCCACAGACGCCGTTGCGGCAGCCGTAAGGGAGGTTGATACCGTTTCGCTCAGCCGCGTCGAGAATGGTTTCGCCGGCCTCGGTGGTAAACTTATGGCCGGTGGGTTCTACTCTGATCAGGAAACTCATGGATTGGTCTGGTCTTTAATTTGTTGAGTGGGCGGATTATTCTCTACTATTTTACTAAGGATTAAAACCATTTGAGTGACAAGTTAATCATCGGTTGTGGTTATCTGGGGCGCCGGGTGGCCCGGCAGTTGCGTTTGGCGGGCCAGCAGGTGACGGGCGTGGTGCGTACCGGCACCAGCGCCCAGCTGTTGGCGGCGGAAGGTGTTGCCGGCCATATTCTGGACCTGGACAGATCGCCGCTGCCGGCGCTGCCGCTTGCCGGCAGCGGGCTGTTCTACTTTGCCCCGCCGCCCGGGAGCGGGAGCAAGGATGACCGGGTACGCAATCTGCTGGCGGCATTTGCCAGCCAGGGTGCCCCGCGACGGGTGGTGTATCTGAGCACCACTGGCGTCTATGGCGACTGTGGCGGGGCCTGGGTGGATGAGACTCGCCCCGTGGCCCCGGTGGTGGACCGGGCAAAGCGGCGCTGGGATGCGGAGTGTGGGTTTCGTGACTGGCACCGGACCGGCGGTGGTGAGCTGGTGATTCTGCGGGTCGCCGGCATATACGGTCCGGACAAGCTGCCTCTGGCGCGGCTGCGTAAAGGGCTGCCGATGGTACGGGAGGAGGAGGCGCCCTTCACCAACCGTATCCATGTCGATGACCTGGTGCAGGTCTGTCTGGCGGCGATGGAGCGGGGGCGGGATGGGGAGATTTATAACGTCAGTGACGGTCACCCCGGCACCATGACCGACTACTTCAACCGCATCGCCGACCTGGCCGGGCTGCCGCGCCCACCCCTGATATCGCTGACCGAAGGAGAGGGGCGGCTCTCCCCGGGGATGCTCTCCTACATGCGTGAGTCCCGTCGTCTGGACAACCGCAAGATGCTGGATCAGTTGGGGGTGACGTTGAAGTACCCGGGTCTGGAGCAGGGCCTGCCGGCCTGTTTCGCTTCGATCTCCGGTGCTCGATGAACCGTAGGAGCAGTGCTCTGCGGCCAATGGTTTGCCGCAGGTGGCGATTCAGCTCATTCGAGGAGCGTCACTGATATCAGCCGTTTCTTCCGGGAAACGCCGTGAATACATCCTGGTAGGCCTGCCGCCGATATTTCCTCCAGAAACAGCCAACGTCAGCAGCCTAGGGGCCATAGCGCGTCAGTTACTTGCCGATGCCCAGTTCGTCCCAGATCCCATCCACCCGCTGCCTGACCGCGTCTGTCATGCGAATGGGGCGCCCCCACTCCCGATCGGTCTCTCCGGGCCATTTGTTGGTGGCATCGAAACCGATCTTGGAGCCCAGGCCGGAGACCGGGGAGGCGAAGTCCAGGTAGTCGATGGGGGTGTTTTCGATCAGCAGGGTGTCGCGGGCCGGGTCCATACGGGTGGTCATGGCCCAGATTACGTCATTCCAATCGCGCACATTCACATCGTCGTCGGTGACGATGACGAACTTGGTGTACATGAACTGGCGCAGGAAGGACCAGACCCCCATCATCACCCGCTTGGCGTGGCCCGGGTACTGTTTCTTCATGGAGACCACCGCCATGCGGTAGGAGCAGCCCTCCGGCGGCAGATAGAAGTCGGTGATCTCCGGGAACTGTTTCTGCAGCAGGGGCACGAACACCTCATTGAGGGCGACGCCGAGGATCGCCGGTTCGTCCGGCGGCCGGCCGGTGTAGGTGCTGTGATAGATCGGGTCGCGGCGTCGAGTGATGCGCTCGATGGTGAATACCGGGAATTCTTCCACCTCGTTGTAGTAGCCGGTGTGGTCACCGAACGGGCCTTCGGGAGCGGTGTCGTCCGGGTAGATCTTCCCTTCCAGCACGAACTCTGCGGCGGCCGGCACCTGCAGATCACTCTCCCGGCAGCGCGCCACCTCGGTGCGGCTGCCGCGCAGCAGGCCGGCGAAGGCGTATTCGGAAAGAGTGTCGGGGATTGGGGTGACCGCGGCCAGGATAGTGGCGGGGTCGGCGCCCAGGGCCACCGCCACCGGGAACGGCTCACCGGGGTGCGCGCGCTGCCAGTCGCGAAAGTCCAGGGCGCCGCCGCGATGGGAGAGCCAGCGCATGATCACCCGGTTGCGGCCGATCACCTGCATGCGGTAGATGCCCAGATTCTGGCGTGGCTTCTCCGGGCCGCGGGTCACCACCAGCCCCCAGGTGATCAGGGGGCCGGCGTCTTCCGGCCAGCAGGTCTGCACCGGGATCTCCCCCAGGTCCACCTGGTTGCCGGTCTGCTCCACCTCCTGGCAGGGGGCGCGCTTGATCTCTTTCGGCGCCATGTCCAGCACCTTGCGGTAGAGGGGCAGCTTGCTCCAGGCGTCTTTCATCCCCTTGGGTGGGTCGGGCTCTTTCAGCGTGGCCAGCAGCCTGCCCACTTCACGCAGGGCCTCCACCGACTCCTCGCCCATCCCCATGGCCACCCGCCGCGGGGTGCCGAACAGGTTGCCTAGCAGGGGGTAGCGGCTGCCTTTTACCCGTTCAAACAGCAGGGCGGGGCCGCCGGCACGCAGGGTACGGTCGCAGATCTCGGTGATCTCCAGGTTGGGATCCACCTCCAGGGTGATGCGTTGCAGCTCCCCCTGGGCCTCCAGTTGCCGGATGAAGTCGCGCAGGTCTTTGTATTGCATGCTATTGCCGAAATGATTGGTTATTTTTTGCCGCGAATGAACGCAAATAGATGCGAATCGAGGAAAGGGATTGGAGTCATACTGCCACTATACATGGCGTTGAAACACAGAATATATGCAGCATGGTCCCATATATGGCCCCTTATGCTAAAACCTGAAGCTGCCATAACGCCGTGCCATGCGATAGTTCTTGAATGCGATGCCGGCGAGGAAGGCGACCAGCAGGAGCAGTGCAAGCAGGGGTAGATGCCAGGGGTGCAGAGTGAAGCCGGCTGGTGCCTGCTGTGCCTGATCCGCATCGGGAGGTGCGGCGCCGAGCAGGGCCGCCGCCTCGCTCATGCGTTCGCGCAGCAGTTCATTCTGGGCCTCCAGCTCGATCAGGCGCTGTTCCAGCCGTTCCAGTCCTGGGTCCGCTGCCTGGGTCTGGTCGGTATCTGCCTCGCTGTCAGGTTGTTGCCGGCGCAGACGGGCAAGCTCTTCCCGGGTGGCGGCCAGGGTCTGCTCCAGGGCCTGTACGGCCGGGGTGCCGCCGCGTAGCTGCTTCAGCTCACGGCGGGCCTGGGCCAGCTCCCGTTGCAGGGCGCCGTGGCGCGCCTGCAACTCCAGCAGTTGCACCTTGGCCGGTTTGGCATCGGTGATGAAGCGTCTCTCCACCCAGCCTTCGCTGTTGTCACCCAGGCGTACGCGGGCGAATTCACCCTTGTTCTCCAGCACCTCCACAGGGGTACCGCTGGGCAGCACCTTGAGCGGCTGGCTGGTGCTGTCCGGGTTGGCGTAGAAGCCCGCCAGCAGTTGGTCGGTAATGCGGGCGCCCCATGCCGCCGTAGTCGCCAGCAGCAGGCCGAAGACGATGGCTGTGGCCAACCTGCGCATCAGGCAGCGATGCCCGAGTGGCGGAGCAGGGGCTCGATGCGGGGCTCGCGCCCGCGGAAGGCGACGAACAGTTCCATGGCGTCACGGGAGCCTCCCTGCTCCAGGATGTTATGCAGAAAGGCCTCGCCGGTGGCGCGGTCGAAGATACCCCGTTCTTCGAACAGGGAGAAGGCGTCCGCCGACAATACCTCGGCCCATTTGTAGCTGTAGTAGCCGGCGGCGTAGCCCCCGGCGAAGATGTGGGAGAAGCCGTGGGCGAAGCGGTTCCACTCAGGCGGCCGCACTACAGCGACCTGCTCCCGTACCTGGTGCAGGATCTCATAGATACGGCCGCCCCGGTCCGGGTCGTACTCCTGATGGATGCGGAAGTCGAACAGGCCGAACTCCAGTTGCCGCACCATCTGCATGGCGGACTGGAAGTTCTTCGCCGCCTTCATCTTCTCATACAGCTCATCGGGTATCGGCTCACCGGTCTCATAGTGGCCGGAGATCTGCATCAGCGCCTCCCGTTCCCAGCACCAGTTCTCCATGAACTGGCTCGGCAGTTCCACCGCGTCCCAGGCGACGCCGTTGATGCCGGCCACACCCGGATAGTCGATGCGGGTCAGCAGGTGGTGCAGACCATGGCCGAATTCGTGGAACAGAGTCTCCACCTCGTCGTGGGTGAACAGGGCCGGTTTGTCGCCTACCGGCGGCGAGAAGTTGCAGGTGAGGAAGGCCACCGGCAGCTGATCGCACTCGGCGTTGAACATGCGGTCGATGCAGCCGTCCATCCAGGCGCCACCGCGCTTGTGCGGGCGGGCGTAGAGGTCCAGGTAGAACTGGCCGCGCAGTTGCCGGTCGGCATCGCGGATCTCGAAGAAGCGCACGTCCGGATGCCAGGTGTCCACGCCCTCGGTCTCGCTGATCTGGATGCCGTAGAGCTGTTGCACCACCTCGAACATGCCGTTGATCACCCGGTCTTCGGGAAAATAGGGCTTCAGCTGCTCCTGGGTGATGTCGTAGCGGTGCTGACGCAGTTTTTCCGCGTAGTAGCCGATGTCCCAGGCCGCCAGTTCATCCACGCCGTGGTGCTCGCGGGCGAACTGCTGCAGTTCTGCCAATTCTCGCTTGGCCTGGGATCGGGCCTTCTGCGCCAGTTCTGCCAGGAAGCCGGTGACCTGTTCGCAGGAGCGGGCCATCTTGCGTGCCAGTGAGCGCTCGGCGTAGTTGGCGAAGCCGAGCAATCGGGCCTGCTCATGGCGCAGGGCGAGGATCTGTTCCATGATCGCCGTATTGTCCCATTTGCCGGCATGGGGGCCTTGGTCGGAGGCGCGGGTGGCGAACGCCTCATACAGTTCCCGGCGCAGCTCGCGGTCGTCGGCGTAGTTCATCACCGGCAGGTAGGAGGGGAACTCCAGGGTCAGCAGCCAGCCCTCCTCGCCGCGCTGTTCCGCCGTCTGGCGGGCCAGGTCCAGGGCCGATTCGGGCAGGCCGGCGAGCTGTTCCACGTCAGTGATCAGCTTGCTCCAGGCGTGGGTGGCGTCGAGCAGGTTCTCCGAGTATTTGGTGGTGAGTTGGGACAGTGCCTGGCTGATCTCCTTGAAGCGGGCCTTCTCCGCCTCTGGCAGGTCGACGCCGGAGAGGTGGAAGTCACGCAGGGCGTTCTCCAGCAGCTTGCGCTGGGCGTGGTCCAATGCTTCATCCCCGTCAGCCACCGCCTGGTACGCTGCCTGCAGCCGCTCGTTCTGGCCGATCTCGGTGGCGTAGTCGCTCAGTTTCGGCAGGCAGGCGTTATAGGCGGCGCGCAGGGGCTCGCTGTCCACCACGGAATTCATGTGGCTCACCGGCGACCAGGCGCGGCCGATACGGTCGTCGAGCCGCTCCAGGGGTTCGATCAGGTTGTCCCAGGTATAGGGGGCGCCCTGGTCGAGCAGGGCGGCGATCTGCTCTCTGCCTTCGGCCAGCAGCCGGTCGATGGCCGGCTCCACGTGCTCCGGTCTGATGCGGGAGAAAGGGGGTAGGCCCGACAGATTCAGCAGGGGGTTTTCATCTGTTGTCACGTAATTTGTAACCTTTTGAAACAGTTGATTATCCGGCCTGTTTACGGGCCGGTCGAGAGGGCTATTCTGCCATGAATGACTGGTTGCAGACAGTCTTTCCCTCACCCTGTCAGATCGAGAGCATCCATGTGGGAGCGGTGCAGGTACTGGTGAAACCGGCGGTCAGGCTGAAGAAGATCCAGAACCCGGTTTGGGGCAGCCGTACGACATGCTGAGCGACGCTTATGACCGGCGGGCTCCGCCAGAGAGGACATCAAGCCGGCTCTGGGTCAAAATAGGGCGCAAATTGGAGAAGAGAAGAGGATTATGATTCGTATCCTGCTGCGAATTCTGTGGATGTCGATCGGTTGGCTGGAGTTGACTGTGCTGACGCTGCCCATGTACCTGGTCAGCTATCTGCCGGGGGTCTGCGGCAGCCGCTGGTATCGTTGGTTGTTCCATTTCTGGTGCCTGGCCTTCGTCGATGCGCTGGGGGTTGAGTTGCGGCTGCAGCAGAAGAACCGGCACCCACTGCCGGAGCGTTACCTGCTGATCGCCAACCACCCCTCCGCCTTCGAGGATATCGGTATTCCCGCCCTGTTCGATGTGGATTGCCTGGCTAAGGCCGAGGTGCGTCACTGGTGGCTGGTGGGGCGTATCTCGGCCGCGGCCGGCACCCTGTTCGTGCACCGGGAGTCGCGGAGATCCCGTGGCCGGGCGGCGCAGGAGATCATGGACACCCTGGCGCGGGGGCGCAACGTGGCGCTCTATCCTGAGGGCGGGGTGAAAGACAAGCGCATCCATCATGAGTTTCGCTACGGGGTGTTCGATATCTCCCTGCGGACCGGCATCCCCATCGTGCCAGTGTTTATCCACTACGAGGCCCAGAACGATTTCTACTGGGGTGACCAGACCCTGCCGCAGAAACTGCTCGATCTGATGACCACGGTCAACAACCGGGCCAATTACTATCTATATGATGCCTTCGACCCCGGCGATTTCGATGACAAGGCCGCCTATGGCGAGTTTGTCCGCCAGCGCTATCTGGAATGGCAGGCCAGATACCTGGATTGATCACACTGCAAGTTGCGGTGTGGGCCGGCATTCAGGGGGGGGGAGGCATAACTGACTGGGGCACTCACCATGAGCCCCGCTGGCCTGGATGTCAGTTTTTTTTACATATTTGCTTGAGACGCAGTTTCGATGTGGGCGCCTGAAAGTATAACGTTCTGATATTCAAAAATATCTCCGTGGCCGGGCATTTTTTATGCATATCAATAAGGTAAGGCATCGATCCCCGGTGTTGGCTCTTGTTTCAGTTCTTGGGGTATGTCGGAAAGGGGGGTGAGGTTTTTTCCATGAATGAACCGGAGATTTTTTAGACACCTTGTTGATTGGTACTTTTTTACTCTGAATTTAAGGGAATATTGTCCGGAAGAGGGGGCGTCAGCACGCCAGGGATGACATGCTGAAGGGTAGGCGTTCCCGAGCAGTTGAGGAGTGACGTATGTACAGAAAATATCTGGTGGCTGCCATGACGGCGGCGATGATGGGTCTCAGTGGCGCAGTGACTGCTGCGGAGTTCACCTACCTCGGAGGCGGTATCCATTCGCAGTCCGATGCCACGGCGGTAAATGGTGCCGCTGTAACTGATCAGCCGGGGGTGGATGTGGGCTGGGGAATGGATTTTGCGGAGAGTGGGCAACAGGCATCAGCGACAGGCGCAGGTGGTGGGAGTGTGGAAATCGATGTCGGGGGATTTGGATCATTGATGCTGAATGGTTCTTCGGCCATGCTGGATATGAGTGCCTGGGGGAGTGCCTGGTCCGATGACGCCAACGGCCATGCCTTCGGTTATGGCAATGCCAACACCGTACAGCCTGCGGTTACCAATGGGGTTCTGCTGCAGATCATCCCTGGGCAAGGTGAAGCCATGGGTCAGGCGGTGAGAGTGGATTGGAGCTGGGCCGCTTGGCTCGATACCACCACTGCCGGCGCCGCGTCGGTCACCGGCGCCTATAGCGATCTTGGCGGTGATAATCGCTTTGGCATCACCCTGAACGATGGCAACCCCGCCAGTGATCCGCCGGTGAACTGGGTCTGGAATCATGAGGTGATAGAGGTTTCATCTGGTGACGGGTTCGATGGTGACGATAATGGTTTCTTCATGGCCCATATCGGTGACATCATCGGCCTGCATCTGGGGACGGATGCAAATATGGACCTCTCCGGTGAAGGGTCTGATGAGGCGGTTGACGCATTTTCAACCATCAGTCTCGATGTCTCTGCGGTTCCGCTCCCGGCTGCACTGCCCCTGTTCCTCTCGGCGCTTGGGCTGATGGGGTTCGCCGGCAATAAGCGGAAGAAGTGCCATTGACTGACGAAGGCATGCCCGGCTGCTCTTCCCGCAAGGGCTGTTAGCACCGGGCTTTTTTCTATCCGCCGACTGTTGGACAATGGGTTATGGCAGCTCTGTGGAGTACGTGATGAGTGAAATTCGGCCCTTTGCGGGGAAGGTGCCCCGTGTCGATTCGTCGGCCTGGGTGGACGAGACGGCAGTGGTGATCGGTGACGTGGAGATCGGGGCCGGCTCATCCATCTGGCCGCTCACCGTGGTGCGCGGTGATATCCACCGCATCCGTATCGGCGCGCGGACCAACATCCAGGATGGCAGTGTGTTGCATGTGACCCATGACAGCCGTTTCAATCCTGGTGGTTTTCCACTGATCATCGGCGATGCGGTCACCGTGGGCCACAAGGTGATGCTGCACGGTTGCGAGATCGGCCATCACTGCCTGATCGGTATGAGTTCGGTGATAATGGACGGGGCGGTGATCGAGCCCCATGTGATCCTCGCCGCCGGCAGCCTGGTGGCGCCGGGCAAGGTGTTGACCAGCGGCTGGCTGTGGCGCGGCTCACCCGCCCGTAAGGTGCGGGCGCTTACTGATGAGGAAATGGAATACTTCGACTATGTGGCGGACAACTATGCCCGGCTCGCTGCTCAGTATCAGGCTGGTTGACAACCTGTTTAACGCAATGCCCTGATCACTTCCCTGGTGTCAGGCCGTACCCCGCGCCACAGGAAGAAGGACTCCGCCGCCTGCTCCACCAGCATGCCCAGGCCGTCCAGGGCCTTGGCGGCGCCGTGTTCCAGGCCCCAGCGCACGAAGGCAGTGGGCGTTTGCGCATACATCATGTCGTAGCACCAGCCGCCAGGAAGCAACAGATCATTGGGGATCTCCGGTACCTGGCCGGCCAGTCCGGCCGCGGTGGCATTGATGATGAGGTCGAAGTGTTGCCCGGACAGTTCCTCCAGTCCGCAGCCGCTCACCGGGCCTGCCGTTTTCCACTCATCTGCCAGGGCCAGCGCCCTGGTTGCCGTCCGGTTGGCGATCAGCAGTCGTTCCGGGCCGCTCTCCAACAGGGGATCCAGTACGCCGCGGGCGGCGCCACCGGCGCCCAGCAGCAGGATGCGGCTGCCGCTCAGGGCGCAGCCATGATTGCGCACCAGATCGTGCACCAGCCCCACGCCGTCGGTGTTGTCGCCGCGCAGGCGGCCGTCCTCCAGCAGGATCAGGGTGTTGACCGCCCCCGCCCGCTGTGCCCGCTCGCTGAGTTGATCCGCCAGCCGCCAGGCCATCTCCTTGAACGGAACGGTGACATTGAGACCGCGCCCGCCTTGCCCGATGAAGCGCTGCACGTCACCTTTGAAATCGTCAGGATTACCCAGGATGCGGCCATATTCCATCGCCTGCCCTGTCTGCTCGGCGAACAGCCGGTGGATCAGGGGTGATTTGCTGTGCTCGATGGGATTGCCGATGACGGCGTATTGGTCTTTTTTCATGGCGGGTAATGTTAATCCGGCAAAGCAAAGTGTTGTGCGCCAGGGGTCGGCGTCTGCCTCAGGGGTTGGAGTCAAACCCCTTCAATCGCACAACCACTGCGCCGCCCGCTTGGCGAAGTAGGTGAGGATGCCGTCGGCACCGGCCCGCTTGATGCAGAGCAGGGATTCCATCACCACCGCCCGCTCGTCCAGCCAGCCGTTCTGCGCCGCAGCCATCAGCATGGCGTATTCGCCGCTCACCTGATAGACGAAGGTGGGGGCACCAAACTGATCCTTCACCCGGCGCACGATATCCAGGTAGGGCATGCCCGGCTTCACCATCACCATGTCGGCGCCCTCGTTCAGGTCCAGCTCCACCTCGCGCAGGGCCTCGTCCGAGTTGGCCGGGTCCATTTGATAGGTGTATTTGTTGCCGCCACCCAGGTTGGCGGCGGAGCCGACCGCATCGCGGAACGGGCCGTAGAAGCTGGAGGCGTACTTGGCCGAGTAGGCGAGGATGCGGGTGTGGATGTGGCCTTCTGCCTCCAGTGCCTTGCGTACCTGGCCGATACGCCCGTCCATCATGTCCGATGGGGCTACCACGTCGGCCCCGGCGGCGGCGTGGGAGAGGGCCTGTTTCACCAGCACCTCCACCGTCTCATCGTTCATCACATAGCCGGTGGCGTCGATCAGGCCATCCTGGCCGTGGGTGGTGAAGGGGTCGAGGGCTACGTCGGTGATCACCCCCAACTCCGGTACTGCCTCCTTGATGGCGCGCACCGCCCGCTGGGCCAGTCCGGCCGGGTTGTAGGCCTCCCGGGCATCTTCGGATTTGGCCGCCGGCGGGGTGACGGGGAACAGTGCCAGGGCCGGGATACCTAGGGCATGCGCCTCTCTTGCTTCCGCCACCAGCAGGTCGATGCTGAGGCGCTCCACGCCGGGCATGGAGGCCACCGCCTCCCGCTGACCACTGCCTTCCAGCACGAAGATGGGGTAGATGAAATCGGCTGGTGTGAGGCTTGTCTCCCGCATCAGCCTGCGGGAGAACGCATCGCGGCGCATACGGCGCATGCGGGTGGCTGGGTAGTTGGATGAGAGGGCTGTTTTATGAGACATCGGCAGGACTCCTGAGCGCGCCGTAAAGGGATGGGATACGGCCCGAAGTGATATCTTACGAGTATACCCGCAATATACCTAAAATAGACCCTCTCCGGAAACCGCGGTGACCGCCGTCCCTTTACGGCCGGAAAGTGGTTGCGTGATTAAATCTGGCCGTCCAAAGGTGTTGCAGCGTCGTTGCAGATGAGGCATATTAGCAAACCCTTATTTATCCCCTTGGAATCCGGACGCCATGAAATCAGACTCCCCATATATTTTCGATGTGAATGAGGACGGCTTTCAGCGGCAGGTCATCGACGCCTCCAACGATGGACCGGTGCTGGTGGATTTCTGGGCCGACTGGTGTTCCCCCTGTATTTCGCTGGCGCCGGCCTTGGAGCGGGTGATCGACGACTATGCCGGCCGCCTGCGTCTGGCCAAGGTGGAGGTGGATGACAACATGCACCTGGCCGGCCACTATCGTTTGCGCGGGTTTCCCACGGTGATTTTGTTCCATCTGGGGCGTGAGCTGGGCCGCTTCAGCGGCAGTCATCCTGCTCATTGGATCCATGACTGGCTTTCCGAGCATGCAGGCTCACTCCTTGGGAGCGCGCTTCCCAGCTGAGGGAAGAAAATTATTTTTCTGGGAATCGGCTTCATTTTTACCCGTTTTTTCCGTTAATTAGCGCTTTTTATCTTCAGGTCTGCCCATTTGATCCCGATAGATATAGCACCGGATTCGCAAGGCTGGGAAAAGGCCGGGGTCAGGTTGCCAGGACGATTTTGCGGTACCTCGGCATACCCCAGGTCTTCCGATGTCAACCAAAGGATAGAGAGATGAGAATCGTATCGAAGATCGCTTTTACGCACCTGCTCGCACTGTTGTGCGCTTTGTCACTGCTGCCCGGTATGTCTGCCGCCGGGGATGCAGCTGCGCCACAGCAGGTCATCGAAAAGATCTCCAGCCAGTTGAAGGAGACCATAGACAGGGAACGGGAGAGGCTGCAGACGGACCCTGGGTTCGTCTATCAGTTGGCGGAAGAGATCCTGTTGCCGCACGTTGATTTCGCCCGGGTCTCCGGACTGGTGCTGGGAAAATACTGGCGCCGGGCCACGCCTCGGCAGAAGCGCAATTTCAGCCGGGAGTTCAAGCGCCTGCTGGTGCGCACCTACGCCACCGCATTCCATGAATTCGGTGATTGGGAGATCCGTTATCTGCCTGTCCGTCTGTCGAAGAGCGGGAAGGACGCCACTGTCCGTACCCAGGTGTTGCGTCCCGAGGCCGCGGAGCCGGTGGAAGTGATCTACCGGATGCACCTCAAGGATGGGCAGTGGATGGCCTATGACGTGAAGATCGAAGGAATCAGCCTGATCACCAATTATCGCAGTACGTTCTCCAAGGAAGTCCGGCGGCTTGGTATGGATGGTCTGATCAAAAAAATTGCCTCACTGAACGACACGCGCGAGGGCGTGAAGTCGTTGGGAGCCGCGGAACTGGCAGGAAATACCCGTTAAATTTAAAGATTAAAGGTGCTGCCACGGCGGCCGCTATAGAGAGTAACAGCAGTTATGACGATCCTCCTCCGGCGCTTTTAATTAAGCGCTTTCGGGCCTATCTCTTCCCCGGGTAGGCCCGTTTTTTTGCCTGTTACCGTAGTTGCTTGCCGGTGCGGGCGTCACGGATGGGTGTGGGTCGCCGCAAATTTCCCACTGTTCCATGGACCAGGCAGCCGATCTCCCCGCCGAAGGTGGCGCGGACTGCCAGGCTGGTACGTAGCGGCGGCTGACCGGAGCGGTTGGCGCTGGTGGAGACCAGGGGAGAACGGGCGGCGCGGCAGAGGGCGGCGGCGATGGGGTGGGCCGTGACTCTGACGGCAATGGTTTCGTGACTCCCGGTCAGCCACCAGGGCAGCCCGGCGGCAGCGGGCAGCAGCCAGGTGTGCGGGCCGGGCCAACTTTTCAGTACGGATTCCATCTGGGCCCGGGGGAGCGGGCGGACGAAGGGCCTGAGCTGCCCGAAATCCGCCGCTATCAGGATCAAGCCCTTTTCTGCCGGGCGCTGTTTGATGGCCAGCAGGTGCTGCACCGCCTCCCCGTTCAAAGGGTCGCAGCCGAGGCCATATACCGCCTCGGTGGGATAGGCGATCAGCCCTCCGTCGTGGATGCAGCGTGCCGCCTGGCGCAGTTTCCAGGGGTGAAGGGTCCCGGTTGCCAAGGCTCAGTTATTGAGCTGCTGCTGCAGTTGGGCATCCTTGGCCTTGACCGCCTCGGCGTTGGCCTCCCGGTCTGCGCGCACCCGTTGGGCCAGTTCAGGGTCGCCCAGGGCCATGATCTGGGCCGCCAGATAACCGGCGTTCTTCGCCCCCGGTTTGCCGACCGCCACGGTGGCGACCGGGATGCCGCCGGGCATCATCACGGTGGAAAAGAGAGAGTCCATGCCCTGCAGCGGTCCTGCATCCAGCGGGATACCGATCACCGGTTTCAGGGTCAATCCGGCCACGGCGCCGGCCAGATGGGCGGCCAGCCCGGCGGCGCAGATGAAAACGGCGCAACCGCGGGCATCCGCATCCTTTACGTAGGCGTGGGTGACGTCCGGGGTGCGGTGGGCAGAGGTGATGCGGGCTTCGAAAGGGATCTCCAGGCCCCGCAGGACATCCATGGTGGTCTGCATGATGGGCAGATCGGAATCCGATCCCATCAGTATTGCGGCAAAGGGCGTGTTCATGGGTTCTGGCTCAAGCTTCATCAGTTAATAGGCAGGGAAAGATAGCGGATTTTTCGCCTGTAGGCCATGATATCGATCTATTCCCCGGGGTGTTTGTCTGCCAGAGGTTTTATCGCTGCTTAACAATTGTCAATGCGTTGATGGTGACCCGTCTGTTATCAAGTCGCGTGGGGGAGTTGCGCAGTTTGTCGATTCCATTTGTGAGCCATTAGAAGTTGACGATGGAGAGCCAGCAGATCATGAGTAGATTTATATTCCCGAGTGATGCCATTGGGAGGCTGTCCCGGTTTGTGCTTGTTGCCAGCCTGGTCTGGATAGCCACTGCCGGTATCGCTCTCGCTGCGCACGCGCCTGATGAGGCTGAGCCGGGCATATCCGAATATGTGGATACCAGTGCAGCGCATACCAAAGATGCTGTTTTTGAAGATCAGGCGGGAGTTGATGACACGGCATCAACGGCCGATCATACCAAGTTCAAAGAGCTGGAAGGGCCGTTCCGCAGTGGTCCTGAGGTTACCAAGGCCTGTTTGAGCTGCCACAACAAGGCAGGCCATCAGTTTATGCAGGGCATCCACTGGACCTGGGAGTACAAACACCCGGTGACTGGGCAGACCCTTGGCAAGAAGACGTTGGTCAACAACTTCTGCACCAATGCCAAAGGTAATGAAGGGATGTGTGCCCAGTGCCACGCGGGTTATGGATGGAAGGACGACAGCTTCGATTTCACCAACCAGGAGAATATCGACTGCCTGGTCTGCCACGACACCACCGGCAGTTACTATCGGACGCCTAACTCCAAGGGCAACAAGGCCTGTTCGGTCATGTTCAAAGGCCGGAAGCCAATCCAGTGGGAAAAGGTGGCCCAGAGCGCCGGACTGCCAAAACGATCCAACTGCGGCACTTGCCACTTCTATGGTGGTGGCGGTGACGGCGTGAAACATGGCGACCTCGATTCCTCCCTCAAGCATCCGGATCGTTCGCTGGATGTCCATATGGACGAGGCTGGCCTCAATTTTGCCTGTACTGAATGTCATGTGGGAGAGGGGCACAAATGGTCCGGCAGTCGTTACAACATGATTGCCAAGGATGAGGAGGGAACTGGCAAGCCCGGTATACGGCGACAGGTCGCGACCTGTGAGAGTTGCCATGGCACATCTCCACATCCCGTTGATGAGATCAAGGGCATCAAGCTGAACGGTCATGTGGACCGGGTGGCCTGCCAGACCTGCCATATTCCCACTTTTGCCCGCGGCGGCGTGGCGACCAAGGTGGACTGGGATTGGCGTACCGCTGGCAAGTTGAAGAATGGCGAGGGCTTCAAGCTGAAGGGGTACACCCAAGGCAATGGGGAGCACCGTGCGACCTATAAATCCATCAAGGGCGACTTCAAGTATGGAGAAAACCTGGTGCCCCTGTACGCCTGGTTCAATGGCGTGATGAACTACACCACCATCGACACAAAATTTGACCCATCGTCGACGGTGGAGATCAATAGCTTCAGTGGTTCGTTCGATGACCCTGATTCCCGCATCTGGCCATTCAAGCGCATGCATACGGTCCAGCCCTATGACAAAGGCAACAATACCCTGGTCTACATGCATCTATGGGGCGATGACGATGATGCCTTCTGGGGTAATTACGACTTTGCCCGGGCAATCAAGGTGGGTATGGAGAAGAATGGCAAACCCTACAGTGGCGAATACGGCTTCATCGATACCTATTCCTACTGGCCAATAACCCATATGGTGGCGCCCAAGGAAGATGCGCTGGCTTGTGCGGAATGCCATTCTCATGAGGGCAGGTTGGCCGATCTCGAAGGCTTCTATATGCCGGGACGGGACCATTTCCGGTGGCTCGATATCCTCGGATATCTGGCTATTGCCGGTGCCCTGTTTATCGCTTTGGCTCATGCAGCAATCCGTTACTGGATGTGTAAGAAGAGGGTCACCGAACACTGCAGAGAGGAGGATGCGTGATGGAGAAGCGGGAGAGACACGCTGTAAAGATCTATACGGTATATGAGCGTTTCTGGCATTGGTCCCAGGCCGCACTGATTTTCATTCTGGCCTTTTCCGGATTCAATGTGCATGGAACCTTCAGTGCGCTGTCATTCGCCACCGCGGTGAAGCTGCATACGGTGGCGGCAATTGCCCTGATCGTGCTTTGGATATTCACCACCTTCTGGAATTTTACCACCGGTAACTGGCGGCAGTTCCTGCCCAATACCAAAGGATTGTTCGCGGTCATCCGGTACTATGCCTGGGGCATCCTGTTCGGTGAGGATCATCCGCACAAGAAGACGCTGCGCAGAAAACAGAATGCCCTGCAGGGGCTGGCCTATCTGACTTTTATGGTGGTCATTGGCCCGGCGCTCTGGACCACGGGGATCATCTATCTTCTGTATGATCTCTGGAACACCTTCCCGGAGGCTGGCTTCTATCTGCAGTTGGTGGCTATCGTGCATACTGCGGCGGCTTTTCTGATGGTCACGTTTGCCATAATCCATATCTATATGACCACCACGGGCAAGACGCCTTTCCACTACATCAAGACCATGATCACAGGGGTGGAGACGGTGGAGCTGACCGAGGCGGAGCTGGCCTATCTGGCAGAGGATCATCCTGAACGTTTGAAGGATGTCTGAGGCCGATTTCACCGTCAGGGACTGAGCAGGGAGCGCGCATCCTGCAATCGCGTTACCGCAGGTGTGGTGATAAGGGGTCGGAGGCGTGCGATCCCTGAGGCACTGCACGGCGGGGTGCCGCGCCTATGCGTCGTTGATCAGGGCCAGGAAGCGTTCTCCATAGCGCGCCAGTTTTGCCTCTCCGACGCCGCTGATCAGGCTCATCTGCTGTAGCGAGCCCGGACGGCACTGGGCCATCTCCCGCAGGGTGCGGTCGTGGAAGATGACATAGGGTGGCACCCCCTGCTCCCGGGACAGTTCCAGGCGCAGGGTGCGCAGGGCCTCGAACAGGGGCTGGTCGGCGCTGTCCAGGTCGCTGTGCTCACGCCGCTTTTTGGCCTTCTTTTCCGGCTTCGCTTGCAACCGGAGGTGGAGTGATTCCTCACCCCGCAGCAGGGGGCGGCAGCGGTCGCTGAGGCGCAGGGCGCCATGTCCCTCGCTGTCGATGTCGAGAAAACCCAGTGAGACCAGTTGCCGGAACAGGCTGCGCCAGGCGGGCCCGCTGAGGGCCTCGCCGATGCCGAAGGTACTCTGCTGATCGTGCCGGTTGCGCTGGATGCGCTCGTCCTGTTTGCCCTTCAATACGTCGATCAGATAGTTGACGCCAAAACGCTGGCCGGTGCGGTAGACGCAGGAGAGGGCCATGCGTGCAGGTTCGGTGGCATCCCAGGTGGCGGGCGGGTCGAGGCAGTTGTCGCAGTTGCCACAGGGTCGTTCCAGGGTCTCACCGAAATAGGCCAGCAGGGCCTGGCGGCGGCAGCTGGTGAGATCGCACAGGCCCAGCATCGCCTCCAGCTTGTGGTGGGCGATGCGTTTGAAGCGTGTCTCTGCATCGGCAGCCTCCACGAACTGACGCAGGCTGATCACATCCTGTAGGCCAAAGCTCATCCAGGCGTTCGCCGGCTCGCCGTCACGCCCGGCGCGGCCGGTCTCCTGGTAGTAGGCCTCGATACTCTTGGGCAGGTTGAGGTGGGCGACGAAGCGCACGTCCGGTTTATCGATCCCCATGCCGAAGGCGATGGTGGCAACGATGATCAACCCCTCTTCGCGCAGGAAGCGCTGCTGGTGCCGCTGCCGGGTTTCGGTCGGCAGGCCGGCATGGTAGGGCAGGGCCGTTCGTCCCTGATCGGTGAGCCATTGAGCGATCTCCTCCACGCGTCGGCGTGACAGACAGTAGACGATACCGGCGTCATCGGGGTGCTCCTGCTGCAGAAAACGCCACAGCTGGTCGCGGGCGTTGCCCTGGTCGCTGATGTGGTAGCGGATGTTGGGCCGGTCGAAGCTGTTGATGAACTGGTCGGCCTGTTGCAGGCCGAGCTGCTCGATGATCTCCTGTCGGGTGCGCAGATCGGCGGTGGCGGTCAGCGCAATGCGGGGCACCAGGGGAAAGCGTTCATGCAATATGGAGAGGCGCTGGTACTCGGGCCGGAAATCGTGCCCCCACTGGGAGACGCAGTGGGCCTCGTCGATGGCGAACAGGGCGATCTCGCTCTGCACCAGCAGCTGCAGCAGTCGCTCCGTGAGCAGCCGTTCGGGTGCTACATAGAGTAGCTCCAGCTCCCCCGCCAGCAGCTGCCGCTCGATCGTGCGGCAGCTCTCCTGATCGAGGGTGGAGTTGAGGAAAGCGGCACGGATGCCGAGTTGCCGCAGGGCATCCACCTGGTCCTGCATCAGGGCGATGAGGGGGGATACCACGATGCCGGTGCCGGGACGCACCAGGGCCGGGATCTGATAACAGAGGGATTTGCCGCCGCCGGTGGGCATCAGGGTCAGGGCGTCGCGGCCTTCGATCAGGGCCTGAATCACCGCCGCCTGGTTATGGCGGAACTCGCCATAACCATAGATCTGTTGCAGGATCTCCCGGGCGCGCTGCATCGACAAGGGGGTCACCACCAGGGGCACCGGCTGGGGATATGGTAATTGTTACTGTGCACAATTATAATCCGCGTCGATAATCCAGATGTCTGTGTGATCGCAGGAGCGGCGCCATACTGCGATATGTTCAAGATCAATACCCTTGGTCGCTTTGCTTCGTGGCTGTGTGCGGGGATGACAGTCCCTCGACGCGATTAACTTGTACGCTGCATCCACTCTGAACTCACGGATTCAGGTTGATGCTTATCCATTTCTTTTCCCGCGGTTTATTGTGGCGGGGATATCAAACTCACCGGAGTCTTCATGCCAAGTCGTTTTCGTGCCGTCGGATACATGTTGTTGGTCAGCCTCGCCTATTTTACCCTGACGCGGGTGCTGCTGCTGGCCCTTTCCTATGCCGATGCCGAACTTTCCCCAGTCGTCGTCGAGCGTATCTTCGGCATCGGCCTGATCTACGATCTTGCTTTCTACGCCTATGCGCTGATCCCGTTCGTCCTCTACCTGTTGCTCTGTCCCAACCGTATTTGGCACTCCCGCTTCAACCGTGGCCTGGTACATCTGGTCGCCTTCGCGGTCCTGTACGGGCTTGGGTTCATTGCGGTGGCCGAGTGGCTGTTCTGGGATGAGTTCGGCGTCCGCTTCAACTTCATCTCGGTGGACTACCTGGTCTATCGCCGGGAGGTGACGGACAATATCACCCAGTCCTATCCGATCCCGCTCTATCTCTCCCTGATCCTGCTGCTCACGCTGTTGGTCTATTGGCGCCTGCGGCCGGCGCTGAATCGTCTGTTCAGCGCCAAGGAGTCGTTCCGCCGCCGTCTGACCTATGCCGGCGGGCTGCTGCTGTTGCCCCTGCTGGCCTTTTTCCTCGTCTCCCAGGACCTGCGCGCCCTCTCCACCAACCGTTACCAAAACGAGTTGGCCGGCAACGGACCTTACCAGTTTTTCAACGCCTTTCGCGACAATGAGCTGGATTACTACCAGTTCTACCGTACGCTTCCTGATGCAGAGGCGTCGGCCCTGCTGAAGCAGGAGATCGAGGGGCTGGAGCCGACTGCCGGCAGTGGCTTGTTCGATATCGTGCGTGATATCGACAATCCGGGCGAAGAGAAACGGCTCAATGTGTTCCTGATCATGGTGGAGAGCCTAAGCGCGAAATACCTGGGCGTTTTTGGCAATGAGGAGGGGCTGACGCCGTTCCTCGATGGCTTCGCCGGTGAGAGTCTGCTGTTCACCAATTTCTATGCTACCGGTACCCGCACCACCCGCGGTCTGGAGGCGGTGACCCTCTCCATCCCCCCGACGCCGGGCCGCTCCATCGTCAAACGGTTGGGCCGGGAGAGCGGCATGTGGTCACTGGGGCAGGTGCTGAAAGAGAAGGGCTACGATACCCGCTTCATCTACGGCGGCAGGGGTTACTTCGACAACATGGCCGCCTTTTTCAGCGGCAATGGCTACCAGGTGATAGATCAGTCCAGCGTTCCGGGCGAGGAGATTCTGTTCGAGAACGCCTGGGGCATGTCGGATGAGGATCTCTATCGCCAGGCGATGAAGGCAGGGGATGAGGCCTATCGGTCCGGCAGGCCCTTCTTCTTCCATCTGATGACCACCTCCAACCATCGCCCCTACACCTATCCGGATGGGCGGATCGATATTCCATCGGGCAGCGGCTATCGCGGGGCGATCAAATATACCGACTGGGCGCTGGGTGACCTGTTTGCAAAGGTGAAAGAGAAACCCTGGTTCAAGGACACCCTGTTCGTGGTGGTGGCCGATCATTACGCCGGCAGTGCCGGTATGGTGGATCTGCCGCTACGGGAGTACTCGATCCCTCTGTTCATCTATAGCCCGGCCCATGTCAGTCCAGGGCGGGTGACTACCCTCTCCAGTCAGATCGACGTGGCACCCACTTTGCTAGCGATGCTCAATATGGATTACCGCTCGGCCTTCTTTGGCCGCAATATCCTGACCATGAAGCCGGCGCAGGAACGTGCGCTGATCGGCAACTATCAGCGCCTGGGCCTGTATGCCGACGGCGTGCTGTCGATCCTGAAGCCGAAGCGGGAGATGGCGCGCCAGCTGGACCCAAGGCAGCGCCGGCCAAAGATCATCGACTTGAGCGAGCCGGATGCCGCTATGAAACGGGACATCGCCTATTACCAGGGGGCCAGCTACATCTACAAGCATCGGCTGAACGCCTGGCCTGGGGCGTCCGGGGCGGCAAAGGAAGATTGATACTGCGGCGCCTCGCCGTAAGGCAGTCAAACTGCCAAACGCGGCGGGGCGCCGCCGCCTACCTTGTTGCAGGCTCCGCTTCTGCCGCTTCCTCTTTTTCCCGCTGCTCGCGGGCAGTGGTGGAGATACCCAGATCGTCGAGGATGCTGTACATCGCAGGTATCACCAGCAGTACCATCATGGTGGTGGCCAGCAGGCCGAATACGATACTGACTGCCAGTGGGATCAGGATCTGCGCCTGCATACTCTTTTCCAGCAGCAGGGGAGTCAGGCCGGCAATGGTGGTGATGGAGGTGAGCAGCACGGCGCGGAAGCGTTCCCGGCTGGCCAGCTTCGCCGCCGCCACTGCGGACAGGCCTTCGCGGACCCTCAGTTTGAGAAACTCCACCAGCAGGATGGAGTCGTTGACCACGATTCCGGCCAGGGAGGTGAAGCCGATCAGTCCAGGCATGGTCAGATCCTGACCCATCAGCAGGTGACCCCAGATCACCCCAATCAGGGCCATGGGGATGACTGACATCACGATCAGCGGCTCGATATAGCTGCGGAACTGAAAGCTGAGCAGAATGAAGACGCCCACCAGTCCGATGGCGAAGGCGCGCAGCATGGAGGTGCCGGTCTTGGCGCTCTGCTTGGCCTCTCCTTCGATGCTGGTCCTGACCCCGGTGTGGCGCTGCAGCAGTTCGGGCAGGAAGTTGTCCCGGGTGTGATTGATCACCTCCCGGGCGTTGGCGATGCGTGTGTCCAGATCGCCGCTGATGGTCAGGGTGCGCAGGCCATCGATGCGCTGGATGCGGGCGAAACCTCGTCCCTCACGGATCGATACCACACTGCTCAGGGGTACCTGGTTCCCTTGGGGGGTGACGATGCGGAAGCTCTCGAAATCGTTCAAGCTGTCGCGGTCCGGATCGGCCAGGCGGATGTCGATGTCATAGGACTCCGGGCCCACCTGGATCTCCTTGGCGGTGCTGCCATAAAAGGCGGCCCGCAGCTGACTGGCGATATTGCTTGCATCCAGCCCCAGGGCCAGGGCGCCATCACGCAGTTGCATGCGCAGCTCGGGTTTGCCAGGGCGCAGGTCGTCTGACAGATCGAATACGCCGCGGTAACGGGTGAGCCAAGCCTGCAGTTCCAGCGAGGCCTGCTTCAACTCATGCAGATCGGATCCGGTGAGGCGGATCTCGATGGGCTTGCCGCCGGGGCCGATTACCGGCTCCTTGAAATTGAGGGCCAGCAGATCCGGGATCTCGCCTACTTCCTGGCGCCAGCGGTTGATGATGTCGTCCAGAGTGGGGCCGACACGACGCTCGGCGGTGAGCAGGTCGGCGGTGACGGTGGCCACGTGCGGACCCTTTTCATTGGCATCCAGGTTGGTGTTGAGGCGCACCTGTATGTTGCGTACCAGCTGCTCTCCTTCCGGCTGCAGCGGGGTGAAGGCCTGATCCGTCCGTTTCAGCCCCTCGGTGATCTGCTGTACCACCGCTTCGGTGCGCCACAGGGGCGTGCCCTGGGGCAGCAGGATGCGCGCTTCGATGATGTCACCCTCGATGTCGGGGAAGGACTGGAACTTGAGCTTGCCGCCGATCAGCATGCCCAGGCTGATCAGGAACAGGGCGATGACTGCCCCCACGAACCAGTAGCGGTAGTTTACCGCCAGGTCCACCAGACGGCCCATGGTGTGGTCGCGGAAGTGGATCAGCCGGCTGTCGAAGGCGCGGCGGAAACGGCTCGCCTCGTTTTCATGGTGTTTGAGTGAGTGTGCCAGGTGGTGAGGCAGGATCAGGAACGCTTCGATCAGGCTCACCGAGAGCACCAGGATCAGTACCATGGGGATGAACTGCAGCACCTTGCCGATGTGGCCGGAGAGGAACGCCAATGGCCCGAACACCGACACGGTGGTGAGGAACGACGAGAGCACGCCTGGCGCCACCTGTTTGGTGCCGTCGACCGCCGCCTGCATGGCGCTCTTGCCGCGGCGCAGATGGGTGGCGATGTTCTCCGAGATGACGATGGCGTCGTCCATCAGCAGGCCGATGGCGATCAGCAGGGCGACCATGGTGATCATGTTGATGGTCAGGCCCAGCAGGCCCATGAAATAGAGGGCACCGAGGAACGAAATCGGCAGGCCCATGGCGACCCAGAAGGCGAAGCGCCCCTGAAAGAAGAGCCACATGGTGAGGAATACCAGCAGCAGACCCTGGGCACCATTCTTCAGCAGTAGTTGCAGGCGGTCGCGGATGTTGGTGGACTTGTCCTGGGTCAGGATGAACTCTACGCCGGCGGGGGCGGTGGGGTAGAGCTGCTCATCGACGAAACGCTTCACTACATCACGCACCACCAGGGTGTCCTGCTGCTTGGTCTTGGTTATCTGCAGCAGAGCAGCGCGACGGCCGTTGAACAGGATCTGCTCTTCGTCCAGTTCGAAGCGGTCGCTGATATGGGCGATGGCACCAAGCCGGATCTCGCTGCCGGAGTCTGCGCTGATCACGGTGAGATCGGCCAGCTCCTCCGGAGTTCGGCGCAGGTCGGTGAAGCGCAACAGCAGGTCGCGGTCCTTGGTCTGCAGGGAGCCGGCCGGGAGGTCGATGCCTTGACGTGCCACCGCATTGGCGATGTCTGACAGGCTGAGGCCGTATTGCTGCAGCAGGCGGGCTGGAATCTCGATGCGCAACTGGTGGTCGGAGAAGCCCTGCACCTCCACCTGGGACACCTCGGGCAGCTGCCGCAGTCGGGTCTTGACCTGTTCGGCATAGGCCTTCAGGTCGCTGTCGGACATCGGGCCGGTTATGGCGATCGCCACCACCTTGTCGGTCCGTCCCAGCTCTTTGATCACCGGCAGCTCCACTTCATCGGGGAAACCGGTGATTGCCTCTACCTCACTCTTGACGTCATCCAGGAAGCGCTGGATGTCCCCCCCTTCTGCCATCTCCACGATGCTGATGCTGATCCCTTCCCGGGCCTCGCAGCGCACCTCTTCCACATCGTTGATGCCGTCGATGGCGTCCTCCACGCGTTGGCAGATGGCCTCTTCCACGTCTTCGGCGCTGGCGCCGGGGTAGGCCACCGTGATCTGCACCTCGGTGGCGGCAAAGTCGGGAAATGTCTCACGCTGCAGATTGGGCAGGGTGGAGAGGCCGAGCACGGCCAGGAACAGCATCAGCAGATTGCCGGCGGTAGGGTGACGGGCGAAGAATTCGATCATGACCGGGGATCCCCGGTCTCGACTGCCTGCAGGAGCCGTTTCAGCGCTGCCTCATCCGGCTTGGGTTTCAGCAGCATGCCCTCCACGGCGGGTATCAGGTCGGAGATCACCACCCGTTCACCCGGCTTCAGTCCCTGCTCGATCACCACGAAGTCGGGTTGCACCAGACCCACCTTCACCGTCCGGATCTGCAGCCGATCCTCCTGGTCGATCAGATACAGCTTGCCGTCATGCAGGCTGAGGCGTGGTACCACCAGGCTTTCGGGCTGCGGCTGTCCACCCAGCACCACCTCGACGAACAACCCCTTGAGCAGCGGGGGACGGACTCCCGGCTGTATATTGGTGTAGGGATCATCCACCTCCACGATGACGCCCACGGTGCGTGTCTTGGGATCCAGGGTATCGCTCAGGCGGGAGAAGCGGGCCTGCCAGCGGCCGGTCAGATTCCCCTCGCGCAGCAGCACTTCAGCGTTCAGTCGCATCTGCTTCCGGACTTCACCAGGTGTGGCCTTGAGGGCATCCACCACCTTGTCGGAGCGGATCAGATAGCCCATCTCCTCCAATGATATCTGTGCTTCGACTTCAGCCAGCTTCAGGCCGTCTGCCTTGACCAGTACCTCGCCTTCGCGCACGTACTGGTTGCGTTCCACGTTGACGGCCGCGATACGGCCGGTGAACGGCAGCCGGATCCGGGTGTGCTCCAGACTGCGCTGGGCCGATTTCAGTTTTGCCTGGTCCCGCTTGAGTTGCGCCTCCAGCAGGGCCCGCTGGCTGGGAAACAGGTTGAGGGTGTTCTTCTGCGCCTGGACGCTCTGTTGCTGGGCCAGCAGGGCCCGCTCCTGGCTCTCCAGATCGGAGCGGCTGACGCCGCCTTTGCCTACCAGCTTGCGTTTGCGTTCCAACTCCTTCCTGTTGAGGGCCAGTGCTGCCTGCTCGATCTTCAGCGAGGCTCGGGTGTTGCTGATTTTGTTCTCCAGCTCTTGCAGTTGTGCCTTGGTCGCTTCCAGGGCGGCCCGCGCCTCGGCGATGGCCAGTTCATAGTCTGCGGGATCGATCCGGAGCAAGTCGGTGCCGGCGGGGAGGATGGCGCCCCGCTCCAGCTCGGGGTGCTTGTCGATGATCTCCCCCTTGACCTGGGCCACCGCCTCCCAGGTATGTGCCGGGCGGACGGTACCAAAGCCCTGGGCCCTTGGGATCACAGTGACACTGGGAGCGGGGATTACGCGTACCAGCCGTGCCTTCTCCTCTGGCGGTTCCTGCACCGGGGGCTGCTGGTTGCGTTTGAGGAAGAAAAGAGCGGCGATGCCGATCAGGACAGGCAGGATGATTACCCATTTTCTACGGGCAGCGGCCATGCAGTTCCCCTTGTGATACTTGGATGTGAGTCAGTCATAAAGACTGCGGATGATTGTCAGATTTTGCCGGTGTCGGAGGTTCCTGAGAGAGAGAAGCGGAGACCATCCCGCTCGACCCCTGCTATGCCAACGGCCCTACGATTAACCAGACGCTTACTATACCGGCAGTATAACCGGATATGCTTTGCGTATTCTCAACCAATGCGATTTTATTTGACCGGGACCCCGGCCAGCTGCCCCCTCCCTCCGGCCAGTGAATCCGGCTGCCAATTCATTTGCGGCGAGGTGCCGCTCGTTCAATTTATCCGGATACATATCGTCGTCGGATTGATAGTATTGGGAGTGTCCTTGCCTCGGCGGCTGAGTTGCAGGGGTGATCAGATTACACCATTCAGCTGGCCTTGCAGCCGGCTGCGGGAGGATTCTATGAACCTTTCATGCAGGGTGGCGCTGTTGTTTGTCACTGCGGGCTTGCTGTTTCCGTTTAGCGCGATGACGGTTGCGGCCGGTTTCAGCGCCAGCTGCGGCAAGCCGGGTATCGCCTCTGGTTCGGGGCGGGGTCGGCCTGGCGGAGCTGGATCCGGCTTCCGGTTCAGGCGGCAGCCCTCGATCGGCACTCGGTCTCAGCGGACGCACCGGCTGGCACAACGGGACGGGCACCCTCGCTATACATCCGATGCCGACTTCGCTTCCGGCGCAGCAGCGTCATTCAGGGTTCCACAGGCGGCTCGCCGTAGCTCTCCTCCGAAGCCACCCGATTGGGTACAAAAGCTGTATGCAGTGTATGGGCGTCCAGGTCAGATGCCCAGGAATTGACGGGCGGTCACTCCAGGTCTGTTCAGATCAGTCTGTTGCCGGCAGCTCGAAACAGCGCCGCTCTCCATCGAGAGGGCAGACGAAGGCCAGCCGGCAGGCCTCCAGTTGCAGATCTTCCTCGTCGCCGCCGTTGCCATAGAGACGGTCGCCGACGATAGGGTGGCCGCTCTGCTGTAGATGGCGGCGGATCTGGTGTTTGCGGCCGGTTTCGATGTGGATCTCGAGCAGGGTGCGATCCTGCTCCTGCAGGTAGGTCAGATGCCGCACATGGCTAACCGCAGGGCGGTCCTCCAGCGGGTTGCTGAGGGTGTGCTCTCCTTTTGCAAAGCGTCCGTGCACCCAGGCGCGGTAGTGTTTTTCCATCTGGCGGTCACGGAACAGGGCGGCCAGTGCCGCTGCTGTCGATTTGCCATGGGCGATGAGAATCAGCCCGCGGGCGGCGCGGTCCAGTCGGTGAACGATGAAGGCGGGGCGTTGCAGGTGGCGTTCCGCCCAGCGCTGGATGGTGCAGTGGTCGCCCCATTTGGAGCCCTGGGACCACATGCCCTGTGGCTTGTCCCAGACGCTGTATCGGTCGAGGTCGGCGACCAGTGTTGCGGACGGGGGCGTGGTGGCAAGAATCTGCGGGTCGTAGTAGAGATGCAGCTGGTCGCCCGGCTGCAGCAGCCGGTCTGCCCGGCGCAGGCGTCTGGGCCGGCTGCGCCCCCTGCCCAGCCATACGGCACCGCACTGCATGGCCCGTTTGATGCGTTGCCGCGACAGCCCACTGGCGCTGGCCAGCAGCTGCACCGCCGGCGTATCCGGTTCACTCACATCCAGGTGAAGTTCCTGCCGTTCTTCAGCCGTCATAGGGCTCGGCGAACGAGCAGTCCTTTTGTGGACAGACCTTCTCCGTCCCTTTGCGCTTGGTGGTCTTGATGGTGAGGATCGGCCAGCCGCAACGCGGGCAGGGCTCTGCCACCGGCTCATTCCAGGTGGCGTAGTCGCACTCTGGGTAGGTGGAGCAGGAGTAGAAGATCTTGCCGCGGCGGGACTTGCGCCGCATCAGGGTGCCCTTGTTGCATTTGGGGCACTTCACGCCAGTGTCCACCGGCTTCTCCAGCGGCTCGATGTAGCGGCATTTGGGGTAGCCGGAGCAGCCGATGAATTTGCCGTATTTACCGCGTTTGATCACCAAGTCAGAGCCGCACTCGGGGCATTTCCGCCCCTCCACGATCTCCGGCTCCTCCTTCTCTTTGCCGTTGCCGTTGAGATCACGGGTGTAGTCGCACTCCGGGTAGTTGGTGCAACCGATGAAGCGGCCATGACGGCCCAGGCGGATGGAGAGCGGGCTGTTGCACTTGGGGCACTTCTCGTCCAGTGCCTCATGGGTTACGTCGCTACGTTTGACGTTCTCCTGGGTGTGGTCGATCTGTTCCTTGAACGGTCCCCAGAACTTACGCAGCAGAGGCACCCACTCCTCCTCGCCGCGGGAGACTGCATCCAGGTCGTCCTCCAGCTTGGCGGTGAAATCGTAGTCCACGTAGCGCGTGAAGTACTTGGTCAGGAAGCGGTTCACCACCCGGCCCACATCGGTGGGGTGAAAGCGCTTCTTCTCCAGCTCCACGTACTCCCGGTCCTGCAGGGTGGAGATGATGGAGGCGTAGGTGGAGGGACGGCCGATGCCGTGCTCTTCCAGGGCCTTCACCAGGCTCGCCTCGGTGTAGCGCGGCGGTGGTTCGGTGAAGTGCTGTTCCGGGCGGATCGCCTGCAGCGGGATCCGTTCCCCTTCCTTCAGTGGCGGCAGCATCTTTTCGTCGTCATCGCCCTTTTTGGCGTCGTCGACGCCCTCCATATAGACCGCCATGAAGCCGGGGTTGGCGATGGTGGAGCCGGTGGCGCGGAAGATGTTGCCTTCGCCGCACTGCAGATCGGCCGCCACCGTGTGGATGGTGGCGTGGATCATCTGGCAGGCCACGGTGCGCTTCCAGATCAGCTCGTAGAGACGGAACTGCTCTTTGCTAAGGTGGTCCTTGAGTTCCGCCGGCGTGCGCAGGATGGAGGTGGGGCGGATTGCCTCATGGGCCTCCTGGGCATTCTTCGCCTTGGTCTTGTAGATCCTGGGCTTGGGCGGCAGGTGATCCTGGCCGAAGCGTTCGCCGATATAGCCACGCAGTTCGTCCAGTGCTTCTTCGGCCAGGTGGACCGAGTCGGTTCGCATGTAGGAGATCAGGCCGACGGCGCCACTGCCGGTGTCGATGCCTTCGTACAGCTGCTGGGCGGTACGCATGGTACGCTGGGCGGTGAAGCCGAGTTTGCGCGCCGCCTCCTGTTGCAGGGTGGAGGTGGTGAACGGGGCGGCTGGGTTGCGCTTGCGCTGCTTCTTCTGCACCTGGACGACGGTGAGATGGCCCTCGGCGGCGGCCAGCAGGATACGCTCTGCCTCATGGGCGGCATCGCCGTTGGTGATGCTGAACTGGCTGAGCTTTTCCCCCTGGTACTGGGTGAGCTTGGCGCTGAAGCCCTGTTTTTCCTTCAGCAGGTCGGCCTCGATGGTCCAGTATTCCCTGGCCTTGAACGCCTCGATCTCCTCCTCCCGCTCCACGATCATACGCAGGGCGGGGCTCTGCACTCTGCCGGCCGACAGGCCGCGGCGCACCTTTTTCCACAGCAGGGGGGAGAGGTTGAAACCGACCAGGTAGTCCAGTGCCCGGCGCGCCTGCTGGGCATTGACCAGGTCCATGGAGAGTTCCCGTGGGTTGTCGATCGCCTCCTGGATGGTGCGTTTGGTGATCTCGTTGAATACCACCCGGTAGACCTTTTTGTCTTTCAGCTTGCGCCGGCTCTTGAGCAACTCGTAGAGATGCCAGGAGATAGCCTCGCCTTCGCGGTCCGGGTCAGTGGCCAGGTAGAGGGTGTCGGCGTCCTTCAGTGCCTTGGTGATGGTCTGCACATGACGGTCGTTGCGCTCGATGACCTGGTATTTCATCTTGAAATCCTGGTCGGGATCGACCGCACCCTCTTTCGGTACCAGGTCACGCACGTGACCATAGGAGGCGAGAACCTTGTAGTCCTTGCCCAAGTATTTGTTGATGGTCTTGGCCTTGGCCGGGGACTCGACGATAACCAGATTCATTAGATCCCTGTGATCGTATTCGATATGAAAAGTAACGACCTGAACCCGCGGGTTCAGGTGACTATTCAGCGCTGTTGAGATATCTCAACATGCTGAGCATGGGCCGTTTCTGCAGGCTGGCTGGCGACAACGCCCCCGCTGATCAGCCTGCAGGGATGCCATTTCAAAACAGCCGCTACCGGTGATACTGCTGGTCGATGCCGGATTTATCACATAAATTCAATCATGCGGGTGACACCATAGGTGCCCGCGCTCTATCAATATCAACGGGAGATGCGCGCCAGGTCCGGGAAGGACCATTCAGTGCAGATAGACCGGGATGTCGTTGTACACCAAGTCTTCCATCTGCGCAAAAGCTGATTCCTGGCCGGGCTGATTGATCAGTACCATCAGTACCACCCATTTCAGCTCGTCGACGCCGATGCTCTGACTGTCCAGGGCGATGGCGCGGTCGATCACCAGTTCACGGCTGGCGGGATCGAGGATGCTGGTCTGTTCCAGGAACAACAGCAGGCCGCGGCAGTCGGTGTCGAGCCGGTTCATCTCGCTATCGGTATAGATGCGGATCGCATTGTCCATCTGTTGCGGGAGCCGCGGCAGATCCTGGCGCAGGGCGAGTTCGTCCATCCATTGGAAGGCCTTGTCGATCTCTCCTTCCGGAAAGCCTGCCTGGATCAGTTCTTCGTGGATCTGGGCCTGGTCCGAAGGGGGCTGCTCGCTGTCCATGTAGTTTTCGAACAGATAGATCAGGATGTCTACGACATTTTCATTCATGCTGCTACCGTTTAGTTGCAAGGTGCCGGAAAGGCCCGGCATGGTGGTGTCATCGTTGCTTTTGCACTGCGGCCAGGTCGCTGTTGCCGCTCAATGCGTACTGCCCACCCGGTGAGGAAGTTACATATCCCTCGAGTTCAAGTAGTAGCAGCATGGAGGAAACCGCCTCCGGGGTCAATCCGCTGCGGTTGATCAGCAGATCCATCGGTACCGGGTCGAAGCCCAGGGTAGCCAGCAACTGCTGATAATCGCTGTCCCATCGGAGGGGGCCTGCTGCCTCATCTTCCGTTGTCGGTGCCGTCTCCCGTTGCAACGACCGTCTCAGCTGTGGGGCCAGCTCTTCCAGCACATCCTGCCCGGTCTCGACCAGTTTGGCGCCTTGTCGCAGCAGCTGATGGCAGCCGCGGGCCAGGGGGTTGTGGATCGAGCCGGGGATGGCGAACACCTCTCGCCCCTGCTCCAGCGCATGGCGGGCGGTGATCAGTGAACCGCTCTGAATGGCTGCCTCCACCACCAGGGTGCCCAGGCTCAGTCCGCTGATGAGCCGGTTCCGTTGGGCAAAGTGGTTGCGTCGCAGCGGGACGCCGGGGGGGAACTCGCTGACCAGGGCGCCGGTGGCGGCGATGCGGTGTGCCAGCTGCCGGTGGCGTGCCGGATAGACCCGGTCGAGGCTGGTTCCGGCCACTGCAATGGTCAGACCCTCGACGTCGAGGGCGCCTTCGTGGCTGGCACCGTCGATGCCGATGGCCAGGCCGCTGGTGATGGTGATGCCGGCTTCGGCCAGGAAGCTGGCGAAGTCATGTGCCGTCTGACGTCCCGATGCGCTGGGGTTGCGGCTCCCCACCATGGCGATCTGGGGCGTGGTGAGCAGGGACGCGTCGCCCTTTACGAACAACAGTAATGGCGGGTCGGGGGTTTGTGCCAGCAGTTCAGGGTAGTCCGGGGAGCCCCAGGTGACCAGCTGGTGTCCAGGCAACTCCAGCCAGGAGAGCGCGGTCTCCAGCACCGCCCGATCGGGTGCCCGGCACCATGCGGTCGCTTCCGGCTTCAGACCCAGGGCCGGGTCGCCGGATGCCGCCCGCTGCAGCAGGGCAGTAATTCCCCCGCACTCAGAGAGCAGGCGAAGCCCTTTGCGCCGGCCGATCCCCGGTGTGTGATAGAGCGTCAGCCAGGCGGCCGCGTTGGTCGGCCCGGGATGGCGCCCGTCGTCCTTGACCATAGTCATGGGAATGCCCCGGTTTTCCTCTCTTCCAGGTCAGGGGTTGACCACCCGGTCCCGCAGATGGATGCTACGTGTCGCATGCATCACCAGGCCGAAGCTGACCCGGGGGAAGACGCGGAATACCAGCAGGGTGCCAGCCGGCTCGTCGGGCAGGGTGACGGTGATTCCAGGCGTGGGTGTGATTTTGTCACGGATCACTTCGCCCCGCTGTTCGATGGCCAGCACATCACCGGGACGCAGCCCGTCCTGCTCACCCCGGTCCAGCACCACGACGTGGTACTGACCGATTTGGCTGACCCCATTGAGCACGGAGATGATGCTGCCACGGATTGCCTGCTGGGGGATGCGGGGAACGAAACTGCCGAGGCGGATGTCTCTAATATCCGGGATCAGCCGGTCACCAAGGATGAATTCGAGGTTCATGTTGGTGAAGCGGACGGTAGCCGGATCACCCGGCTGCAGCAGTTCTGCATTGCCGATCAGTTGTGCCGCATAGCCGAGGATCTCGCCGCTGTCCGCATCCTTGTACGCCCGGCCAGGGCGGATCACATCGAAATGGACCTGCTGGTTGCTGTCGATGCTGCGCACGTAGGCCTGGATGTCGCTGCTGCCCATGATGTGATCTGCACCGAAGCTGACGATGTAGGGTGCATCGGAGAGGGTGTCGGCGTCGACCACGTATGAGCGGCTGAGAAACTGTTGGATAGCGTCCAGCGGGATCGCGGGGATGGCGCTGTCGCTGGGGCTGGTCCGTACCTTGGGCGACAGTTTGATCACCCCGCCCCGCTGCAGGCTGAGGCGAGGCCTGCCATCGACGAAGGAGAGCTGGATGATGTCTCCGGGATAGATCAGATGGGGGTTTTGGATCTGCGGATTGGCCTGCCATACCTCGGGCCACAGCCATGGGTCGCGCAGGAATCGCCCCGAGATGTCCCATAGGGTATCACCAGGCACCACCTGGTAACGATCGGGATGGTCCGGGTTCAGGGCGATGGGCTCTGCAGCGAAGGCGCCCCAGGTCAGCAGCAGTCCCATGAAAAGCGTTGCGAGCAGGTGTGGGGTCTTGTGCATGGGGCTTCCTTTTTTTCGGTGATGCGGCGGCACTCTGGTTGTGGCTATATCGGCTTTCGGCGGGGCTCCTTGAGCAGCTCCTGTCGAGTTCCCCCCGATGGCCACAGAATCCTGTATCATCACCATGTTAGCGAATTTGTGACTGTTCAGCACTATTTCAGATTCAGATTGGTCGCTGTCCGTGACGATCCTCGAACGAGCTGAACGGTTACGCCAAATGTTATTGCCTTTGTAGCAGAAGATGCATTTCATGGCGCATATTTTCCACACCAGTCGGCTGAAAATTGGTATTCGGTCCCAATTTTCATGGTGCTTGGAATACTATGCGTCTGTAAATCGGTAAAATTTCAGAGCAATTCCACATCTTACCCACCGCATGGTGCGGGTACAGGGCAACACCATAGCAGGTACTGCAGATGACAATATTGGACATACTTCATTTTCCCGACACCCGGTTGAGAAACCGGGCCAAACCGGTGAAGCAGGTGGATGACAGTGTACGCGCCTTGGTTCGGGACATGCTCGAAACCATGTATCAGGCACCGGGTATTGGCCTGGCGGCGCCCCAGGTCAACGATAATCGCCGGGTGGTGGTGATCGATATCAGCGAGGAGCATAACGCCCCGTTGTGCCTGATCAACCCGGAGATCCTGCAGCGAGAAGGGGAGGAGGAGATGGACGAGGGCTGCCTTTCGGTGCCTGGTGTCTATGAAAGGGTGGTTCGGGCGGACCGGGTGAAGGTGCGGGCGTTGAACGAGGAAGGCGAGCCGTTCGAACTGGAGGCAGAGGGGCTGCTGGCAGTCTGCATCCAGCATGAGATCGATCACCTTGATGGCAAGCTGTTCATCGACTATCTCTCCAATCTGAAGCGTCAGCGTATCCGCAAGAAACTGGAGAAGGAGAGCAGGCAGAAGCGGTCGGAGTCCAGTCCGGCGCGACAGGTGATCTGATGGTGGCGACAGAACCGTTGAAGATCATCTTTGCCGGCACCCCTGATTTCTCCGTTCCGCCCCTGCGCGCCCTGCTGGAGAGTGAGCACCAGGTGGTGGCGGTCTATACCCAGCCGGACCGCCCGTCCGGCCGGGGCCGCAAGCTGGCGGCCAGCCCGGTGAAACAACTGGCGCTGGCAGAAGATATCCCGGTGCGGCAACCGAAGAATTTTCGTGATGAGGAGGAACTGGAACGGCTGGCGTCGCTGCGCGCAGATTTGATGGTGGTGGTCGCCTATGGCCTGATCCTGCCGCAACGGGTGCTGGATGCCCCGCGCCTGGGCTGCATCAATATCCACGCCTCCCTGCTGCCGCGCTGGCGCGGAGCGGCGCCGATTCAGCGCGCCATCCTGGCCGGTGATGCGGAGACAGGGGTCACCATCATGCAGATGGAGGCGGGGCTGGATACCGGCCCGATGCTGCTCAAGCATCACTGCCCCATCGGCTCCGAAGAGACCGCAGGCAGTCTGCACGACCGGCTCTCCAAGATGGGTGCGGAGGCCCTGTTGGCGGCGTTGCCGGGCATTGCCGACGGCTCCCTGCAACCGCAGGTGCAGGACGATGCCCTAGCCTGTTACGCGGACAAGCTGGACAAGGCGGAGGCGCAGATCGACTGGAAACGTAGTGCGTTGGAACTGGATCGCCAAGTGCGTGCCTTCAACCCCTGGCCGGTGGCGCAAACCATTTATCAAGACAAGATGTTGCGTATCTGGGAGAGCATGCCGTTGGATGACGGGGCCGAGGCGTCCCCGGGCAAGGTGATTGCAACGGGCAGGGAGGGGATCGATGTGGCCACCGGCGATGGTGTGCTGCGTATCCTCAGCCTGCAGTTGCCGGGCAAGAAGGCGCAGCCGGCATCTGCCTTTCTCAATGCCCATGATATGAAGGGAGTGGTGCTTGGCTGAGGCACGGCGGCACAAGGGAAAGGGACGCGGTAAAGCACCCAATCCACGCGCCGTGGCGGCACGGCTGCTGCAGCAGCTGGCTGCCGGGCGCTCTCTGTCAACATTGCTCGATGAGGGCATGAGTGACGTGGCGCCGCGGGATGTGGCGCTGGTGAAGGCCATCTGCTTCGGTACCGCCCGTTGGTGGCTGCAGTTGCAGTGGCTGGCCAATACCCTGCTGGCACGTCCATTGAAGCCAAGGGATAGCGACATCCTGGCACTGATACTGACCGGCCTCTACCAGTTGGGGTACATGCGCGTTGCCGCCCATGCCGCCATCGACGAGACGGTAGAGGCGGCGCGTGCTCTGCATAAGCCCTGGGCAGCGGGCCTGATCAATGCCCTGCTACGGCGTTTTCAGCGTGAGCAGGAGGAGCTGCAGCAGCGTTTGTTGCAGGACCCGGAGGCCCGCCATGCCCATCCCCAATGGCTCCTGGATCGGTTGCGGCGGGCCTGGCCGGAACAGTGGGAGGCGATCGTCCATGCAGCCAACCAGCAGGCGCCGATGGCTCTGCGGGTGAATCTGGGACGGATCTCCCGGCGTGATTACTTTTCCCAACTGCGTGAGGCGGGCATCGCCGCCCGTCCCGCCCGATGGACAGGCAGTGGCGTATTGCTGGACAAGCCACTGGAGGTGTCCCGGTTGCCGGGATTCAGCGACGGACTGGTGTCGGTGCAGGACTGTGGCGCCCAGTTGGCGGCCGGGCTGCTGGATGTGCAGGCGGGTGACAGAGTACTCGATGCCTGCGCTGCGCCCGGCGGCAAGACCGGCCACTTGCTGGAGCAGGCGCCGGCGGACGTAATGTTGACGGCAGTGGATATCGAGCCCCGGCGGTTACGACGGATCGGGGAAAACCTGGATCGCCTGGGCCTGCAGGCCCAGGTCGTTCAGGGAGATGCCGCGCAACCAGCGGGAGAATGGGCCTCCAGCCGCTACCAGCGGATACTGCTGGATGTGCCCTGTTCCGCCACCGGAGTGATCCGGCGGCATCCAGACATCAAACTGCTGCGCAAGGTGGATGACATCGCCAGTCTGAGCACGTTGCAAGAGAAGATGCTGGACAGCATATGGCCCCTGCTGGCGCGAGGCGGGCATCTGCTCTATGCCACCTGTTCCCTGTTGCCGGAGGAGAATGAGCTGCAGTTGCGTCGCTTTCTGGCGCGACAGACGGATGCCCGCGAGCTGAAGATCGAGGCGGACTGGGGGCATGCGCGGGAGATCGGCCGACAGACCTTGCCAGGAGAGGATGCGATGGATGGATTTTATTACGCCTGCCTGGAGAAATGCTGAACATGCCCTGTGCCATTGCCAGCAAAATCTGCCTGCGCCGGTTGCTGTTGCTGGTCCTGCTACTGCCTGCACTGCTGGTGCAGGCAGCGGAGTTTGAGGTCACCCGGCTCTCTACCCGCCTCAAGGACGGCGTCTATCTGGTGGATGCCCATATCGATTATCGCTTCTCCGACCAGGCGCTGGAGGCGCTGCAGAACGGTGTGCCCCTGACCTTGGAGATGCATGTCCAGTTGCGCCGGAAAGGGGCCTGGGTGTGGGAATCGGATATCCTGGAGATGCGTTTGCGCTATCGTATCCGGTATCATGCGCTGGCCTCGGTATACCAGGTGATCGACCTGCAGTCGGAGACCCAGCAGAATTTTGCTACCCGGCAATCGGCCTTGGCTGCCTTGGGCGAGATCAGTGGCCTGCCGTTGATTCGCAAGGCGCAGCTCGATCCGAATGAGGTCTATATCCTCTCCTTACGCACCCGGCTCGATATAGAGGCGCTGCCCCTGCCATTGCGGCCGTTGGCGTACCTAACGCCGGCGTGGAATCTGTCCAGTGAGTGGAAACGGTGGCAACTGCAGCCCTGAAGCGTCTTAGTCACAGCGCCCTGCCGGTATTGCTGCTGCTGGTGCTGGTGCTGATCTCGCTGCAGTTGATGAGCAGCGCGGTACAGAACACGGAGGAACTCAGCCGTCTCTTTGTGCCCCTGTTGATCGCCACTATCCTGGGGCTGTTCGCCCTGGTCATCGTCATCGGTATCAATGTCACCCAGCTGGTGATTCGTTACCGCAGACAGGCGGCGGGTTCCCGCCTCACTCTGCATATGGTGATCATCTTCGTGGTCATCTCCCTGGCCCCGGTGGCGGTGGTCTATTTCTACTCACAGCAGTTCCTGATGCAGGGTATCGACAGCTGGTTCGACGTGCAGATCGACCAGGCGATGGAGGATGCGCTGAATCTGAGCCGGGCCTCGCTGGACCTGCACAAGCGGGAACGCCTGAAGACCACCCAGCGCCTGCTGTCGGAGCTGACCGGTACCTCGGTCACCGGCCTGGCGGTGAGCCTGGAGGAACTGATGGACAAGTATGGGGCTACGGAGATGGCCCTGCTCACGCCGGCGGGGCGCCCGTTGGTGATCAGTAACCAGGACCCGTCCATGAAGCTGGTGCCGGATGAGCCGGACAGCTCCATTCTGCAGCAGGTGCGCGGGGGGGGGGATTTCGTTGGCCTGGCCCCGACCAAGGATGGTGAAGGGCTATTACAGGTCAGGGTGGTGGTGAACGACGATGCCCGGGGCTTTCTGCTACAGGCGATCTATCCCACCTCGGTCAATATCACCAATCTTTCCGAAACGGTGCAGGCGGCCTACAACCGCTATAAAGAGCTGGCCTTTCTGCGCAAGAGCCTGAAGCAGACCTTTACCTTGGCCCTGGCGCTGGTGCTGCTGTTCGGTCTGTTGTCCGCCATCTGGCTGGCCTTCTTTCTGGCCCGCCGGTTGGTGGCGCCGATCACCGATATCGCCGAAGGTACCCGTGCGGTGGCCCAGGGTGACTACGATATGCAGCTGCCCCTGCCGCGGCGGCGTGACGAGCTGGGCTTTCTGGTCAGCTCCTTCAATGACATGACCCGGCGGATCGCCCAGGCGCGGGATGAGGCGGCGCGCAGCCAGCGCCAGGTCGAGGCCCAACGCAGTTATCTCGAGGCGGTGCTGGGTAGTATCTCATCCGGCGTCATCGCACTGGATCAGGAGGGACGCATACGCACGGCCAATGAAGCCGCCCTGGAGATTCTGCAAGTGGATCTGAAGGACTACCTGAACCGCTCGCGGGACGACCTGGCTGCCGCCGGCCCGCTGTTGAAGCAGTTCATGGATGCAGTGTGGCAGGCGATTGGTGACGGTGACCGGCCCTGGCGCGAAGAGGTGACCCTGGTCAGTGGTGCCGGCCGCCAGGTGTTGTTGTGCCGAGGTATGCCGCTGTCCCAGCCCGATGGCCAGTCTTCCGGATATGTGCTGGTGTTCGATGATATCACCGCCCTGATCAAGGCCCAGCGGGACGCGGCCTGGGGTGAGGTGGCGCGCAGACTGGCGCATGAAATCAAGAATCCGCTGACGCCGATCCAGCTGTCGGCGGAGCGGTTGCGGCGGAAATATCTGAACAAGATGGCACCGGAAGATGCCCGGGTATTGGACCGTGCAACCCACACCATCGTACAGCAGGTAGAGGCGATGAAAGAGATGGTGAATGCCTTCTCCGATTACGCCCGCCCGCCCCTGATCAAGCCTGAGCCGGTACTGTTGGAGCAATTGGTCAATGAAGTGCTGGATCTCTATCGCAGCGCCGGCCTCAAGCTCGAGATGGAGGTGCGGCTGGAGGATGGTGGGGCCTATATCGAAGCCGATCCGGTACGCCTTCGTCAGGTGATTCACAACCTGGTCAAGAATGCCCAGGAGGCGGTGGCGGACATTGCCCAGCCACGCATAGAAGTCAGTACCAGGCTGCGGCGGGAGGGGGAGTGTCCGTTCGTCGAACTGGCAGTGGCGGACAATGGCCCCGGCTTTAGCCCGGAGATCATCGGCCATCTGTTCGAGCCCTATGTCACATCCAAGGTAAAGGGTACCGGGCTGGGTCTGGCGATCGTGAAAAAGATCATCGAAGAGCATGGTGGGCGGGTCTCCGCAGAGAACCGCGAGATCGGTGGCGCCTGCGTTACCGTGTGTCTGCCGGTAGTGAAACAGGATGGAATAGTGACCTGTGCCCGCGTCGATCATCCAGAACGTCCGCCGGGAAAGAGTGAAAATGGATGCGGTGAAACAGACAGGCCTGCTTAGGCTGTCAGCCGCACCCCCTGGTCGCTTCGATTGCTTCATGGGCGGTCCCGGCCTGTATGTAAAACGCCCCATGTCCGGTTGGAGGCGAAGGAGTAAATGAGATGAGTGCTGCCCCCCATATATTGGTGGTGGACGATGAACCCGATATCCGCGGGCTGGTGAAAGAGATCCTGGAGGATGAGGATTATCAGGTGGTTGCGGCAGAGGATGGCGCGGCCGCACGGCAAGCCCTGCGCGAACGCCGGCCGGATCTGATCCTGCTGGATATCTGGATGCCGGATGTGGATGGCATCTCCCTGCTCAAGGAGTGGTCCGAGGGAGATGGCCTGCCCTGTCCGGTAATCATGATGTCGGGCCACGGTACAGTGGAGACGGCGGTGGAGGCGACCCGGCTTGGGGCCTATGACTTTCTGGAGAAGCCCCTCTCCCTGGCCAAGCTGCTGCTGACGGTGGAACGTGCGCTGGAAGTGGACAAGCTGCAGATGGAGAATATCGGCCTGCGGCGCCACAGCGAGGCGGTAGTGGAGCCCACCGGGAAGAGCGCGGTGATGCAGCGACTGAAGGAGCAGGTGAAGCGCATCGCCCAGCATGACACCTGGGTACTGATCACCGGTGAGGCGGGCAGCGGTCGTGAGACCTTCGCCCGTTACCTGCATTCCCAGAGCATGCGCCGTGAGCGCCCGTTCGTGGATGTGGGGGTGTCATCCATCGCTCCGGAAAACGCAGCCCGGGAACTGTTTGGCAGTGAGGAGGAGGGGCGCATCCATTACGGGGCCCTGGAGCAGGCCCGGGGCGGAACCCTGTTCCTGGATGAGGTGGCGGATATGGACATGGCGGCACAGACCCGGTTGCTGGGCGCGCTGGATACCGGCTCCTTTCTCCGTGTGGGTGGTGCCGACCCGGTGGAGATCGATGTGCGGATCATCGCTGCCACCCGGCACAGCCTGGAACGGGTTGTGCGGGAAGGCCGCTTTCGCGAGGATCTGTTCTATCATCTCAACGTGGTACCCCTGCATATCCCGCCGTTACGCGAACACCGTGAGGACGTCCCGGACCTGCTGAACTATTATGTGGACTTTTTTTCCACCCATGAAAAGCTGCCCTATCGTCACTTCTCAGTCGGTGCCCAGAATTTTCTCCGCAACCATGACTGGCATGGCAATATCCGGGAGCTGAAGAATCTGGTGCAACGGCTGCTGATCCTGGGTGCCGGCGATGAGATCACCCAGGATGAGGTGGAGGCGGCCCTGGGGGGCGGCGACCTGGTCACCGCCGAGGGCAAGGCGTTTCCTGTATCGTTCGACCAGCCGCTGCGCCAGGCACGGGAGCAGTTCGAGAAGGCTTATCTGGAGTATCAACTGCAGAAACACGGTGGTAACGTGAGTCAGGCGGCCCGCGAGGCGGGTATGGAGCGGACCCATCTCTACCGCAAGTTGCGTGCCCTGGGGATCGAGATCAAGGCGCAGGGCCGATAGGGGCGTTATATGGTGGCGCGGACGCCGTAAAGGAGTAAACTTCCAGCGCACTTGAAAGGAAGTTCTGATGTAACTATTCAGCGGCTATTAGAATTCAGTGCAAATCGCTGTCAGTGGGTGTTTATGGAGGAAAGATTGGCGGCATGGAGAACGCCACCGAGCGTACATGGATGTGCTCACAGCGGTTTCCGGAAGAAATATCCACTGACAGTGAAGTGATGCTCACGAATACAGCTGAATGGCTACATTCTGAATAAAATCCAGGGGTAGAGCCAAATTGTCATAACTCATTGCGATTTATACAATTTGACTTCGTGTATGGTCCCTGTTCCCGCTCTTGGAGGACGCTGTAAACCCATCCCGGGTGGCTCGACTGCGGCCACCCAGGCCGCAGTCGCCTCCGCGAGCGGGAGCAGGGACCATTCGGCTCGACCCCTTCGCAAGAACTTCGCTGATGAATCCGGAACAGAGTCATGAAAATAATCATCCTTGGGGCGGGTCAAGTGGGGACCTCGGTAGCCAACAACCTGGCGTCGGAGGCCAATGACATCACTGTGGTGGACCGGGATCCCGAGCTGTTGCACAAGCTGCAGGATCGCCTCGATCTGCGTACCGTACTCGGCAATGGGGCCCACCCGGATATCCTGTTGCAGGCCGGTGGTGAGGATGCCGAGATGATCCTGGCGGTGACCAACAGCGACGAAACCAATATGGTGGCCTGCCAGATTGCCTATACCCTGTTTCACACCCCGACCAAGATCGCCCGGGTGCGGGCGCCCGGCTTTACCAAGTATCCCGAACTCTTCTCCAAGGATGCCCTGCCCGTGGACGTGTTGATCAGCCCGGAGCAGCTGGTCACCGATTACATCATGCGCCTGATTGAGCACCCCGGGGCCCTGCAGGTGCTGGACTTCGCCGGTGGCAGGGTGCGCCTGGTGGCGGTGAAGGCATACCGGGATGGCCCGCTGGTGGGCCATGAACTGCGCCAGCTGTATGAACACATGCCCGATGTGGATGCCCGGGTGGCTGCCATCTACCGGCAGGGGCAGGCGATACAGCCGGAGGGGAGTACGGTGATTGCGGAGGGGGATGAGGTCTTCTTCATCGCTGCGCGGGAGAATATCCGGGCGGTGATGGGGGAACTGCGCAAGCTGGAGAAACCCTTCAAGCGCCTGATCTTCGCTGGTGGTGGCAACATCGGCAAGCGCCTCGCCGGGGCGCTGGAGAAGAGGTATCAGGTCAAGCTCATCGAGCAGGACAAGCGCCGGGCGGCACAGGTGGCGGAGGATCTCACCTCCACTATCGTGTTGCAGGGTGATGTGGCGGACGAGGATCTGTTGCTGGAAGAGAATATCGAGAACACCGACGTATTCTGTGCCGTCACCAATGACGACGAGGCGAACATCCTCTCGGCCATGCTGGCCAAGCGAATGGGGGCACGTAAGGTGATGGCCCTGATCAATCGTCACGCCTATGTGGATATGGTGCAGAGCGGCCCCATCGATATTGCCATCTCTCCGCAGCAGGCCACCATCGGCAGCCTGCTCCGTCATGTGCGTCGTGGTGATGTGGTGATGGTCCATTCACTGCGTCATGGTGCGGCGGAGGCGATCGAGGCGGTGGCCCATGGTGATGCCTCTTCGTCGAAAGTGGTGGGGCGCGCCATCGAGGATGTTCCGCTGCCTCGCGGCGCCAGTATCGGAGCTATCGTGCGTAGAGACGAGGTGCTGATCGCCCACCACGATACGGTCATTGAATCCGAAGACCATGTGATCCTGTTCCTGGTGGACAAGCGTCATATCCCGGAGGTGGAGCACCTGTTCCAGGTCGGCGTCACATTTCTCTGACATCTGCGCTGCTTTGCAGGATATGCGACAGATTTGCTTCAGTGGAGTAATGTTGCCAGCCACTGCATCGGCGGAGGGGAGTCGTATGACGCCGACCCTGGTGGTGACGAAGTTGAACAGGCACTCTGAGCACGGATTTTCTGGCCCATGCATCTGACCGCGGTACAACGCATTCTTGGTATTCTGCTGATGCTCTACAGCGTCACCATGCTGCCGCCGATCATGGTCTCTTTCTGGTATGGGGATGGCGCCGTGCAGGCCTTTGGCGTCGCCTTCCTGATAACCTTGCTGGCCGGGGTGTTCTCCTGGTTCCCGGTGCGCAAAAAGAAGCGGGAACTGCGTCTGCGTGACGGCTTCATGGTGGTGGTCATGTTCTGGACCGTGCTTGGGCTTACCGGCTCACTGCCGTTCAGTCTGGCTGAGCATCCGCACATGTCCCTCACCGACTCGGTGTTCGAGTCCATCTCCGGCCTTACCACCACCGGGGCAACGGTGATCGTTGGGCTGGATGACCTGCCGAAATCGATCCTGTTCTATCGTCAGCAGCTGCAGTGGCTCGGCGGTATGGGCATCATCGTGCTGGCGGTGGCGGTTCTGCCGATGTTGGGTATCGGTGGCATGCAGCTGTATCGGGCGGAGACGCCCGGACCGATGAAGGATTCCAAGCTGACACCGCGTATCACGGAGACGGCGAAGGCGTTATGGTACATCTATCTGGGATTGACGGTGGCCTGCAGCCTGGCCTATTGGGCGGGAGGAATGAGCCTGTTCGATGCCGTCGGCCACGCCTTCTCCACCATCGCCATCGGTGGTTTCTCCACCCACGATGCCAGCATGGGTTATTTTGACAGCACCCTGCTGGAGGGTATCGCCGCCTTCTTTCTGCTGCTGGCCGGTGCCAACTTCGCCCTGCATTTCACCGCCTGGCGCAGGAAGCGGGTGCGGGTCTACTTTGCCGACAGTGAGTTCCGATTCTATCTCACCATCCAGCTGGGAGTGGCCCTGTTCGTCTCGTTGGCCCTCTACTGGACAGGTACCCATGACGACTGGGAGGAGGCGATCACCATGGGGGTGTTCCAGGCCATCTCCATCGGCACCACGGCCGGCTTCACCACCGCGGACTATTCGGTCTGGCCCGGCTTTATCGCCATCGTTCTGCTGTTCACAAGCTTCGTGGGGGGGTGCGCCGGTTCCACCGGCGGTGGCATCAAGGCGATACGTTTTCTGTTGTTGATCAAACAGGGTTTACGCGAGATCATCCGCCTGATCCATCCCAGCGCCCAGATTCCCATACGGGTCGGCAGCAAGACCATTCAGCCGCGGGTGGTGGAGGCGGTGTGGGGTTTCTTCTCCCTCTATGTGGCCAGTTTCACCTTCATGTACCTGGCCCTGGCCATGACCGGGCTGGACTTGATGACCTCATTTTCCGCCGTTGCCGCCTCCATGAACAATCTGGGGCCGGGGCTGGCCGGGGTGGCGCTCAATTACGCCAGCCTGAACGACCCGGCGAAGTGGATGCTCTGCTTCGCCATGCTGCTGGGCCGGCTGGAGATCTTCACCCTGCTGGTGTTGCTGTCGCCGGCCTATTGGCGCAAATGACCGGTTTCAGGGGGGCGGCGCCCTCCAAGGGAGGGAGCAAGGACCATATATGTGGTCAGGCTGCCAGTCTCTCCCGCAGCTTCTGCCGGGCGCGGAACAGTCGGGTGCCGACACCGGCCGGTGTGATACCGATCTGCTTGGCGATCTCCTTCTGGGAATAACCCTCGATCACCTGCTTGACCAGTGGAATACGATATTCCTCCGGCAGCTTATCGATGGCACGGCGCAGCACGAAAGCCTCGGTGGAGGTGTCGTAGCTCTTCTCCAGGGCGCCCAACTCTTCCATGGGGATGTCCGCCTCTTGTGGCTGATAGCGCTCGAACCGGCGTGCATTCTCCCGTCGCAGGATGGTCAGCAACCAGCCTTTGGCCGCCTTTGGTTCCTTCAGCCGGTCGAGGGATCTCCATGCCCGCAGCAGCGCTTCCTGCACTAGGTCCTCCGCGGTGTGTCTGTTGCCCGACAGCCAGTATGCATAGCGTTTCATGTCGTTCAGATAGCACAGTATCAGGTGATTGAAACGCTGCTCTCTTGCATTCGTTCTGACCTGCTGCTCCGCAGACTGAAGGCGGTACCTGCTGGCGGTATTGTTCATGGCTGCTGCTCCTGACAGTTTGGAAATGATCGATGCCAGGGTTGTTGCAGGAGCTGTGCCAGAAATATAACTATATGAATTATTAGGAAGATTGATTTGTTTTACAGTGAAAAACGTAACGTTTCGTTATAACAGAGCGTTATATGTATCGAATCGAAGGGATGTGATGTGTTTGTTCTCCAGACCGTTGCATAGGATGCTGCTACGGCTGCCGCGGCCGGGTTGGATGCGTTGGGAAAGGGATGGGCGTGCCGTCAAGGCAGCATCAGGGCGTATTTCTTTATCTTTCGGTCCAGGGCAGGGCGGGAGATTCCCAGAATGTCGCAGCTCTTCCCTTTGTGGCCGCCGGTATAGTTCAGCACCTGCTGAATGTGCTCTGCTTCGACCTGGTCCAGGGTGCGGGGAATGATAGTTTGCGCTGTGGTGGTGGCGGGGGATGTTGTCGGTTGTCGGGGCAGTGGCAACAGATCGGGGGTCAGCGCTTTGCCCCGGGCCTGCACCAGGGCCTGGGTAAGCAGGTTCTCCAACTCCCTTACATTGCCTGGCCAATCATGCCTCTGCAGCCGGGCCAGGGCTGAATCGGTAATCGGCAGCGCCGGGCGGTGGATCCGGTTGGCGATCCTTTCCACCAGGGCCCTCGCCAGTAACGGGATGTCCTCCCGGCGCTCCCGCAAAGGGGGTATATGAATGCTGACCACCTTCAGTCGATAGGCCAGGTCTTCGCGGAAGCGGCCTGCAGCGGCCTCGGCGAACAGATCCCGGTGGCTGGCGCTGATGATGCGGGCATTGGTGGTGATCTGCTGGGTCCCGCCGACCCGCTCGAACTGCTGTTCCTGCAGGATGCGCAGCAGCTTGGCCTGTAGCGGCTGGGCCAGTTCGCCAATCTCGTCCAGAAACAGGGTGCCATCCCGGGCCAGCTCGAATTTGCCTTGTTTGCGTCTGTCAGCGCCGGTGAAGGCGCCTTTTTCATGGCCGAACAGCTCGCTCTCCAGCAGGGTATCCACGATGGCGGCGCAATTGACCGCCACGAATGGGCCACTGCAGCCGGAGTGGGCGTGAATCAGCCTCGCCACCACTTCCTTGCCGGTGCCGGATTCGCCGCTGATGAGGACGCTGGCGCTGCTGCTGGCGCAAAGGGCGATCTCCTTGCTCACCTGCAGCATGGCGCTGCTGCGCCCGATCAATGCGCGTTCAGGGATGATCTGCTCTGGTGGCGGCTGCAGGGCCTCCAGTTCACGGGCCAGGCGCTGATTCTCCAGCACCCGGTCGACTACCAGCTGTAATGCATCGGTCTGGATCGGTTTGTGGATGAAGTCGGCTGCCCCCTCTTTGATCGCCTGGATCGCCAGTTCCAGATCGTGTTGACCGGTCATCATGATGACCGGCTGTTCCGGCTCCTGGACGCGTATCCGGTGCAGCAGTTCCAGCCCGGTGCCGTCCGGCAGCTGCTGATCGAGCAGGATCAGGTCACAGGCGTGCTGCTGCAATTGCAGCAGGCCATCACTGCAGTTGAAGCAGCCTTCGACCTCGAAGCCCTGTTCTTCGAAGTGAAACTGCAACATCTGATTGAGGGCCCTGTCGTCCTCGATGATCAGCATGCGTTTGCCCATGGCGGCAGTATACGAATATTGCCGTGGGGTGTCCCCTTTAGTGCTCGTTCAGCTGCCGAAGCGGGTGTGGCGGCGAGCCTGCGCCCATGCCCCTGCTGCCGATCGGGGGCTGTCAGAGCGGTGCAGAGCTGTCGAAGATCAGTGGCAGCAGGAGTATCAGAAGGGCGTAACGAATGCCCTTGCCTACGACGATGAAAAGCGTGGCAGGGGCCAGGCGGATGCCAGCCCAGCCCGCCGCCAGGCATAGGGGGTCGCCGATCACCGGCAGCCAGGAGAGCAGCAGTAGTGGACTGCCGAAGCGCTGGATACGTGCCAGGGCGCGGTGGTGCTCCGGCTTGTGCAGTCCCCGGTCAGGGAAGCGCCGGCTCAGCCACCAGCCGATGCCCCAGCTGCTGAGACCACCCAGGGTGTTGCCGAGGGTGGCGACCAGCCACAGGGCCGGCAGTGGCGCCAATCCCTGTTGGGCGGCATAGCCGAGCAGCGCCTCGGAGCCGCCGGGCAGCAGCGTGGCGGCGAGGAAGCTGCTGCTGAACAGCCCCCACAGAATCGCGGTCTCACCCATTCTGGCCGGGGATTTTCCAGGCGGCGACGCCCAGTTGCATCCAGCCGGCCATCAGCGCCAGCCCGCCGAAAGGGGTGATGATACCCAAGGTGTGGATACCGCTGATGCTCAGCAGATAGAGACTGCCGCTGAACAGCAGGATGCCCATGGTAAAGAGTGTGCCGCTCCAGTTCAGTGCCCGCGAAGGGTGCTGAAGGGCCAGCAGACCGACGCCGAGCAGGGCCAGGGAGTGGATGCCCTGATATTGCACGCCGGTGTGGAAGATGGCCATCAATTCGCTGCTGAGCCGGGCCTTGAGGGCATGGGCGCCGAATGCCCCTATGGCAACGCTGAGGAGGCCGCTGATAGCGGCGATGAGCAGGTATATGCGGGCCATGGAGGGGTTCAGTGCAGCTCCGATTTCTTCAATTCATCCAGGATGCCCAGTACCACCTGTTCCGTTTTGCTATCGAGTCCCTTGCACAGTTTGTCCGGATCCCGTTCGCCATTGATCATGGGGCGGATCAGGGCCGCCAGCCGGGCCATGGGGCCGCCTGCGCGGCTCATCTGTTCGGCCATGTTGGAGATCAGGGTCAGGGCCTGGACGTTACCATGGGCGGCGGCGAGGATCATCGCCGCCAAGCCTGGGGCGGCCAGCGCCGGATCTGGTTTGGCGTTGGGATCGGGCAGGGTGGCCGGGTTCTGCAGGCCGCGCATTACCGCTTCGGCGATCACCCGGTCCTCCAGGTCCAGGCCGGCGATGGCGTTGAGGTCCCGCTGGCCGGCGACGATCTGGCGAATGGCGGCCACCAGTCTGTCCCAGCCGTTTTCACTGGCCATCTGCAAAACCGCCTCGTATTCTGCCTGCCGGCCTTCATTCTGGCTGCACTCCACCACTTTGCAGATGAAGGCGGCATGGGCGGCGATGATCTGCTGGTCGCGTTCGGGCAAAGTTGCCATGGTTATTCCTCGTTTTGTTGTGGGTGTGGATTGCCGGATGTGGCTAGGGTGGCCAGGGATTCAGCGGCTATTTCCCGTACCTCCGCGTCGGGGTCCTGCAGCAGGGGGCGGATGGTGTCACTTGCCGTGGCATTTCCGGTGAGCCCCAGATAGTGGCAGGCGTCGGCCCGGACCTGGGGGATGGGTGAATGGGTCAATTCCCCAAGCGGTCCGGCCGCCGCGGCCAGATCTCCCTGCTCGGCAAGCTCTTCCAATACTGCACCAACACCGATGCGCACCGCCATTGGTGTTTCCAGACTGGCGAGCAGCCGGATCAGGTCCGGCAGGGTTTCCGGGTGGCGCTGTACCAATGTCGCCACCCGATCCGCCTGCCGGGATGCCAGCAGGTGCTGATAGTAATCGTTGGTGCCGGTGCCGTGGGCGGCGTGTTCGGCCCAGCGCTCCAGTTCGCTCTGGGTCAGCGTGCCGATGAACTCGAATGAGCCGATCCGGTACCAGGGGACGGATCGGGTACCGGCGTCGTGCGCAGCCTGCGGATGGGCATTGACATTTATGATCTCCAGCCGTCCCAGCTTTCCGGCCTTGATCAGTTGTGCCAGCCCGTCCAGCACGACCGGGCAATGGGCGCAGCCCGGTGCCAGCAGGAGTCGGGCGTCGGGTGGTGTGAGGTCTGTTTCTTGTTTCATGCTTTGGTTTGGCAGATGTTGGTTTGGGGCGGATTTGATCGCACCAGGGGTGCATGCTGTTCCACAGTCGTTCGGATGGTCCCGGATATGCCGTGGATCGTGGATTCAAGGCCGCTGGCTGATGCTCCATGGGGTGGTGTCCAACGATACCTGAGGCGGGGAAAGAGGGCAAAGATGTGACCGGCCCTGCAGGGGCTTCCAGGTTTCCTTCGCTGTGGGGCCGTTTGTCTCATGGCATCGACCGATTATTCCCTATAGAATTGGTTAGATTGCCTGCCCTCTGGTTGTCGATCGTTGGGTGAAAAGATGGCCTGTTCGGCGTTTGCTCACCAAATAAATCGAATTTATGCAAAGACCAAAAGGTTTGTTTGGCACTTTGTTGCACAACTCTTTATGTTTGACAGCCCTGTAACCGGGGTAATGGGGAGTTTTGGCCATCTCCCAGGCTGGGATGGCCGGAATTTCAGCCCTGGCAGCCGGGCGCCACGCCAGGGGCAAGGCGAAGAATTTTGGGTTTATGTTCGGTGACCCGGATAGACGACTCGAGACTCGCCATCGATAGCGGTGGCGGTTATATCACTGCAGTGAAACTAGGAGAAAAAGTACCATGCCTACATTTGTGCGTACTGAGAAGTGCGATGGCTGCAAGGGTCAGGACAAGACTGCTTGCATGTACATCTGCCCCCATGACTTGATGAAGCTGGATATGGATGGTTCCGAGACCGGCCACGCCATGAAGTCCTACAACCAGGAGCCGGATCAGTGCTGGGAGTGCTACTCCTGCATCAAGATCTGCCCGCAGAACGCCATCGAG
>CAZJCM010000010.1:0-76161 GCA_964544655.1 uncultured Sedimenticola sp. | reverse complement strand
TCAGGTATTTTTCGGCATCAATCCACCTGTTGCACTAGCGAGTTGAATTCACGGGAGCAAACGTAACCGGGGTTGTCATAGATACAGGGAGCTGTGACAAATGGCGCTCACCTTTCACCCAAAACCGGGTATGGTGTTGATGTGCGATTTCAATACCGGATTTGTAGCCCCGGAGATGATCAAGAAGAGACCGGTTGTTGTCGTTTCGCCCCGTCCCAGGCGCAGTAATCAGCTTTGCACCATTGTGCCCTTGAGCACTACGCGGCCGATGCCAGTGGAGCCCTATCACCACCAGATGGACCCGCGCTCACTGCCGGGGAAGTTTGCCGGTAAAGAAACCTGGGCCAAATGTGACATGCTAGCGACGGTATCTCTGGGTCGGCTGGATCGGGTCATGGTCGGCAAGGACCGGAGCGGAAAACGGCTGTACGTGGCACAACTTATTGTCCCAGAAGACTTTTTGGCGATAAAGCGAGGGATTTTGGCGGCAATTGGCTTAACGGACTTGACTAAATACCTCTAAATGCCGATATTAAGAATGTTCCCGATCAATCGGGCTTGAAAGACCGCCCTTGGGCGGCAGACCCCAGCCGGTGACGACAAACTGACTGGGGCCTCGATAAGGCTCCGCATTTCATGGTGCGGGGCCTTTTGTTTTTTTCCGGAGCGGCTTGGCAGGTCCGAAGGCTTGGCTGTGCTGTTTGTGCGATGGCTAGTTTATTGTGTCGTGCGGCCACTGGTTTTCTGCGCATGACGTCCCTTTGACTGAACTGCTACCCCAACTTCCTCGCCAAATCCTCTGCCTTAAGATGGGTGTACCGACGCAGCATCCTTAAATCCTTGTGGCCGGTGATGCTGGCCACTTCCATGATATTGAGCCCCTTCTCGAACAGCCGGGTGGTGGCCTCGTGACGCAGGTCGTGAAATCGCAGATTCCCGATGCCGGCGCGGCGTGTCGCGCGCCGGAATGCGCGTTTGACCGCTTCGGTGGTGAGACCGGGGAAGACCGGACCATGCAGGCTGCGGGGCTGGGCGCGCAGGATCTGGATAGCGGTGGAGGAGAGCGGCACGGTGCGTGAATCTCCGTTCTTGGTGTCCGGCAGATGGGCGATGCGGCGATTGAGGTCAATGTGTTCCCAGCGCAGGCTGACCAGTTCGCCCTGGCGCATGGCGGTTTCCAAGGCCAGGCGCACTATGGGTAGGAGATAGGGGTTTCGTGCGTCCCGGCAGGCCTCCATCAGGCGGGTCTCCTCGCTTTTTTCTCCCGGCAGGCCGGTTTGCAGGCGGCGGTCCCGGGGTTTGTTGTTGGATGGCAGCTTGATGTCCTTTACCGGGTTGTGCACATGGATGCCCCATTCCTTGCGGGCCACCTCGAAGAGGTGGGAGAGGATCACAAGGTCGCGTTTGACGGTGGCGGGTGTGACCTTTTTGAGGCGGCTGTCGCGGTAGCGGGCGATGTCGACGCCGCGAATGCCGGCCACGATCCGCTGCGCCAGGGGGAGCCGGGCCAGGGCGCGGAGGCGGATGGCTTCCGATGCCGCGCCCTTTTTCAATGGGGTGATTTCTTCCCGGTAGCGGTCCAGCAGTTCCTTGAGCGTAGTGGATTCCGCCTCGGCACGGGACACGAAGATGCCCCGGTCCATTTCGTACTCGACCTCGCGGGCCCACTTTTCAGCGGCCGCGCGGGTGTTGAAGGTTTTGCTCTGAGGGGGATGGCCCTTTTTCCTGACCTGTGCCTGCCACTGGTAAGGGCCGCGCTTTCTGAATGTCGCCATTGCCACACTCCGCCGGTTCGCGAACGAGTGTGACAACGCTGTGACAAATAATCACTTTGAAACCCTATCGGGGATGCGAACAGGTTTTAAGTGATTGATTTTATTGGTGGGCGATGCTGGGTTCGAACCAGCGACCCCTGCCGTGTGAAGGCGAAAAATGGGGTATCCCGATCATACCCAGAGCGTCGAATATCGTACCTTCAGCGATATTTTATACACACAGTATTTCTTTTCTGAACAATAAGTTGCGCGTTTTCGATGCGTTTTGACGTACCTGTTGCGTACATTGGCGCACCGTGAGTAAAATCCTGGAAAAGTGGAATTCCCGTTGGAATCCCGGCTAGGGATTCCACTGAAACGCGAAACCCGGCACCGCGCCAACGGTAACCGGGTTTCTGACCAAAACCAGCAGATGAGGTGCTGATATGGCTTCCAGGAATTCTACCCGCAAAGGACGTTCTGTCCAGACAAAAGAAGGCCCCACCCCTATCCCGAAGAAGGGCTCCATTAAATCCCCCTGCAGCGGCAAGATCACCCAGGCGATCATCGACCGCATCGAGCCGTGGCGGCAGCGGTACTCAATCCGCGACACCGGCCAGCCCGGTCTGATCCTGCGCGTCGGGACCTCCGGCAAGCTGTCGTGGTACCTGGACTATCGAAACCGCGAGGGGAAGCGCTGCTTGTACCGCATCGGAAACGCCAATGGCACCAGCCAGGTGTTCAGCCCTGTAGACGCCAGACAGGAGGCACAAGCCCTTCTGGCCGGGATAGCAAAGGGTGAGGACCCCGCTGCCGCCAAGCGCCAGGCGCGGGAGGAGAGCAAGCGTCAGGCGGAGGAAAGCGCGCAGGCCGATACCCGGAAGCTGAAGACATACCTCGAGGGCGACTACCGGGAGCATGTGCTGGCTCACCGGAAGAGCGGCGATGCGACAGAGGCGCGGATCAGGTCGGCGTGGAAAGACTTTCTGGACAAGGACATGGCCGACTGGACCTAGTGGCGATCCGGGCTCACGTCACGCGCAGACGAGGCAAGGGCAAGACCCCGCAGACCCTGAACCGGGATCGAGTGGCGCTCATGGGGCTCCTGAACCAGGCGGTGCAGGACGGAATCATTGAAGCCAACCCCCTGGCGAAATGGCGGCCGCTGAAAACCGAGAACGACACCCGTGTCAGATGGCTTGGGCAGCGTGACAAGGACGAGGACATCAAAGACTCCGACGGCAATAAGCTCAGCGAACGCCATCGGTTCATGGAGGCCCTGACGAAGCAGGATGACCTGATCCGCACCCTGGTGGAGGTGGCCATGAATACTGGCCTGCGTCGCGGGGAGCTGTTTGGGCTCACATGGGGGGGCAGTCGACTTGAAGGCAGGCCTGCTGACCGTTGCAGCCGGCACGTCGAAGACCCAGACAACGCGGCACATCCCGCTCAATGCTAGAGCGAAGGCGGTACTGAAGGAGTGGCGCGGCGATGTCATACCGATGCCGCAAACTTTGGTTTTTCCATCGCCCAAGACTGGGGAGCGCCTCGTGAACATCAAGCGCCCCTGGCGCCAGCTGTGTGAAGAGGCCCAGGTGGAGGATTTCAGGTTCCATGACCTTCGCCACGATTTCGCCAGCCGCCTAGTGCAGGCCGGTGTCGATCTCTACCAGGTCAAAGACCTTCTGGGGCATAGCAGCATCACATTGACCGAGAGATACGCCCACTTGGCACCAGATGCCTCCAGGGCTGCTGTGGAGGCCTTGACGTGAGCGAATATGACCAGTGGCCGGAGGAGTACACCCTGGAACTGAACCGGCGCATCGAGAAAGCGCTGGCTGGCGACCGCGAAGAATCCGAGGCGTTGCTCCAAGAGTCCGCCGACTACCTGACCAGTGCCGGACGGCCGATCACCGACAGCGATGGAAGGGCGCTGCAGGAATCGCTGCACCCCGACCTGAAGTGGTATGCAGGTGCCGTTCTGCATTCGCTGGCGAATGGGGCCAATGCAGCGGACGTGATCGGGAAGAGGCCGCGAGGGGCGCCGAAAGGAATCAAGCGCAAGCCTGAGATCATGGCAGCCATCCTTGAAGAAATCGATGCCGGAAACATTCGACCCACAAAGATCGTCGACGCACTGGTGGACCAAGGAGTGACCGTGAAGAGCACCGCGGAACGAGTCCTCGATGAGATACGGTCCGATGATTTCATCCTGGACAGCCAGGCCGTCCTCGGTGGCATGGCTGACCTGCTGGTCCGAGTCGAGAACAATAACCTGGACGCCCAGGCAGCCCAGCGGGTCGGCGCCGCCCTGGCCGACGCCGCACGGAAGACCGACCGGGCATTCAATGACCTGCTGGAACTGACCCTGCAGCAGCGGGCAACCGGGGAGTTCAGCTACCTGATCACCACCAAGGACAGCATCGAGGAGCCATACCAGGACCCGCTTGCTGCTGAGAAGGCCCTGGCCCGGGTCCGGAGGGACGATCCAGACGCTGCGCTACAGCAGTGCCACAGATTGAAGTGACCTGACCGGCCCCGCCACACAAGCCCCGCCACGGTCCGCCCTGGCGGGGTTTTTCGTCTGGATCTTAACGTCTCTTCCGAACGGCAGCCTTGTGCCCTAAGAAGACCTTCTCCCTATATGCAACGATGCCTTGGCGGAATTGCTATCACCGCCCCGTCAATCAGCGCAATCCGGGTAACTAAATGGTTCGTCAATCACGATCCCTGCCTGTAATATATACGGGACATTCTGGGCTTTAATTGGACCTGTTCCAATTGAATTGACTTTTCATGGCGCCCCATCACCATACGAGCGTCTTAAACTTAATGAGGAAAGAGCAGATGGAAGACGGAATCATTGACATTTCTGCACTGAAAGCCGGCCAGCAATTCACCCTGGATATTGCCAACCACGAGGTGATTCTCACCAAGCTGGAAGAGCCCCGCAAGTTCACCATAGAGGATTGGTTTCCAGATGAGGCCGAGGTCTACATCATCGAAAGCCAGATCGAAGAGGATAAACCACTGCACTATGCCTTCAAACCAATGAGCTTGGAAGAGGGGTTGAGGCTCAACAAAGGCAAGTTCGGCAAGGACCTTGTGATGTACGACTTCCTTGGCCGCGAGGTGGAAGGCATCGAGATGGAGGAAAAGGAAGAGGCGGAAGAGAGCAAAGGTTAAATCCTTAACCTCTACCTTGTTCATCCCCTTCTTGGGTTTTGATCCAAGAGGCCCTCTGATGTGCACCCTGTGTGTTTCCGTTGCTGGCAGCTGCCTGCAAACCTGGTGGCGCGACTTCGTGATGGGGTGATCTTCTATAAGTAGGGGATGGATTGGCACCAAAGATCAGCAGAGGTCCTCATCTGTGACGTTGTTGCCGTGATCCTGTGACGGATCAAGATCAGATTATGGCCGACAGCAGCCAATTCCCACACTGCTACAGTAACCTTGCTACGACCCGCGAGGCAGGTTTTTTCGTTCCCAAGGCTCACCAGATGAGCCACTCCCTCTCTACCCTGGCCACGATGAACACCTTGGTTGACTTCCCACCCGACCAGTTCCGCATCCTGGGCGGCTGTGAGGCCTGTGGCCACTCCGACTGGCTAGACCGAGGCAAAACACTACCGGACTCCCTGACTATCGATGCCCTGCGCGAGCGTGTGACCTGCCAGACATGCGGTAGCCGGGACTGTGGGATCAGGATCGTTTATTTTGGGAGCGGCGGGTTTCGGTATGGCGCAGGGAGAGGCGCTGTTGTACGAAATCCAGAGTAACCGCCAAGGGCGTATAAGGCGCCAGGTTTCAAGCTGCAGAGGGGGGGATGGTGCCGCCCCAGGGTCCGGGGGGGCGGCTGTAACCAGGCGGTGGGGTGTGGGCCGCTGGGGCTGGTGACGGGGATCAGGATATCAGGCCGGGATCCAGGCGTGCAAACAGGGGTAGATTCGCTTTCCAGAAAAGTGGAATCCCCGTTGGAATCCCGAAGCCGCAACGAAAAAACCCAGCTTGGCGGCTGGGATATTATTCAGTGTTTTCAGTTAGTTATTGGTCGGGGTGAGAGGATTCGAACCTCCGGCCCCTGCCTCCCGAAGGCAGTGCTCTACCAGGCTGAGCTACACCCCGAATAGTGGTCAGTTCGTGCGCTTCACGGAGAAGTCCGCCAGAGCGGAGAGCGCACTGCGATAGAAGGAAGGCGGTAGCATCTCCAGGGCTGCCTTGGCCTTGTCGGCCTCTTCTGCCGCGAGGCGCGAAGTGTACTCGATCGCGTCGGTGGATTCAATGGCCTGCATGACGACGTCGATATATTCCCGTCCGCCTTTTTCTATCGCCTCGCGCAATGCCGCTTTTTGTTCCGGGGTGCCGACCTGCATGGCTCTGATCAATGGCAGGGTGGGTTTGCCCTCTGCCAGGTCGTCGCCGATGTTCTTGCCGATCTCGTCACCGGAGCTGCTGTAGTCGAGGGCGTCGTCGATGATCTGGAAGGCGATACCGAGGTGTAACCCATAGTCGGCCAAGGCCTTTTCCTCTTCCAGGCTGGCTCCGCACAACACTGCGCCCAGCTGGGCGCCGGCCTCGAACAGGGTGGCGGTCTTGCGCAGGATGACCTCCCGGTATTTGTGCTCATCGGTGTCCGGATCATTGCAGTTGAGCAGCTGCAGTACTTCGCCCTCGGCGATGCGATTGGTGGCATGGGAGAGGATCTCCATCACCCGCATCTGGCCGACGTCCACCATCATCTCGAAGGCCCGGGAGTAGAGGAAGTCGCCTACCAGCACGCTGGCGGCATTGCCCCATACCGCATTGGCCGTGTCGCGGTTGCGGCGCATGTCGGAGCCGTCGACCACATCGTCATGCAGCAAAGTGGCAGTGTGGATGAACTCGATCACGGCGGCCAGGTCGATGTGCTGCTCCTCCTGGTAGCCCAGGGCACGCGCCGCTAGCAGCACGATCATCGGGCGCAGGCGCTTGCCGCCGCTGTTGACGATATAGTGGCCGATCTGATTGATCAGCACCACGTCGGACTGAAGCCGGCGCAGGATCAGCGCGTCTACCGAGTTCATGTCGTCCGCGATGAGCTCACGGATGGCGGGTATGTCCATCATACTATCCAGGTACCAGGTTACAGCTCCTAAGAACCTTAGGAAAGCTTCTGATAAATATAGGTTTAGTGTCCGTTCTGAAACGGCGTGCAGCCTCCGCCGGAGTGGCGGTCTCCAGTGATTTCCCGGCCGGTCGTGATACGCACAATTTCCCTTCCAACCGTACGAATTGTGCGTGTGCGGGATCGAGCATGCTAGGGTTGCTGTTTTCCAGTGTCAAGGGGAAGGGGAGAGAAGGGGTCGCTTGGCGTGCATTTTTATTTGACCTGGTGCTGTGGCATGGGTAGAATTCCGCCTCTTTCGTTGGTGCGTGTCCAGTGCACGTGCTGCATACAGTGGATTTAGCGGAGATTTGGTATGTATGCCGTAATTCAGACCGGTGGTAAACAGTACCGGGTTTCCGAAGGCGATATACTCAGGGTCGAGAAGCTCAGTGCCGAAGAGGGTGCGGGGCTGGAACTCGACAAGGTACTGATGGTCGCCGACGGCGACAACATCAAAGTAGGCACCCCATACGTGGAGGGCGGCAAGGTCTCAGCCACCGTCAAGGCTCACGGCAGGGGTAAGAAAGTCAAGATCATCAAGTTCCGGCGGCGTAAGCATCATATGAAGCGCCAGGGCCACCGTCAGTGGTATACCGAACTGCAGATCACCGGAATCAGCGCAGGCTGAAGGGCAGGTTAAACCATGGCACATAAGAAAGCAGGCGGCAGTACACGCAACGGCCGCGATTCAGAGTCCAAACGCCTTGGCGTGAAGGTATTCGGTGGCCAGGCGATCAGTGCCGGCGCCATCATCGTGCGCCAGCGGGGCACCAGGTTCCATAATGGTGTCAATGTGGGCTGCGGCAAGGACCACACCCTGTTCGCAAAGGCCGATGGCGTGGTCAAGTTCGAGATCAAGGGGCCGAAGAAGCGCAAGTACGTCAGCGTGGTTTCGGTCTGATTGCGCCATTCGTCTGGTTCCCAAAAGGCCTCGTCGTCAGACGGGGCTTTTTGCGTTTTACAGGGACGATCTTCAGTTTGATGTCTTATTCTGAGGATGTGTGTGCGGGACCTGATTTTTTGCCGACTGAAGACATAATATGATCCGATACCATGAAATTTGTTGATGAAGCCTCGATTCGCGTGGAGGCGGGCAAGGGTGGCAACGGCTGCGTCAGTTTCCGGCGGGAAAAGTACATTCCCCGTGGTGGGCCTGATGGCGGTGACGGTGGCGATGGCGGCAGTGTCTATCTGATTGCCGACTCCGGGCTCAATACGCTGGTGGACTTCCGCCATAAGCGGATCTTCCGGGCTGAGAAAGGACAGCCCGGCATGGGGCGCAACCGCACCGGCCGCAGCGCAGAAGATCTGTATATTCCGGTTCCGGTCGGAACCCGGGTGCGCGACCTGGATACGGAGGAGCCACTTGGCGAACTGCTGCGCCATGGCGAGACCCTGTTGGTGGCGAAGGGCGGTTTTCATGGTATCGGCAATGCCCGTTACAAGAGCAGCACCAATCGCACTCCGCGCCAGTTCACTCCGGGCTCCGAGGGTGAGCGCCGGGAGCTGGGTCTGGAACTCATCCTGCTGGCCGATGTCGGGCTGCTGGGGATGCCCAATGCCGGCAAATCGAGCCTGATCCGCAAGGTCTCCAGCGCCAGGCCAAAGGTGGCCGATTATCCGTTTACCACCCTCTACCCGAACCTTGGGGTGGTCAGCGTGGAACGGGACCGCAGTTTTGTCATCGCCGATATCCCCGGCGTCATAGAGGGTGCCGCGGATGGGGCCGGGCTGGGCCTGCGCTTCCTCAAGCACCTGGACCGCACCCGGCTGCTGCTCCATCTGGTGGATATCGCACCGCTGGACGAGGCGGTCGACCCGGCGGATGAGGTGCGGCGCATCGCCAAGGAGTTGGAACGCTACAGCCCGTCACTGGCTGCCCGTGAGCGCTGGCTGGTATTGAACAAGAAAGATCTGCTGGATGAGGAAGAGTTTGCCCGGCGGCGTGATCGATTACTGGATGAGTTGCAGTGGGATGGACCTGTTTTCGCTATTTCTGCTTTGACCGGTGATGGCATGCAGGTGTTGGTATATGCTTTGATGGAGCGGCTGGAGCAGCTGCGGGCAGAAGATGAGGTGCCGGGTGGACAGGTGGCGGCAGAGGATGAAGATGAGCCCTGGGATCCCCTCAAGGGATAACGCATGATCAGGAATCGAGAGGATCTGCGCAAGACCCGCCGCTGGGTGGTCAAGATAGGTAGCGCGCTGCTCACCGATGACGGCAGGGGACTGGCGCGAGAGGCGCTTTCTACCTGGGTGGAGCAGATGGCAGCCTGGGTGCTGGCGGGCAACGAGCTGGTGCTGGTCTCGTCCGGCGCGGTGGCCGAGGGCATGAGTCGGATGGGATGGACCCGCCGGCCGACCGCTCTGCATGAGCTGCAGGCGGCAGCGGCGATTGGCCAGATGGGGCTGATCCGCGCCTATGAGACCTGTTTTCTCAAGCGGGGCCTGCACACCGCCCAGGTGTTGCTGACCCATGATGACCTGACCAATCGGGGCCGCTACCTCAATGCCCGCAGTACCCTGCGCACCTTGCTCAACCTGCAGGTGGTGCCGGTGGTCAATGAGAACGACACGGTGGCCAATGACGAGCTGCGCTTCGGTGACAATGACACCCTGGCTGCCCTGGTGGCGAATCTGGTCGAGGCGGACCTGTTGGTGCTGCTGACCGATCAGGATGGCTTGTTCGACAGCGATCCCCGCGCCAACGCCACCGCCCGGTTGATTACCGAGCGGCCGGTGAATGATCCATTGTTGGATGAAGTGGCGGGTGACAGCGCCAGCGGCCTGGGACGGGGCGGCATGCTGACCAAGGTGCGTGCGGCACGGGTGGCTGCCCGTTCCGGCACGGCTACCGTGATTGCGTCCGGCATGGGCGACGAGGTGCTGGTCCGTATCGCCAGGGGGGAGGCGGTGGGAACCCTGTTGACCCCTTTTCAGGGACCGGAGGCGGCGCGCAAGCGTTGGTTGGCGGGGCACCTGCAGGTGCGAGGACGTCTGGTGTTGGACGACGGGGCGGTGCGGGTGCTCAAGGAGTCCGGGCGCAGCCTGCTGGCTGTTGGGGTGGAACGGGTGGAGGGCCGGTTTTCCCGCGGTGAAGTGGTCTCCTGTCTCGATCGGCAGGGGCGTGAGGTGGCCCGGGGGCTGGTCAACTACGACTCAGACGAGACCCAGCGGATCAAGGGGCAGCCCTCAGGCCGGATCCGGGAGATCCTGGGTTATATGGACGAAGAGGAACTGATCCACCGGGATAACCTGGTACTGGTCTGATTCGGGCTGCGGGAGCAACGCTTCGCCGCGAAAGGTCAACCATTCAGCTCTGTTCGATAGCGCCCCTGATCCCGGGTGCTTCTTCCGGAAAACGCTGTGAATACGTCCCTGTACGCTCGGCGGCGGCATCCCGGCCGCCGACGTTTTCTCCAGAAACACCCAGGGTCAGGGGCCCCGCAGGTAATTGAAAAGTTACAGGCTGCCAGCCTTTTTCGTTCGTGGTGTGGCACCGTTCCTGGATGAATGGGGGCAGAAAAAAACCGGCTTGTGGCCGGTTTTTTTGCTGAAGCAGATGCTGGTGGTTACAGCGCCTTGATCTGCTTGTTGAGGCGGCTCTTATGGCGGGCGGCCTTGTTCTTGTGGATCAGACCATTGTTCGCCATGCGGTCGATAACCGGAACAGCCTTGGTGTAGGCTTCGGCAGCGCCCTCTTTGTCACCGGCATCAAGCGCCTTGACCACATTCTTGATGTGGGTGCGCATCATGCTGCGGCGGGATGCATTGTGCTGGCGATGCTTTTCTGCCTGACGAGCGCGTTTGCGGGCTTGTGCTGAGTTGGCCAAAGTAGCTCTCCCAAAAAAATCGTATGAAGCTCAAAGAGCGCAGTATTCTGATGCTGAGAGCTGGCGTTGTCAACACCTTTGGTGGAGTTTTTTGTCTGTATTTGAGGGAATACGGGATATAATCTCCGGCTTTCCAACATCGAGTCAGGGTGTAGAGGTCCGACCCATGTTCAAATCTCTGGCCAAAGTCGGCTCCAATACCCTGTTGTCGCGTATCCTGGGTTTCATCCGCGACCTGGTGCTCGCTCACCTGTTTGGTGCCGGCGCCGCCACCGATGCCTTCTTCGTCGCCTTCAAGATCCCCAATTTCATGCGGCGGCTGTTTGCCGAAGGGGCCTTCTCCGTCGCCTTCGTGCCTGTTCTCTCCGCCTATAAAGAGAAGCGCAGCTTCGCTGAGCTGAAGCTGTTTGTCGATCATGTGGCGGGTACCCTGGGCGGCGTGCTGCTGCTGGTGACCCTGCTCGGGGTCATCGGTGCGCCACTGCTGGTGATGCTGTTCGCGCCGGGGTTTATCGGTGACCCGGAGAAGATGGTGCTGGCCGCCGATATGTTGCGGCTGACGTTTCCCTACCTGCTGTTCATCTCCCTGACCGCCTTTGCCGGCGGCATCATGAATGCGCACAACCGCTTCGGCGTGCCTGCCTTCACGCCGGTGCTGCTCAATATCTCTCTCATCGCATGCGCCTTCTGGCTGGCGCCACGGATGGACCAGCCCGTGGTGGCATTGGCCTGGGGCGTATTGATTGCCGGGGTCGCCCAGTTTCTGTTCCAGCTGCCGTTTCTGCATCAGATGAAGCTGCTGCCACGATTCGTCTTTGCGCCGAAGGATGAGGGGGTCAGGCGCATCGGCCGGCTGATGCTGCCGGCCCTGTTCGGTGTCTCGGTGACCCAGTTGAACCTGCTGCTGGACACCCTGATCGCCTCGTTTCTGGTCAGCGGTAGTATCTCCTGGCTCTATTACTCCGACCGCCTGATGGAGTTTCCTCTCGGCGTGCTGGGAGTGGCGCTGGGGACGGTGATCCTGCCCAGCCTGTCGCGCAAGCATGCTGCCGATACACCAGAGGCGTTCTCCCACACCATCGATTGGGGGCTGCGCTGGACCCTGTTGCTGGGATTGCCGGCCTCGGTGGGACTGTTGTTGCTGGCGGGGCCGATGATCGCCACCCTGTTTCAGTCGGGTGAGTTTACGGCGGACGACGTGTTCATGGCCCGCCGCAGCCTGATGGCCTACGCCCTGGGGCTGACCCCTTTCATTATGATCAAGGTGCTGGCGCCTGGCTTCTACGCACGGCAGGATACCAAGACACCGGTACGTTTCGCGGTGATCGCCATGGTCTCCAATATGGTGCTGAACCTGATCCTGGTATTTCCTCTGGCCCATGCCGGGCTGGCCCTGGCGACCACCCTGTCGGCCACGCTGAATGCCGGCCTGCTGTTCCGTGGCTTGCTGCGGGAGCGCGTCTATCGGCCCGTGGCAGGTTGGCCGCGGTTGCTGGCCCAGGGGCTCGCCGCCAGCCTAGTGCTGGGGCTGCTGCTCTATTTTGCCAGTGGCGAGACGGCCGACTGGGTGGTGCGGGACAGTTGGTCGAGGATCTGGTGGTTGTGTGGCCTGATCCTCGCCGGTGCCGCGGCCTATTTCATCACTCTGTTCGCCGTCGGTGTGCGGCTGCGGGATTTTCAGGGCCGTTGATGGTTGCGTGCTTGTTCGTGGTGGCTATGGGGCGATCCGGGGGGAAGAGGCGATCAGCGGGTGGAGCGCCGGCCGCTTAATTGGTAAGACGCCCATGTAATCCGCGACTTGGGCGCCTATTGCCCCTATAATAACCCGTTTTGATCACCGTTCCTTTATTGATCGACACTGATGCAGCTCATTCGCGGTTTACACAATCTGCGGCCCGAACACCGGGGCTGTGTGGCGACCATCGGTAACTTCGATGGGGTCCACCTGGGCCATCAGGCGGTGTTTCGCCACCTGTTGCAGAAGGCTGGTGAGCGTGGCTTGCCGGCCACGGTGATCACCTTCGAGCCCCAGCCCCAGGAGTATTTCTCCCCGGAGCGGGCACCGGCGCGGTTGACCCGGCTGCGGGAGAAACTGCAGGCGCTGCGTGACGTAGGTATCCAGCGGGTGGTATTGCTGGAGTTCAACCAGCGGCTGGCCGCCATGTCCGCCGCCGATTTCGTGCAACGGCTGTTGCTGGACGGGCTGGCGGTGGATTACCTGTTCGTCGGCGATGATTTTCGTTTTGGCCATGGGCGTGAGGGGGATATCGGGTTTCTGCGCCAGACCGGGGCACGCCACGGCTTCGGGGTGGAGAACATGAACACCTTTGCCGTTGGGGATGAGCGTGTGAGCAGCACCCGTATCCGGGAACTGCTGGCCAGTGGCGATCTCTCCCGGGCGGCACACTACCTGGGGCGCCCCTATCGGATCTGCGGCCGGGTGGCCCATGGGGATGCTCGGGGCCGGACCATCGGCTTCCCCACCGCCAATATCGACCTGCACCGCCGGGTCAGCCCGTTACGCGGAGTCTATGCGGTCGAGGTCTATGGGCTGGGGGCATCGCCGTTGCCCGGGGTGGCCAATATCGGCAACCGGCCTACGGTGACGGGGGATCCCCGTTACCTGCTGGAGGTGCATCTGTTCGATTTCGATCGCACCATCTATGGTGAGCACGTACAGGTGGAGTTCTGTCGCAAGCTGCGTGATGAACAGCGGTTCGACTCGTTTGAGCAGCTGCGGCAACAGATCGAACTGGACAGCCAGGCGGCACGTGACTGTTTCAGGAAGTGAGGCCGGCAAGATTACCGCAAAGGCAATGTGTATTGATCGGCAGGTTGGGCGCTATGCTTCCAGCCTGCAATCGTAACTGTATTTTACTGACAAAGGGCGCAGGCCGTGACTGATTACAAGAGTACCCTAAACCTTCCAAAGACCGGTTTTCCCATGAAGGGCAACCTTGCCCAGCGTGAGCCGGAGATGCTGAAACGTTGGGAAAAGATGGGTTTGTACCAGATGATCCGTGACGCCGGCGCCGGCCGGCCCAAGTTCATTCTCCACGATGGCCCGCCCTATGCGAATGGCGAGATCCACATCGGCCATGCGGTGAACAAGGTGATCAAGGATTTCATCGTCAAGAGCCGCACCCTGGACGGTTTCGACGCCCCTTACGTGCCGGGCTGGGATTGTCATGGTTTGCCCATCGAACTGCAGGTGGAGAAGAAGGTGGGCAAGCCCGGCGGCAAGGTGACGGCGGCCGAGTTCCGGGTCGCCTGCCGTGACTACGCCGGCAAACAGATACAGCGTCAGCGGGTCGATTTCCAGCGCCTGGGTGTGATCGGTGATTGGGATAATCCCTATCTGACCATGGACTATGCCACCGAGGCGAATATCATCCGTGCCCTTGGCCGTATCGTGGAGAACGGCCATGTGCACAAGGGTTACAAGCCGGTGCACTGGTGTACCGACTGCGGTTCCGCGCTGGCCGAGGCGGAGGTGGAGTACAAGGACAAGGAGTCCTTCGCCATCGACGTGCGCTTTCAGGTGATGGATCCGGAGGCGCTGCTGGCGCGCTGCCATTCGGTGCCGGAAGGACATGGCGAGGGGCCCATGTCGGTGGTCATCTGGACCACCACGCCCTGGACCCTGCCGGCCAACCAGGCGGTGGCCCTGAATCCCGCCCTGGAGTATGTGTTGGTGCAGGCCGACGGCCCGCAGGGCAAGGAGCGGCTGATGGTGGCCGAGGGGCTGCTGAAGGAGACCATGGATCGCTGGGGTATCGAGCACTACCACGTCATCGCCTACGGCCGTGGCGATGCCTTTGAGGGGCTCAGCCTGAAACATTGTTTTCTGGACCGGGAGGTGCCCATCATCCTCGGCGAGCATGTTACCCTCGAAGCGGGTACCGGTGCGGTCCACACCGCGCCAGGCCACGGCCTGGAGGACTATGTGGTCGGCCAGCGCTACGATCTGCCGGTGGACAATCCGGTGGGCGGCGATGGCCGCTTCCTGCCCGGTACCGAATACTTCGAGGGTGAACATGTCTTCACCGCCAATGAGAAGGTGATCGAGCTACTGAAGGTCCGCGGTGCCCTGCTGCAGGAGGCGCGGCTGACGCACAGCTATCCCCATTGCTGGCGCCATAAGACGCCCATCATCTTCCGCGCCACCCCCCAGTGGTTCATCAGCATGGAGCAGAAGGGGTTGCGCAAGACCGCCCTGGCGGAGATCGAAAAGGTCGCCTTCACCCCCGACTGGGGGGAGGCGCGGATCAAGGGCATGGTGGAGAACCGCCCGGATTGGTGCATCTCCCGGCAGCGCACTTGGGGGGTGCCCATCGCCCTGTTCATTAACAAGGTGACCGGGGAGTTGCATCCTGAGACCGCGCGCCTGGTGGAAGCGGTGGCGCAACGGGTGGAGCAGGAGGGTATCGAGGCCTGGTTCTCCCTGGATCCGGCGGTGCTGCTGGGCGATGAGGCGGAGCAGTACGAGAAGGTGATGGACACCCTGGACGTCTGGTTCGACTCTGGTGTTACCCACTTCTCGGTATTGCGGCCGCGACCGGAGCTGGAGTTTCCCGCCGACCTCTATCTCGAAGGTTCGGATCAGCATCGTGGCTGGTTCCAGTCTTCCCTGCTCACTGCGGTGGCCATCGATGGCTGCGCCCCCTACAAGGGCGTGCTGACCCATGGCTTTACCGTCGATGCCAAGGGCCACAAGATGTCCAAGTCCCTGGGCAACGTGGTCAGTCCGCAGAAGGTGATGAAGAAGCTGGGGGCCGATATCATCCGGCTGTGGGTGGCCTCCACCGACTACCGTGGCGAGATGAGCGTCTCCGACGAGATCCTGCGCCGCACTGCCGACGCCTACCGGCGTATCCGCAATACCGCCCGCTTCCTGCTGGCCAATCTCAATGGCTTCGATCCGAACCGCAACATGGTGGCACCAGAACGGATGATCGAACTCGACCGTTGGGCGGTGGACCGGGCGCTGCAGCTGCAGCAGGAGTTTCGCCAGGCCTATGAGGAGTATCAGTTTCACCAGATCTTCCAGAAGATCCATAACTTCTGTGTCAATGAGATGGGCGGTTTCTACCTGGATGTGATCAAGGACCGGCAGTACACCACCGCGGCCGACAGTCTGGGGCGGCGCTCCTGCCAGACCGCCATGTATCACATCATCGAGGCCATGGTGCGCTGGCTGGCGCCAATCCTCAGCTTCACCGCTGACGAGATCTGGCAGCATATCCCGGGTCAGCGGGGGGAGACCGTGTTTACCGAGCGCTGGTACGAAGGCCTGTTTGCCCTGGACCGGGACGACGCCTTCGATCGTGCTTACTGGGCGCAGGTGATCGAGGTGCGTGCTGCCGTGGGCAAGCAGCTGGAAACACTGCGTGCTGATGGGGTGATCGGCTCCTCGCTGGATGCGGAGGTGGATCTCTACTGTGATGATGCGTTGTATGATCAGCTGCAATCCCTGGGCGACGAGTTGCGCTTCGTCCTGATCACCTCCTATGCCCGGATTCACCCCTGGTCGGCACGGCCGGATGGCCTGGAGGCGGGTGACGTGGCCGGGCTGGCGATCCGTGCCAGCGCCAGCGGGCATCCCAAGTGCGCCCGCTGCTGGCACCATCGGGAGGATGTGGGCACGAACCCGGACCATCCCGAGATCTGTGGTCGCTGCGTGGAGAATATCGAGGGTGAGGGCGAGGAGCGGCGCTTCGCCTGATGATGTTACGCTGGCTCAGGCTCTCCGCCATCGTCGTGGTCCTGGATCAGGCCAGCAAGCAGCTGGTCTCGGCCAGCCTGCAGCTGTACGAGTTGGTCCCCCTGCTGCCGCACTTCAACCTGGTCCTGGCGCACAACGAGGGGGCGGCCTTCAGCATGCTCAGTGACCAGGGCGGCTGGCAACGCTGGTTCTTCACCCTGCTCGCAACCATCGTCAGCGGCATCCTGTTGCTCTGGCTGAAGCGCCTGCAGCCGGATCAGCGGCGCCTGGCCATCGGTCTCAGTCTGATCATCGGTGGTGCCCTGGGCAACCTGATCGACCGTGTGGTGCACGGTTACGTCATCGACTTTCTCGATTTCTACTACGGTAGCTGGCACTGGCCCGCCTTCAATCTGGCCGATTCCGCCATCTTTCTTGGCGTGTTCCTGTTCATCCTCGACAACTTTTTGCAAAAACCAGAGGCGCCAGGCCGTTGATTCCGCTTTTTTTGCGGCTTTTCTTTTTTTCTGGTTGGGATAGATTGTCTCTTTGGTTGTCTTCCGGTTGTCCTCAAGGGGCGGAGTCAAATCACCTGCCCATACCGTAATACTCGATATATGTGGAGCGACTCTGTATCTGGGCCCTGTTTCCCTCTCTCAGTGGGTGCAGGGACCATACCGATCGACCCGGTTGTAGCGACAGAACGAAGCGAACGAGGAGATACGCATCATGAGTAGTGCCCTGAACTATCTGTTGAAAGCCCGACCCGAAGCGATGGGGGCCTATTTCAAGTTTCTCAAGGAGTCGGAGACCCATCTCGATACCCGCACCCGGGATCTGATCTCGGTCATCACCAAGGTGGCGGTGCAGACAGAGGGCGGTTTTCGTCAGTACCTCACCCGCGCCCTGCGTAACGGCGCCTCGCCCAACGAGATCCTCGATGCCCTGCTGATGGCGTTTCCGGTGCTGGGGCTGGCGAAGATCGTCTGGGCCACCGAGATCCTGCTGGATATGGACATCCCCGAGTTTCGTCCCGAGAACCTGGATGCGGAGGCCCAGTGGCACGATGTGACAGCGGTGGCGGAGATTCCCGAGGCGGAGGCCGCCTATTTCGAGATCGACGGGCGCCACCTGTTCATCTACCGCACCGGCGATGAGATCCGGGTCTACGATAGCCGCTGCCCCCATCAGGTGACCGATATCCCCCATCTGGCCCTGGAGGGCAAGACCCTGACCTGTCCCAAGCATGAGTGGGCGTTCGATATCGAGAGCGGGGAGTGCATCGCCAAGGGCAAACGGCCGCTGCGCCGTTTCGAGCACAAGATCGAGGATGGGCGGCTGCTGGCCTATTGGTGAGCGGGGCGGTGGTTGCCTATTCGATTAACCCATCCTCTTTAAGATTTGGTCGTTTTGCAGGCTGGATAAGCGCAGCGCATCCACCAATACCCTTGGCCCTTTTGTTTCATGGATGATGGCTATTCACGCCTTTTCTGATACTCCTTGCCGATACCGCTCCCAGTCGAACGCCGGCCCCGGATCGGTCTTGCGGTCCGGGGCGATATCGCTGTGGCCGGTGATGCGCTCTGGGGTAATGGCGGGGTAGCGGGCCATGATCTCCCGGCTGACCAGGATCAGGCGCCGGTATTGCGCATCGCTGTAGGGTATCTGATCAGCACCCTCCAGCTCGATGCCGATGGAGAAGTCGTTGCAGGCTTCACGGCCCTGGAAGCAGGAGACCCCGGCATGCCAGGCGCGCCGATCGAACGGTACATATTGAATGCATTCACCATCCCGGCGGATCAGCAGATGCGCGGAGACCCGATGCTGGTGAATCTCCTGGAAATAGGGGTGGGCAGCCGGCTCCAGCCGATTGAGGAACAACTGGTCGATCCAGGGACCCCCGAACTCACCAGGTGGCAGGCTGATGTTGTGAATCACCAGTAGATCGATAGTGCATCCTGCCGGGCGTGGATCACAGTTTGGCGATGGACACTGCCGGGCCTCCGGCAGCCAGCCCTGGTCGGGCTCCTTCGTCGCCCATGTCATCTCCGGGTCGCTCGTCATCGCGGTTTGCACAGCCCCTTCAGTACCATGTCGGTCAGACTGATGATGCCCACCACCCGTTTGTTCTCGATCACCGGTGCCCGGGAGAGATCGAAACGGTCGAACAGCCGGGCGCAGTAGCGGATATCCATCTCAGGGTCGACGGTGATCACCGGCTTCGACATGATCTCGTAGATGTTCACCCGACTCGGCGGGCGGTCCCGGGCCAGTACCTGGCGGGCGATGTCGGAGATCATCACCATGCCGTACTCGTCGTGCTCGTTCCGCTTGTTCACGATCAGAGACTTGGTCTCCACGTGGGCCATTTTCCGCAGTGCTTCTTCGACGGTGGCGATACCGTCGACCATGTCGAATTTGGTCTTCATCACATGGCGCACCCGGATGATTTTTCCCCCGCTCACAACTCTTCCTCCACTACGCTGGTCAGTCGCTGAATCTGATGGGATACGCCAACCGCATCTTCCACGTCGATCTGAAAGGCGATCCCGGTGCCGGGTTTGTCATCCAGTTCACCGACCTTTTCTATGGTCTCCAGGATGCTGCGGCTGAGGTGCTCCTCCACCAGCAGCAGGATGACATCACGCTGGATCTCCAGGTTGAGGCCGAAGAAGGTCTTGCTCTTGGTCATACCCTCGCCCCTGGCCTGGTTGATTACCGTGGAGCCGGTTGCACCTGCGTCGCGGGCTGCCTCGACCACGGCTTTGGTCTTGGTATCCTCGATCAGGGCAATGATCAGTTTGAAATGCATGGTTAATCTCCTTCCCCACCCGCTTCGGTGCGTTGTCCCCGGTGGGCGATCCATTCACTGAGTTGTGCATAACCCATCACGCTCATGATGGGGAAAAGACTGGCAAAGGCAATCAGGCCGAAACCATCGAGCAGCGGATTGCGCCCGGGAATGCTGTGGGCGAGCCCCAGACCCAGCGCCGCCACCAGCGGCACGGTGACGGTAGAGGTGGTGACCCCGCCGGAGTCGTAGGCGAGGGCGATGATGCTCTTCGGGCAAAAGATGGTCTGCAGGATCACCAGCACGTAGCCGGTGATGATGTAGTTGTGCAGTGGTGTGCCAGTGATGATGCGGTAGACCCCCAGGGTGATGCCGATGGCTACGCCGAAGGCCACGGCAATGCGCAGCCCCCAGGTGCCGATAGCACCGCCGGAGACCTGGTTGGCCTTGATGGCAACGGCGATCAGGGAGGGTTCGGCGATGGTGGTGGAGAAGCCGATGGCAAAGGCGAACAGATAGACCCACAGGTATTGATGCCACTGGGTGCCGCCCGCCAGGCTGTCGCCGATGCCGAGGAATTCCGGGGCGGTGAGCTGTTTCGCCATCAGTTTGCCCAGTGGAAACAGGGCCTGTTCCAGGCCTTCGAGAAAAAAGGCCAGACCAAACAGTACGAACAGGAAGCCGGTCAATATCTGTCCCAGATTGGGAATACGCTTGCGCAGTATGAATAACTGGAAGCCGAACAGCACGGCGACGATGGGCAGCACATCGCGCAGCGTGGCGAGCAGGGCGTCGATGAAATGGAGCAGGATTCCCATCATAGGATCATCCCATAGGCCATGACGAACATCATCGGGGTCAGGGAGGCGAAAGCAATCAGGCCGAAACCGTCGGTGAGCGGGTTGCGTCCCCTGATGCTGCTGGCCAGCCCGACGCCCAATGCGGTGACCAGAGGCACGGTGATGGTGGAGGTGGTGACGCCACCGGAATCGTAGGCGATACCGATGATCTCCGGTGGGGCGAAGGCGGTCATGATGACGATGCCCAGATAACCGCCGATGATCAGATACTGGATCGGCCACCCCTTGATGATGCGGATCACCCCGATGACGATGGCCAGCCCCACCGAGACCGCCACCGTCAGGCGCAGGCCGTCGGCATAGGCCCGCATCGCCTGTTCAGTGCTGTCGATCATGCCGCCGGTGGCCGCAACCTCAGCCGCTTCCGCTGCCACCGCGATCAGGGCCGGTTCCGCCACCGTGGTGCCGAAGCCCAGGGCAAAGGCGAACAGCAGCAGCCAGACCAGACTGCCCTTACGGGCAAAGTCGTGGGCCATGCTTTCGCCAATGGGGAACAGACCGAGCTTGAGGCCATGCACGAAAAAGGTGAGGCCGATCACCACCAGCAGGGTGCCGGTCAGCAGACCTGTCAGGTCCGGAATGGGTTGTTGCAGTACCAGCAACTGGAAGAATGCGATTACCAGCAGGATTGGCAGAAGATCGCGTACACTTTCCAGCAGTGATCTGCCGAGATGTCGCAGGAGCTTGTTCACATCCATACCTTACACTGCTGTTTCTGTGTTAACTAGATCACATGCCGGAACAATTTGTTACCTTTGCCGCTAAAGCTGGATGCATGAGTGGCCGTTACAGAGGCTGAAGGATTGCGGATCTGCCCAAGTCGCTTTATCCATTTCGGCAGATTGGTTTATTTGTTTATTTCAGGGACTGGGAAGGAACCATTTTTACGGATAGGCATGGTCTTCCTGTGAGCCAAGAACAGGATCACATTTGCATCGGAAATAAAATTAGAAGTTGGATATGTGAGGCATTTCACGGTGTGGCCGGGTGGAGTGCACCAGACTCAGGATCAGATGACGTGCCGGGCCGGTGTCCGGCATGACAAGACCAAGGCAACGGATATGGCGTTTCAGAACAACATTCTCTCATTCGACAGAGGTCAGGCGATGGAACGCCCGTCAGCGCTGCCGGAGCGGCATCGTGCGGTAGTGGAACGCTGCCGGCAGGTCATGCAGGAGCGGTTGTCCAATGCCATAAAAAGGATGTTCGAAAAGCTGGATGACGCACTCTACGATCTGGCCGACAAGGCCGAGAGCAATCTGTTGCAGACATCGTATTTCGATGCCCTGCGGGAGATGCGCAAGGAGAGGGAGCGGATCGAGGCCAGCTTCGACCGCAATGTGCGAGATGGCTTTGCCCGTTTCTGGCAGTATGGCCCGGTTCCGATCAACGGTTATGAGCCGCAGCAGGAACAGACCGATGAGCCTTTTTCCCTGATTGACAATGCCGAGTTGGAAGAGGGACTGGCGGTCAACAACATGATCTCCCGCGGGGAGAACCGGCACTATCAGGCGTTGTATGCCCTGCATCAGCGGTTTGCCGAGATGCAGGGAGGCGGTGTGGTGGATGAAAGGAGCAATCCGCTGGCTCCTGCGGCGCTCTGCTATGCATTTCGTGATGCAGTGCATGGCATTGAGTTGGACGTGCCGGTCAAGCTGGTGATCTATAAGCAGTTTGAGTACCAGGTCGTCGATGCCCTGGAGGATCTCTACCATGCGTTGAACGAGGTGCTGATCGGTGCCGGCGTGCTGCCCAAGCTGGTCAGACAGGTTCAGCACCGGTCGGGCCGTGGAACGGCGGGTGACGCTGCGCATGAGGGTGTGACCGGTACGGCAGTGAACGGCGCCCAGGGCGGTGATGACGGGATGCTGCAGGCAGAACTCTTTTCTGCCCTCAAGCAGCTGTTGAACCAGCGTAGAGGTGGTCAGGCGCCGGTCAACGACAGCGTGCCGGCCAACCTGCCGGTGGTCGATACCGCAGAACTGGTCAATGCCTTGTCTGCGTTGCAGCGGACGCCATTGCCAAGTGATGGCGGTGTGGTCGTATCCGGCCTGGACGTGCGGACGAATCTGCTGCAGAGCATGGGGCTAGGACAGGGGGCGGATGCGCAGAAGAGAATCGAGTCGAACGACGAGGATGCGATCGATGTGATCTCCATGTTGTTCGAGTTCATTCTTGAAGACCGGAACTTGCCCGATGCCATGAAGGCGCTGCTGGCCAGATTGCAGATCCCGATGCTGAAAGTGGCCATTCTCGATCGCACTTTCTTCAGTCATAAAGGGCATCCTGCGCGGCGGCTGCTCAATAGTATGGCGCAGGCGGCGATCGGCTGGACGGAAGAGGCGGGGCGTGCCGAAGGTGGGCTCTACGCCAGGATGGAATCGATTGTCGACCAGGTGCTCACCAGCTTCACTGACGATGTGTCACTGTTTGCCGATCTGCATGAAGCGTTCGTCCGTTTTCTGGAAAAGGAGAAGCAGGGCGCGCAAATCACGGAGCAGCGGGCGGCCCAGGTCACCCAAGGCAAGGAGCAGTTGGAACTGGCGCGTCGGCGGATCGCCAGTGAGATCGATGCCCGGTTGCTGGGGCGGGATGACCTGCCGCCGGTGGTGGAGAAGCTGCTGCGGGATGGCTGGAAGGATGTGCTGATGCTGATCCATCTGCGGGAGGGTGAATCGAGCGCGGCATGGCAGGAGGCGCTGGGGGTGATGGACCGGCTGCTGTGGAGCGTGCAGCCCAAGCAGGAGAAGGCGCAGCGCCAGCAACTGCTGGAAGAGATCCCGCAGTTACTGAAAAAACTGCGCTCCGGGCTGGATGGAATTTCCTATGATCAGCATCGCATGTCCCAGCTGTTCGGCGACCTGCAGCGTTGCCACGTCGCCTGTCTGGCGGGGAACGACCCGCTGCAAACGGTGGAAAAGGAGGCGGAAACAGGGCCGTCCCGGACCAGGTCCCCGGATCTGAAGGTGGATGCTGCCGCCCCGCTCCAATCCTCGGCTGAGAACCGGGCCGCGGCTGCTGGCATGGATGACGGCACAGGCAATGATGGTTCTGCCCCCGATGATGAGTATCTGCGTATGGCCCGCAATCTGATGGAAGGGGACTGGCTGGAAGTCGCCAATGAGAAGGGGCGGACGTTTCGGGCCAAGCTCTCCTGGCGCAGCCGGATCACCGGCAACTCCCTGTTCGTCAGCCGCAAAGGCCTGAAGGTGGCAGAACTGACCCTGGAAGAACTGGCGGAATGGTTCCGCAGCGGCAAGGCGCTCCGCCTCAAGGATGTGAATGTGCCCCTGCTGGACCGGGCCATGAACGCCATGGTCCGCTCCCTCTCCAATACCGGCGGCTGATCGCCTGCCGCTCATCTTCCGTCCCGCTGGCAGTAACTATCCTGACCGCAGCCGTACACCAGGGGGCGGAGTCGGACCGCGCAAGAGCGGCAGAAAAGTCCTCGTGGTTGTGGCGGTTTGACACAGGCCCCTGTCAATTGCTGTGCGCTGCCACCACTATCGCTTACAATGCCGTCTAATCTGAAAAATTCTGATGGAGCATTGCGAATGAGCGAAAAGATGACCGATTCCGGCCTGAAGTATGAAGATCTGGTGGAAGGTGATGGCGAGGCGGCGATCGCGGGCCGGCAGGTACGGGTCCACTACACCGGCTGGCTTACCGATGGCACCAAGTTCGACTCCAGCCTGGACCGGAACGACCCATTCAGCTTTCCGCTCGGTGCCGGCCGGGTGATCCGCGGTTGGGATGAGGGGGTGCAGGGGATGAAGGTGGGTGGCAAGCGGAAGCTGACGATTCCTCCCCAGCTTGGCTATGGGGCGGCTGGCGCCGGCGGGGTTATCCCGCCCAATGCGACCCTGGTGTTCGAGGTGGAGCTGCTTGAAATCCTCTGATCTGACGGCGGTCCTGCCATCGGCAGAGCGGATCGCGGCCCAGGTGGCGCTGGCCCTGGAGGAGGATCTGGGCAGCGGCGATGTCACCGCCTCGCTGATCCCGGCGGATGCCGTCGCTCAGGTACAGGTGGTCTGCCGTGAGGCGGCGGTGCTCTGTGGAACCGCCTGGTTTGATCAGGTGTTCCAGCAGCTGGATCAGGATATAGAGGTGACCTGGTTGGCGCACGATGGCGACCGTGTCGCCCCTGGACGCGTGTTGTGCCAACTACAGGGAAATACCCGTGCCCTGCTCAGTGGCGAACGGACGGCACTCAACTATCTGCAGACGCTTTCGGCTACGGCCACCTTGGCCCGGCGTTACGCCGATGCCGTGGCCGGCACGGGCGTGCGGGTGCTGGATACCCGCAAGACCCTGCCCGGGCTGCGCCTGCAGCAGAAGTATGCAGTGATCTGCGGTGGTTGCCACAACCATCGCATCGGCCTGTACGATGCGATCCTGATCAAGGAGAATCACATTCTTGCCGCCGGTTCGGTTCGGCAGGCGTTGACCGCCGCCCGCAAAGCGGCGCACGGCCTGCCGGTGGAGATCGAAGTGGAGAATCTGGCCGAGCTGGAGCAGGCGCTGGACGCGGGGGCGGAGCGGGTACTGCTGGACAATTTCGACCTTGCCGGACTGCGCAAGGCGGTGGCTCTGGCCGATGGCCGGGCGCGGCTGGAGGCATCGGGCGGTGTCACCTTGTCGAGCATCCGCGCCATTGCGGAAACCGGTGTGAATGACATCTCGGTGGGGGAGCTGACCAAAGATGTGACCGCGGTCGACCTCTCCATGCGTTTTCTCTGACCGCGGGAACCAATCATTGGCGCAAATGCCTCAGGGATGTCACCAGCGCCACGAACTCTATAATCAACTAAAAAGGAAACCAGATGAGTCTTTCACTGAAACACGCCCTTTCCACCCTGCTGTTCGTTGCTGTTCCCTTCTCCGCCCAAGCGGTGGAGTTGCAGAACCAGCAGCAGAAATTCAGTTACACGCTGGGTTTCCAGTTTGGACAGCAGATGAAGAAAGATGGGATCAAGGTGGATGCCGCCGCATTCGCTGCCGCCATCGATGATGTGCTGCAAGGCAAACCGCTGCAAATGAGCCTGGATGAAATGCGGACGGCCCTGAAGACCGGGCGTGAGCAGATGATCAAGGAGAAACAGCAGAAGGCGGAGGCGGCCCTGGAAGCGGGCAAGCAGTTCCTGGCTGAAAATGCCAAGAAGCCGGGTGTGAAGAGCCTGCCCTCCGGGCTGCAATATACCGAGCTGAAGGCGGGGGAAGGTGAGAGCCCGAAGCCGGAATCCACGGTGACAGTGCATTATCGTGGCACCTTGATCAACGGCAAGGAGTTCGACAGTTCCTACAAACGGGGCGAGCCGACCAGCTTCAAGCTGAATAGCGTGATCCCGGGGTTTCGTGAGGCGCTGACACACATGAAACCGGGCGCCAAGTGGAAGATCTTCGTGCCTTCGGAGATGGGTTATGGGGAGAAGGGCGCCGGTGGCAGCATCGGTCCCAACGAAACCCTGATTTTCGAGATCGAGTTGCTCTCCTACAAATAACCGATTAGCCCAGGGGCGGAAACACCAGCCGTACGCCACTGAACAGGTGGCGTGCGGCGGGCAGGGCACGATTGCGGTAAGTGGGGCGGCGCAGGGCCCGCTGGGTATGCAGGCTGGCCCCGCGCAGGGTGTAGTGCCGGTCGTCGAACGTCCGGGTGCGGGCCTCCGTGAACTCCGGTGCCTGGTAGCCGGTATAGGGCTGAAAACGGTTGGAACACCACTCCCAGACGCGGCCGTATCCAGAGATGGTACGGGTGCGGGCTGCCACCTCCCACTGATATTCATGTTGCAGCACGGCCCCGCTCAGAGGACCGCCCAGACCGGCCACCCAATTGGCATAGGCGGTGGCCTCGTGCTGGCTGACACCCATCACCGACTCTTCAGGGTCCAGATCGAAAGGACCGTTGATGCCGATGGCGTACCACTGGCCTGCGCTATCCTGCCGCCAGTGATCCGGGTGGGCGTGTTGCCGTCCGGTCTGCTCCCAGCCTGCCGGCTCCCACAGATCCGGCCGCTCATATCCCCCGTCCTGGATGAATTTCAACCAGGCGCCATTGGTGACCGGGAACCGGTTGATGCGGAAATTGCTCAGCTGCACCACCATCGGCGGGGTTTCGTTGTCATAGGCGGCGGGGTCATCCATGGCGCCGATCCGGTAGTGCCCCTGGGCGACGCCCCCCATATCGATCGACGGCTCGAGGGGCGTCAGTGGGCGGCCTACCCGGTGATCGTGGTGTATCTGGATGCGCCGTTGGGTGAGCACCATCAGCATCTGCTCGTAGATGCAGGCGTGTTCCTGCAGGATGTTCCAGTGCAGGCGATCCTGCTCCAGCAGTGGATGCGGTTGCAGTATCCTGGGATTGGCCAGGCGCATGATGTTCTCGTCCTGGAGTTCCAATACCCAGTTCAGCAGATGATCCAGGGGCGGCAGGTGCTGCCATTGTGCCGCTGTGGGGGCGTCCCCCGTGAAGCTGAATATCTCCCGCACCCGGGAGGTGATGTCGTCGTCCTGCTGTACCTGCTCACGCAGCCACCAGGTTTCGATATAGGCGCTGCGTCCCAGATACCAGGCCAGGGGGGCGAGCCCGGGCCGGTAATTGTGGTAGGCATCGGCCTCAGGAATATTTTGCACCAGCTGGATCATCATCTGGTGCAGGCCGCTGATCTGGCCAATCAGTTCATGGTTGGTCATGCCCACATCTCTGTTTCTTGTCCGTGGCAGGGGCGGCTATGGTAGCAAATAAAGCGGGAGATAAAAGAAAAGGCCCGGACAGCATGCTATCCGGGCCTGGTGATCATCCGGCTGTGGGCTTGTGATTCGCGCTGCCGCTTCGTTACGGCAAGCGACGTAATCAGACGCAACCAGTGGGCTTGGGCAGGCCGCCGTACTTGGTGATCGGCTTCATGGGGCCGGTCAGCCAGAGCTTGAACATCTCTTTTTGGTTGGCCCCCATGTATTTGGAGAATTTACGAATCGGCGGTACCACGGAGTGCTCGTCGTAGTATTCGCGCGCCTTCAGGATCTGCTCCCATTTCTCATCATTCAACTCGAAATCGTCTGCCTCGGCCATGGCCCGGGCGATCTCGGGGGTCCAGGCGTTCATATCCAGCAGATAGCCATCGCCGTCTCTCGGGGGTAATTCAGTACTCATCTGTGCGTAACCTCTATACAAAAAACCAAGTGATTTACTGTGTAATCTTGGAATGATTCTACATTGTTTGGCGGAAATGTCTACCCCATTATGATTTGCAGGGTTAAAGTTGATGGGGCCGGCCGCTTGCCGCTCCGCTCATGGATTGATTTGAGGCGGGTCAATGCTTGCGCCTGTGAACTCCGTTAATCTGCGCCCTGCTTCGTGCCGGCCGTAGCCGCTATCAGGATGTCTGAGTGGATCTGTCATTACCATTGGCCTTCACCGTAGGGCTTTTCAGTACCCTCCATTGTGTGGGCATGTGTGGGGGGATCATGGGCGCATTGAGCTATGGTCTGGCCCCGGAGGTACGCCAAAGCGGGTCCCGCCTGTTCGGCTTTCTGTTGGCCTATAACAGCGGCCGGATCATCAGCTATGCGGTTGCCGGGGCGCTGATGGGCACGGTTGGCGGGCGCCTGTTGCAGCTCCTCGGGGCTGGGCAGGGGCGCCTTTGGCTGCAGTGGGCGGCGGCTCTGTTCGTGGTGTTGATCGGTCTCCATGTGGCGGGCTGGCTGCCGCGTCTGGCCCAGGTGGAGCGTCTTGGGGTGCCGCTCTGGCAGCGGCTGGAGCCCTTGGGGCGGCGCCTGATGCCGGTGACCAGTCTGCCCCGGGCGCTGGGCTATGGGCTGGTGTGGGGCTGGCTGCCCTGCGGTCTGGTCTATACCATGCTGATCTCCACCGCCAGCCGGGTGGGGCCGCTGGATGGGGCCCTGTACATGGCCGCATTCGGATTGGGTACCCTGCCGTCGGTGGTGGCAACCGGTGTTTTGGCCGGAAAACTGCACCATATCGCGCGCATTCCTTTCCTTCGCGAGGTGGTTGGCGTTATCATAATTTCAATGGGGTTGTTGACCCTCTGGTTTCCCGGCCTGCTGGATCTGCAACCGGCGCCGGTGGAAGCAGTGAGGGTGGGTTGATCAGGTGATGAATATGAGTGGAATGAACACGAAGATGCTTGGTAACTCCCCGGCCTTCATGCGGGTGGCCCATGCGGCGCGCATGGTGGCCACCACCAATGCCCCGGTGTTGATCAGCGGTGAGCGGGGCGTCGGCAAGTCGCTCCTGGGGCGGGAGATTCATCGGCAGAGCCCGCGTTTCCGCCGTGAATTCGTCAGCCTGCGCTGTGCCGGGGCCAGTCCAGGGCTGTTTGCTGCGGGGGGCGATGGTCCGTTGGCCGAGGCCGAAGGCGGCACTCTGTTTCTGGATGAGGTGAGCGAGCTTTCAGCACAGCTCCAGTCTGATTTGCTGCAGTTCATAATAGCTGCGGAACAGGCGGCCGGGGATCAACCGGACGTCCGGTTACTGGCCTCAACCAGTATCGATCTGCAGCAGGAGGTCCATGCCGGGCGCTTTCGTGAAGATCTCTTCTATCGTCTCTACGTGGTGCCGCTGGAGGTACCGCCACTGCGTGAACGCAGCGATGATATCCCCCTGTTGCTGAAACAGATCAGTCAGGAACTGGCACGCATGCACAACCGGCGTCCGCCGAAATATTCAGTTACCAGCCGTAATCTGCTGAAACGTTATCGCTGGCCCGGCAATATTCGTGAGTTGCATAATTTTTGCGAACGCATGGTCATCCTGATGGCCGGGCAGACAGTACAGCCGGATGATCTACCGCTGGAGATACGGCAGGAGAGAGGGCAGGGCACAGCCGCCAGCCATTTCCAGTTGCCGGCAGAGGGCGTGGATCTGCTGGCGATGGAAGGTGACATGATCCGGCAGGCGTTGCATATGAGTGGCGGCAACAAGAGCAAGGCGGCCCGGCTGCTGGGCCTGACCCGCGATACCCTGCTCTATCGGATTCAGAAGCACGCGATCCAGGTCTGAACGGCCTGCTGAGGTTGATGCGACGAACGGCGGCACTCGCGGAGGGTGCCGCCGTTTCCGGTTTCAGAGCCAGCGTTCGACGATGCGGATGCCCGGGTCGTCCTGGGACGGCCGCACCGAGTAGCCGAGGCCTTTCACCAGTGACAGCATGCGGTGGTTGTCCGACAGCACCTCCCCTTCGATCACCCTGATGCCTTGGCTCCGTGCCGCCTCCATCAATGCCTCCATCAGTTGGGAACCGATGCCCAAATTGCGCCGTTTGTCCGACACCGCCAGGGCGAACTCGCAGGAACGCCCGTCCGGATTGACGGTATAACGGGTCACGCCCAGCTGTACCCGTTTGCCCTTTTCCTGGATCACGGCAATCAGAGCCATCTCCCGGCTGTAGTCCAGCTGGGTGAAGCGTACCAGCATCTCCGGCGTCAGCTCGTCGAGGGTCTGCATGAAACGGAAATAGCGCGCTTCCGGCGACAGGTCGCGTACGAATGCCTGCTCGATGTCCGCATCTTCCGGGCGGATCGGACGGATCGTCATCTCGGTGCCGTCGGGCAGATGGGTGCGCCTGATCAGATGGGCCGGATAGGGGTGGATGGCCATATGGGAATAGGGTATGGGGGAGGTGAGCGGCCGTTTCACCCGTATACGGGCGTCCACCGCCACTACGCCATTCTCGTCGGCAAACAGGGGGTTGATGTCGAGTTCCTGGATATGGGGCAGCTCGCAGACCATCTCAGAGATCCGCAGCAACACGTTTTCCACCGCCTCCTTGTCGATTTCCGGCATCTGCCGGAATGGTCCCAGCAGCTTGGATACCCGGGTCTTGTTGATCAGGCGCTGGGCCAGCACCCGGTTCAGCGGCGGCAGGGCGACAGCGCTGTCACGCAGGACCTCGGCCATGGTGCCGCCGGCACCGAAGCCGATTACAGGTCCGAAGACCGGATCCCATTTCACCCCTACCATCAGTTCCCGGGCATTGCCGGTGCCGGCCATGGGTTCCACCGTAACCCCCCTGATCTCGGCATCCGGGCGTGCTGCCTTGGCTTCATCGACCAGGGTTTTGAAGGTGGTACGGACGTTTGGCGCGTTGATGATGTTGACGCGAACCCCGCCCACGTCCGATTTATGGGATATCTGGGGGGAGCTGATCTTCATCGCCACCGGAAACCCCACCGATTCGGCCGCCACCAGGGCCTCGGTCGCAGTACGCGCCTCCAGGGTCGGGGTGCAATGGATATGGAAGGCGCTAAGCAGGGCCTTGGATTCGGTGTCAGAAAGCATTTTGCGGCCATCGGCAAGGGCGGCCTCGATGATCAGCCGAGCACCTTCGATATCCGGCTCCCGGGGGTCTGACAGCGGCCCAGGCGTCTGCAGCAGCAGACGCTGATTGCGGTGGTAGCGGGAGAGATAGGCAAATGCCTCCACCGCCCGCTCCGGGGTGATGAAGCTGGGCAGGTGACGGGCGGAAAACCGCTCCCGGGCCTTCTGCACCTGGGTCTCTCCCATCCAGCAGGTGAGCACAGGCTTGTTCTTTTTCTTCTTCGACGACTCGATCACCGCTTCTGCGGCATCCAGTGGCCGGCTCATGGACTGGGGCGTGAGCAGGGCCAGCACCCCATCCACATTGGGGTCTTCCAGGCAGGCGCTGACCGCTTCGCCGTATTTTTCCGGTGGAGAGTCGCCGAGGATGTCCACCGGGTTGTTACGTGACCAGTAGGGCGGCAGGGTCTTGTCCAGGGTGGTGATGGTGTGCTCACTCAGTTGGGCGATTTTTACGCCGAGGTCTTCTGCCCGGTCGGTTGCCAGTACGCCGGGGCCGCCGCCATTGGTGACGATGGCCAGCCGGTCGCCGTTCACCCGTTTGTTGCTGGAGAGGATCTCAGCTGCCGCGAACAGCTGGCCGAAGGCCATGGCGCGTACCACGCCGGCACGTTCCAGCGCAGCGTCGAATACGTCGTCGGAGCCGATCATGGCGCCGGTGTGGGTGCTGGCCGCCTTGGAGCCCCGGCTGTGGCGCCCGACCTTGATCACGATCACCGGCTTGGCCCGGGCTGCCGCGCGCAAGCCGCTCATGAAGGCACGGGCGTCCTGAATGCCTTCGATGTAGAGCAGGATGGCATCGGTCTTCGGGTCTATCGCCAGGTAGTCGAGCACGTCGCCGAAGTCCACGTCCGCAGCGTTGCCCAGGGAGACGATGGTGGAGAAGCCCAGCTGATGAGGCTGCGCCCAGTCCAGGATGGCGGTACACAGGGCGCCGGACTGGGAAACCAGGGCGAGGCGGCCATCCAGGGCCGGGGTGTCCAGAAAGGTGGCGTCGACGCCGCTGCTGGGACGCATCAGACCGAGGCAGTTGGGGCCCATGAGGCGAATATTGTAATGCCGGGCAGTGTCGATCAGGTTCTGTTCCAGCTGTTTGCCCTTGTCGCCGAATTCCCGGAAGCCCGCAGTCAGCACCACCGCCGCGGCGACCCCCTTTTCACCGCAATCGCGGATGATGTTGACCACGGTCCTGGCGGGTGAAGCGACGATCGCCAGATCCACCTGTCCATCGATCTCATCCAGAGACTTGTAGCAACGGTGACCCTGGACCTTCTTGTGCTTTGGGTTGATCGGATAGAGGCCACCGGCGAACCCGGCCTTGATCAGGTTACGGAAGACCCGGGTACCAACGCCGTCGGGTTTTTCACTGGCGCCGAAAACGGCGATGCTTTTGGGAGCGAAGAGTTTGTCTAGCTGATGCGGGCCCATGTGGATATCCTTATGGAAGGGTGAGAACGGTGTATGGCCGAGGCTGTCGATGGTCCTGGGGGGGGATGGAATGTGGCCGGTTTTTCCTGTATATCGAGCAGTGGTTGGGTGATCGGGAAGCGCACGATGTACCGGGTCTCCTGGTGACCACCCATTCTACATCTATCGACCGCCAACGTCTGGAGTTTAGTCATGCCCCTTGCCTATATCACCCATCCCGACTGCCTGCGCCACGATGTGGGAGGGGGGCACCCCGAGCGGCCTGCCAGGCTGCGGGCGATACAGGATCAGCTGATCAGGTCCGGCATGGAATTCGTTTTGCAGCAGCATAAGGCGCCCCGGGCAAAACGGCAGCATTTGGAACGGGTACATACGCCGGACTATGTCAGCTGGATGTTTACCGAGGCGCCGTATGAGGGGATCCTGCAGCTGGACAGTGATACGCTGATGATGCCGGATACGCTGGAGGCGGCCCTGCGGGCGGCGGGTGCTGCGGTGCTGGCGGTGGATCTGGTGATGGGGGGCGAGACCGGCGCCGCTTTTTGTGCCGTACGACCGCCCGGTCATCACGCGGAACATGATCGCGCCATGGGCTTCTGCTACTTCAACAACGTGGCGGTGGGGGCTGCCCATGCCCTGGCGGAACATGGCCTGGAACGGGTCGCCATCATCGACTTCGATGTCCATCACGGCAATGGGACGGAGGATATCTTCCACGATGACCGGCGGGTGCTCTTCTGTTCCAGCTTTCAACACCCGTTCTACCCCTTTTCCGGTGCCGATACGGTGAGTGATCACATCCTCAATATACCGCTGCCGGCAGGCGCCGGCGGCGAACAGTTCCGGGAACAGGTGACAGCCCGCTGGCTCCCCGCATTGGACAGATTCAAGCCGGAGCTGGTGATGATATCGGCCGGTTTCGATGGCCATGCCGAGGATGAAATGGGTCAGTTGCGGCTGCGCGAGCCGGACTATGCCTGGATCACAGGTGAACTGAAGGCGATTGCCGACCGCCATGCCGCCGGGCGCATAGTCTCCACCCTCGAAGGCGGCTATGCGTTGGATGCCCTCGGTCGCAGCGTGGCCGCCCATCTGAATGCGCTGCTCGGCTAACCGTGGCATCACCGTCGATGTGAAAACGCCTTACTATCCCATCAGTCGCTACTACCGGGAACGCTTTGGCCACAAAGTGTACAAGATCTCGGTGAGCGTGGCCGAGAGCTGCCCCAACCGCCAGCCCAATGGCCGGCTGCTGCCCTGCCTGTTTTGTGATGAATGGGGCTCTGCCGCCTATCATCTGCAGCGGGAACTACCGCTGGCCGAGCAGATCCGGATCAACCGGGAGCGCATCGCCCGGCGTTACCGGGCAGAGCGCTTCCTGGTCTATTTTCAGGCCTATACCAACACCTTCGGCCGGGTGGCCCAGTTGCGCCAGCGTTTCGATACTGCGCTGGCCCAGGAACAGATCTGTGGCCTGGTGCTGGGCACCCGCCCCGACTGTCTGCCCGCCCGGATCATGCCGCTGTTGAGAGAGACCCATGAGCGAACTTATGTGATGGTGGAGTTGGGGGTACAGAGCCTGTTCGATCACCATCTGCTGTTCCTGCAGCGGGGACACGATGCGGCCTGTTCACTGGATGCCATCCGGCGCCTGCATGATGCGACCGGGGTGGACATAGGGGTGCATCTGATCTTTGGTCTGCCCCACGAAAGCGACCGGGAGATCCGGCAGACCGCGGAACTGCTCAATGGCCTGCCGGTACAGAATGTGAAACTGCACAACCTGCATGTGTTGGCCAACACGCCGCTGGCCCGGCTCTATCAACAGGGTGGGTTCGAGCCATTGACGTTGGAGGAGTACAGCAGACGGGTGGTGCTGTTCCTGCAACACCTGTCGCCCCAAATCGCGGTGCAGCGGCTGGCGGCTGTGGCCAGCCGCTGGGACGAACTGATGGCCCCTGCCTGGACGCGGGAGAAGATGCGTCCGGGCAACCATATCCGGCAGCAGCTGGCCCAGGCCGGTGGCCAGGGCAGTTGCTATCGACCGGTTGCAAGACCGGCCAAATAACCTGTCCGGCTCTGACCGGCGGCTGGGGATACCTCGAAGGGGTCTCGGCGGCAGGGATGCCGCCGCGAAGCCCCCAGGGATGGGTTCACGGCGTCCCCGGAGAGGTATCCTTAGTCGTCGCCGGTCAGAGTCGCCCGATGCATTTTCTGGTCGGCTCCAAGGGCGGCAGCATCATATCCGCCCCGGCAGCAGCAGCGACAGCGCCGGCCAGTAGGTGATGATCAGCACTGCCACCAGCAGGATCAGGAACCAGGGCAGGGTGGCGCGGTAGAGTTGCAATATTGGCTTGTTGAAACGGTAGCTGGCGATGAACAGGTTCATCCCCACCGGCGGAGTAAAGTAGCCGATCTGCATGTTGGCGAGGAAGATGATGCCCAAGTGCACGGGGTCGATGTCGTAGCCGATGGCCACAGGCAGCAACAGGGGCACCATCAGCACCAGGGCGGAGAAGATATCCAGCATGGTGCCGAGGATCAGCAGGAACAGGTTGAGCAGGATCAGGAAGGTGAGCTGGTCACTGACCAGGCCACGTATCCAGTCGAACAGTCGGCTGGGGACCTCCGCGTCGATCAGGTAATTGGTGGAGGCGAGGGAGACGCCGAGGATCACCAGGATGCCGCCCACCAGCACCATCGACTCCCGCATCACCCCGGGCAGCCGGCGCAGGGAGATCTCGCGCTTGATCCCCACTTCCACGATCAACACATAGAGTGCGGTCACCGCCGCCGCTTCCGAGATGGCGAAGTAGCCGCTGTAGACCCCGCCCAGCACCACCAGCGGCAGCGGCAGCTCCCACAGGGATTCACGCAGGGCAGCCAGGGCCTCGTGGCTGGAAAAGCGGGAGAGGGGCAGGCCGCGGCTGGACCAGAGGCTCCAGGCAACCAGCAGGGCCAGCATCAGCAGACCGGGCAGGATGCCGGCCAGGAACATGGCGTCCACCGTGATATTCCCGCCGATGCCAAGCTGCTGGGCGATGACGGCGTAGAGGATCAGCGGCAGAGCCGGCGCGAACAGCAGGCCCAGGCTGCCGGAGGTGGTGACCAGGCCGAGGCTGAAGTTCTCCCGGTAACCGGCCTGGGTAAGCGCTGGGTAGAGCAGGGCGCCGAGGGCCACGATGGTTACGCCGGAGGCGCCGGTGAAGGCGGTGAACAGGGCGCAGGCGAGCAGGGCCACCATGGCCAGCCCTCCCGGTAACCAGCCGAGCAGCGCCTGGGTCAGGCGCACCAGGCGCTTGGGTGCATCGCTTTCACTGAGCAGGTAGCCGGCGAAGGTGAATAACGGGATGGCCAGCAGTACCGGTGTCTCGGCGATGCGGTAGAACTCGATGGCCACCACCGACAGGTCGATATCCGAACGCTGAAAGCCGAGCATGGCGCTGGCGGCGATGATGCTGAACAGGGGGGCCCCGAACAGTGCCAACAGCAGGAGCAGCAGGCCGCTGATGATCATGGCGGTGACTCCTCCGCCGGACCACCGAGGGCGCTGCTGAGCAGGAAGCGCAGCGCCATGATGGCGAAGCCCAGGGGCATGATCAGCTCACACACCCAGGCCGGGACATGGGCGAACAGGATGCTGCCGTCTTGCCACTCGAAAAAGACGAAACGGCCACTGTGCCAGGCCAGCAGGGCGCAGACCCCGGCCGCGAACAGATCGCTGATGCGGCGGCTCCATCGTGATGCCCGCGCTGGAAGGTAGCGGGAAAGGAGATCGATCCGGATGTGGTTGTGGTCCCGGGTCGCCGCCATGGCGCCGAGCAGGGTTACCCAGAGCACCAGTACCCGCAGCACCGGATCGCCCCAGCTGATGCCGGTCGCCCAGGCATTGCGCAGCAGTATCTGCAGCGCAGCGAGCAGTATCATCAGGCCCAGTGTGCTGGCCAGCAGCCCGTCCTCCAGGAGCAGCAACAGACGCAGGAGACGCTGGAATCTGCTGTTCATCGGCGGCGGCGCTGGTGCGGGTTCATGCCGGATCGGCTATTTGTTTTTCCGCAGCCGTTCCAGCTGCTGTTGGATCCGTTGCAGCAGCGCCGGGCTGAATACGCCCTTGCGCCCCATCTGCTGTATCGAGTCGGCAACGATCTGCTGCCACTGCAGTTGGGCCTCCGGGTCCGGGGTGATGAAGCGGATGCCCTGCTTCTGTAATGCCTGCCGGGCCTGCTGGTTGTCCTGCCGGGTCTCTTTGCTGATGCGCTCTATGGCTTCGGTCAACACTTCGCGCACGATCTTCCGGTCACCGTCGGAGAGCCGTTTCAGGGCTTGTTCCTTCAGTACGAGGGTGCCGTACAGGTATAGCAGAGGCGTGTCGGTGAGATATTTCACCTGGGTGTGCCATTGCAAGGCAATGGCACCTGCCGGGGAGGAAGCGATGGTGTCTATCAGGCCGGTCTGCAGACCGGTCAGGACGTCGGTCATGGGGAGCGGGATAGGTGTTACGCCGATGGCGCGGAACGACATCAGGCTGACCTGATCACCCTCCGGGGACCAGACCTTGTGTTGCCGCAGCTGCTCGATATCGGTGATCGGCGTGCGCGACATCAGGTAGACGAAGCCCGCTTCGCTCAGGCCATAGCTGATGAAGCCCTTGCTGCGCAGGTCATCGATGATCACCCGGTCGAACTCATGCCGAATCGCATCCACTTCCTGGAATGAACGGAACAGGAATGGCAGAGCGTAGATCTGGATGTCTTTGTGAATGGCGGCCAGACCGCCGGCGGTGAGGGCGCCGCCGTGCAGTTGGCCGGCGCGGATCTTGCGCAGGACGCTCTTGTCATTGCCCATCACGCCACCCGGATAGAAGCGCAGTTTCACCCGCCCATCGGTACGCTTCAGTATCTCCTTCGCGGCACCACGCATCGCCTGCATCCAGCTGGTTCCGTCTGGCACCAGGGTGGCGATCTTCAGTGTCACGGCCGGGGCCTGGAAACTGAGCAGCAGGCCGAGCAGGAGTACCAGCAGGCCAAGGCGGGAGGGACGGGTGGGGGAGTGCAACATGGTCATTCTACCTAAAAATAGTCGTCGTGCAGCAAGGCCTCGGCCTGTTGCTGCGCAAGTACGTTGCTCAGGGTCAGCCCCGGCTCTTTGGGATCTGCATCCAACACCTCATGTAGCAGCCGGTCGTGGAGTTCCTGGTCGAAGGACAGCCTGGCATAGCGCCGAGCGAATTCCACCTTGGCCATCAAGTCCCGGCCGTTGGAGTAGCGTATGGCAAGTTCGAAATGGCGACGCCCCTGCTCCGGCTTGCCGCCGAGTGCCGGCGGCAGCTGGGTGCGCATCACCCCCAGGTAGAGCTGGGCTCGGCCGCGGTCGTGGGAGGGATCCAGATCGATCACCCGTTGCAGCAGATATTCCACCTTGGGGAGATCGGCCAGGGCGTTCCAATCGCCGCTACGGGCCTGAATCCATGTCGCCCAGCTGATGCCAAGGGTATAGAGCGGCTCGATCAGTGCATCGTCCACGTCATCGACCGCAGTGGCGAATGGCTGGAAAGGCCCCCCGTTCATGGTGGCACATACTTCCGCTGCCTGGCTGCACAGGGCGCGGCTGGCATAGTCTCTGGCACGATCCGACAGCCGCTTGGCACGGGACGGCTGCTTTACCAGGCCACCGGCATAAGCGCTGTACAGCCGGGCACCGGCCAGCAGCATCTTTTGATCGCCCGGACTCTCTTCGATCAACCCATCCAGCAACAGCAGGTAGGCTGGGGCACCGGCCCGTACGGTTTCCGGGTCATTCTGGTTGAGCATGGCGTTGGAGAGGCTGCCGGCCAGGCGATGGGTCGCCAGGGATGTGCATCCGGTAACAAGGAGTGCGAGCAATATGGATACGATGAGCCGGTGCAGCACCGCTGGCCTTCCAGAGCCGCCGGCGCCGGCTCGCGGCCGCGCCGCGGAACCGGCCTGATCATGGCGGCTGTCAACGGTGCTTTTTATTGACATGCTCGATGTGATCGATCCAGTTGTGGAACGCGGTGCCGAGTGAGAAGCCTCCATGCCGGCGACCGCGAAAGGTGTGGAAACAGCCTCGTTCCTCTTCCCCTTCTTCATTGAAACGGACGGCGCCGATGTTGAGCAGGACGAAGATGAGCAGGATATCCAGCATGATGAGCAGGATGATGGCTGGTCCATAGAGGAACGCGTTCTGTCCCATCCAGTCGAGGATGGCGGTCTGTCGATAGATGGCAAACCAGATGGAGCCGAACAACAACACCACGGCCAGCAAGGATGAGAAGTCGGCTACCCACTCGTGATGCCGTGCATATCCCTTGATTTTACTGCAGACGGTCATCTTTCGGTTCCTGTCAGGCTGTCGTTCTAGGATTTTGCGCCGCCAAGGCATTCAGGGGTGTCGGGGGCGATGCCCCCCTTGTCGAACCACTCCTGAGGCGTCAGGGTATGCAACGCCAGGGCGTGCAGACCGTTGGCAAACTCTGCCTTGAGCAGCTCATTGATCTGGCGGTGCCGCTTGACCAGGGACTGCTTTTCGAACCGCTCGCTGACCACCAGCACCTTGTAGTGAGACTGGGAGCCGGCCGGTACGCTGTGGAGGTGGGTCTCATCGGTCACCTCCAACTGTAGCGGTTGCAGGGTTTCGCGGATTACCTGTTCTATACGCTGTTTTCTGTTCATGAGGACATCCTACCCTTGTTTATGTATCGGAACCAAGTACCGGATGCTTGATGGCCTGGGGTTGAATCCTGCATGGCGGCCGATACCATTCCACTCGACCTCTTATGGATTACTGGGTAGGTGCATACGCGTGGGTCATTTTCCGGATAACAGCTGAAGCACGGCAGATTGCTGTTTTTCCCGTGCCCAGTCTGCGGCGGTATAGCCCTTGTCATCCTCGATGGTGGGATCTGCGCCAGCCGCCAGCAGTGTCTTGACCGTGGCCTGGTGTCCCCGTTTGGCTGCCCAGATCAGAGCCGTCCAGCCATGGGTGGTCTCCCGGTGGTTGGGGTCCGCGCCTTTGTCCAGTAGCAGCCGCACCACCGCCTCGTGGTTGTTGGAGGCGGCCAGCATCAGGGCGGTGTAGCTGCCTTTGTCGCCCAGGTCCGGCCGGGCGCCAGCTGCCAGCAGGCGTTGCACCACCTGGGTGTGGCCATAGAGGGCGGCTTTCATCAGCGGTGTCCATTGGCAGGCGTCACGCACGTCCACCTGATTGGTTGCGGCTATGAGGCCGTCGATGCGCTGCAGGTTGCCCTCCTCCGCTGCGGTGATCAGGGCTGCCTGCTGCTCCTCCGTTGCCGTATCCGGCACCTGGCTGCAGGCGGACAGGGCAAGAATGAAGAGGGATGACAGCAGACGGGAAATGGGGAATTGCATGACCTCGGGCCTCATCGGTGTTCTGAGGCATACAATGTGTACCTCGAGTGGTTTGCCGGGCAATGAGGATTCGCAATGGTCCGCTGTTGTTGGACTTGATCTTACATAACTTCGTGAGCATTGCTGTCAGCGGGTGTTTCTGGAGGAAACGTCGGTGGCAAGCGGCCCACATGGATGTGGGGAGATAGAGCAACGCAGGAGCAGTCTCCGAGATGCCGCCGTCGAGCGTACATGGACATATTTACAGCGATTTGTGCCGAATCCTCATGGCAGCTGAATAGCAAGATATGCAATTGGGATGCCGTTGCCGCAGCCTTGCCAGGTGACAGGCTGCCGGGATGGCAGGCAATCCCGGCCCGCCGGATTGCTCATCCCTGTTTTTCCGCGCAAGCCACGCAGTACTCGGAGTTGGGCAGGATGGCCAGGCGCTCCTCGGGAATCGGTTCTCCGCAGGCTGCACAGATGCCGTATTCACCACTGTCGATTCGGGCCAGGGTCCGGTTGACCTGACTCAGCTCCTGGCGTCCGGCCTCGCCGAGAGCGTCCAGTACTTCTTCGTTTTCCCGTTCCGTCGCCTGTTCCGAGAAATCGGAAGAGAGGGGGGCATCGGCATGGCGCACATTCTGTGTGATTTCGTGAATGCGCTGGTTCAGTTCATCCCGGCGCTTCAATAGTTGCTGTCTGATGGATTCGTATTCTTTTTCTTTCATGGTCGATACCGGTATCAGGGTGGGCGTCCGGTCATCCATCGCACGTTTCAGGTGAACGTTCTGGCTGGCCTGATGCATACAGTTCAGGGATCCCGTTTTTTTCCGGGGTTGTAGAATGGGTTGGGAAAAGGCGTCACCGTGGCATCCTGGTCCAGTTCGAGGATTTTGCTCTGTCCCCGCTTCTCCACTTCATCGATACGGACGATGGCATGCATCGGAATCAGGGTGCGGCTGACGCCGTTGAATTCGCTTTTCAACCGCTCTTCGGTGGGGTCCACTACCAGGGTGCTGGATTCACCGAATACCAGCCCCTCTATCTCGACGAAGCCATAGATATCTGCTTGGCGCACGCTTTCGGCATAGAGCAGGTAAAGTTTGCCCTGGTTGATGAATGTGATCCTGAAAATACGCATGATCGGCATAGGAAGGGTGCGGCTGTCGGTCTACTGGTCTGCTGATGCCTGGTGCCCGGCCTGCTTGCGGCACTGGGGGCACAGGCCATAGAGCACCATGCTGTGCTCCTCGATCTCGAACCCCGCCTGGCTGGCGATCTGCTGCTGCCGGGCCTCGATCAGGTCGTCGTGAAACTCTTCGACTTTTCCGCAGCGGACACAGACCAGGTGGTCATGATGATCGGTGGCGGCGAGTTCGAACACGGCCCGACCGCCCTCGAACTGCAGGCGCCGGATGAGTCCGGCATCGGCGCACTGAGTGAGGACCCGGTAGATGGTGGCCACGCCTACGTCCTCTCCCTGCTGCAGCAATAGCTTGTAGATATCCTCTGCGCTGGCATGCTGGCCGGCGCTGTGCGCCAGGATCTCCAGGATCTTGATGCGCGGCAGGGTGACTTTCAACCCGGCCTGTTTCAGCTTTTGCGTGATTTCATTCATTGCGGGGAGTCTTCTCCCGGGGTGGATGCTGGAGATCAGTATATCACCAGTGCCGGGTTAGAGTGGTAAGATGGGTCAAACTGACCAAACGTGTGAAAGTGATGAAACAGACAGAAAAGATGAAGCGGGGGGAGGGCCTGCCGCTGCAGCAGGTGCTGGACGATCTACCCTACAATGCAGACGGTCTGATTCCGGCCATTGCGCAGCAATATGACAGTGGTGAGGTACTGATGATGGCCTGGATGAACCGGGCGGCGCTGGAAGAGACCCTGGAAAAAGGGCGGGTCTGCTACTGGTCCCGCTCACGCCAGAAGATGTGGCGCAAGGGGGAGTCGTCCGGCCAGGTGCAGTTGCTCAAGGAGATGCGCTTCGATTGCGACGGCGACACCATTCTGCTGCGGGTGGATCAGACCGGGCCCGCCTGCCATACCGGCCGGCGCAGCTGTTTCTACAATCTGGTAGAGGGTGACCAGGTGGTGGTGGACAGCGAGCCGTTGATCGATCCGGAGCAGCTGTATGGAAAATAAGGCATGCTGAAAATCAGTCCGATCCCTGCCTTCGATGATAATTACATCTGGTTGCTGCAGGGCGAAACGGGTAACTCGGCCGTGGTGGTCGATCCGGGGGATGAAGCGCCGGTGCTGGCTGCGCTGCAACAGCAGCATCTGACCCTGGAGGCGATACTGATCACCCACAAGCACGGTGATCATGTGGGTGGCGTGAACGGATTGAAGGCGGCCTGGCCCGATGCCGTGGTGTACGGGCCTGCCCATGAACAGATCCCTGCCATCGACCGACCATTGAACCAAGGCGAGCGGGTACGGCTGACGGGGATCGACGCCGAATTCGAAGTGATGGAGGTGCCGGGCCATACGGAGGGGCACCTGGCGTATTATGCGGAGCGGCCGGGGGTGTTGTTTTGTGGCGATACCCTGTTTGCCGGCGGCTGCGGTCGCGTTTTCAGCGGCACATACCAGCAGCTGCATGAGTCGCTGCAGCGGATAGCCGCCCTGCCGACGGATACGGCGATCTACTGCGCCCATGAATATACCCTGGCCAATCTCGGATTCGCACGTTGGGTAGAGCCGGACAGTGCCGCTGTCGCTGCACGCCTGCAGGCCGCTGAGGCGCAGCGTGAGGCTGGTCTGCCTACGGTGCCCGCTACGCTTGGGCTGGAGCTGCAGACCAATCCGTTTCTGCGCGTGGCGGAGCCGGCGGTTGTGGCTGCAGCGGAACGTTTTGCGGGCCACGCGCTGACCCCAGGGGCGGCGGTCTTTACCGCTATCAGAAACTGGAAAGACCGGGAGTATGACTGAATGAACGAGATTCTGATCAGAAATGCCAGGATGGTGAACGATGGCCATATCCTGGAGGGCGATCTGCTGGTGCGCAATGGCCGCATCGAGCGCATCGATCCGGAGATTGCCGCCGGACAGCGGACACGGGTGCTCGAGGCGGACGGACGGACACTGTTGCCGGGGATGATCGATGACCAGGTCCATTTTCGTGAGCCGGGGATGTCTGACAAGGCTGACATGCTCAGCGAATCCCGCGCGGCGGTGGCCGGCGGCATCACCAGCTTCATGGACATGCCGAACACCAACCCTCAGACCGTCACCCTGCAGGACCTGGAACAGAAGTACAGCCTGGCTGCCGACCGCGCCCTGGCCAATCATAGCTTCTATCTGGGTGCCACCAATGACAATCTGGCCGAGATTCGCGCCCTGGGACCGGAGCAGACCTGCGGGATCAAGGTGTTCATGGGTGCCTCCACCGGCAACATGCTGGTGGACCGGGAAGAGACCCTGGAGGCGATCTTCCGGGATGCGCCCACGTTGGTGGCCACCCACTGCGAGGATACCCCGACCATCCTGCACAACGAGCAGCTGTTCCGGGAGAAGTACGGCGAGGATATCCCGATGCAGTACCATCCGCAGATTCGCAGCGCCGAGGCCTGTTACCTCTCCTCTTCGCTGGCGGTGGAGCTGGCCCGTCGCCACGATACCCGGCTGCATGTGCTGCACCTGACCACCGCCCGCGAGCTGGAGCTGTTTCAGCCCGGTCCCCTGGACGACAAGCGGATCACCGCAGAGGCCTGCGTGCATCATCTCTATTTCGATGACCGGGACTACGAGCTGAAAGGCAGCTTCATCAAATGTAATCCCGCCATCAAGACCAGGGAAGATCGGGATGCCATCCGCCAGGCCCTGGTGGATGATCGTATCGATGTGATCGGCACCGACCACGCTCCCCACACCCTGGATGAGAAACTGAACGGCTATTTCAAGGCGCCTGCCGGTTTGCCTCTGGTGCAGTGGGCCCTGCCCATGCTGCTGGAGCTCTACCATGACCGCCAAATTACCCTGGAACAGCTGGTGGAAAAGACCAGCCATGGCCCGGCGCGTCTGTTCGGGGTGGTGGAACGAGGCTATCTGCGGGAGGGGTACTGGGCCGATCTGGTGCTGTTGGACCTGGCCAGTCCCTATCGGGTGGAGCGGGAGTCGGTGCTCTACAAGTGTGGCTGGTCACCCCTGGAGGGGCGGCGTCTGCGTTCCCGTGTGATCACCACCTTCGTCAACGGCCAGGTGGCATACCATGAGGGGCGGGTGAACGACGCGGTGCGCGGGATGCGGCTGGCGTTTCGGCGTGATACATCAAACTGATTCAGCAGTTATCGAGATCGCCCCTGATACCGGGTGTTTCTACCAGAAAGGGCTGTAGATACATCCCTGTACGCCCGATGGCGGCGTCCCTGCCGCCAACGTTTCTTCCAGAAACAGCCGGTATCAGAGATTACGCGGTTGGTTCAAGAAGGTGCTGAACAGTTACCTGGTCTGCTTGGTCTGGGGGCAATAGCCCCTGTCCATTCATCCGGCCTCGGCAATCGCCCCTTTCCCCACCCCCTCGAACGCCTGAACGCGGAAATGGGCGTCTGGCTCTTCTCCATGCAGCGTTTGGGCGATATGGCTGGCCAGATTCTCTACCGTGGAATCGGTGTCGATCAGATAGCAACGGCGCTCCGGCAGGGTGAGTTCGAACAGCCCCTGGTTTGCGGTATAGGCAAAACGGCAGTAATCGACGCCACACCGTTGAAACCGCGCCTGCAGATCCATGGCGTTGGCCAGATAGATGTCATGCCAGCGCGCAGCCCAGCGCTGCTCCAGATCGGGTGCCGGCTCTCCATTGCGAAAGATGCGGATGCGCGACCGGTGCCCATGGGCGATTCTTTGGCAGTTGCCTTCGTGGTGCTTCAATCCATGACTGTATTGGTACATGGCCCCGGCTGATTGCTCGGTGGAGAGCCTCAGCCTGATGCGTTGGACGTTGTCCGGCAGTAGCGGACGCAACGCTTCCTCTATGGCCCGGGCCAGGCTGGTCTCGTCGATCCGCTCTGCATCGATCAGGGCGACTGCACTGGCCGGTGAGCGATGCTGTATCTCTTCGCCGGTCGTCAGTTGAAACTGCACCTCGAGTGGATGCCCGTCCTGGATGATCTGGCAGCCGGGATATCTGGCGGGGACCAGCAATCGGTGGTCGAAACAGCTGTCGACGGTACGCTTGATCTGTTGTTTCACCTGAGCGAAATCGAGCACCATGCCCTGATGGTCCAGGGAGCCCTCCAGTTCCACGTCGAGCAGCCAGCTCTCCCCCAGCAGACCGCGGTCAGGGTGCAGCAGGGAGGCGTCGATGACGGTGAGTCTGTTGACGAATAGGCTGATCATGGGAGGCAAGCATATCGCATGCCTCGTGTGGGGGTACAGGAGAATGGGATTCCGCCCGGCGGGAGATAAAGATCTGCCTGATGTGGCCGCTATTCAATAGTGTCGAAAGGGTGCCAGATAGCATTGCTGCCAATGGGGGGGTCTTCGGGAAGCTCTCGATCGGGGTTCTCCCCGGTGAAACCTCATGACCCTATGCCGGTAGGCCCGAAGGCAGCATCACCTGCCGCAGGTGTCTCAGGCTGAAAGGTTGTTGGCAATGACTGGTGCTGGATTTTCATGGATGCGAAATAGAGTGAGGAAGCAATGGCCTTGGCGATACTCTCCCCGAATATCAAGACGCTGCAGGCGTTTGATCCCCTGCGTAAACTGAGTCAGAGCCAGCTCAGCCGGCTGGCTCAATCGGTCGAGATCGAACATGCACCAGCTGGACGCAGGATTTTTCACAAGGGAAAGGTAAGCGGTTTCGGTCTGTTTCTGATCGATGGCTGGTTGCGGGTGAAGTCTGCCGATGGCCGGGTGAAGGATGTGAAGTCCGGCGATGCATCGGCTGCCGGCCCGATTGCCCAGGATCTGCCGGGCGAGTGTGATGTGATTGCCGTTACCCCGGTGCGGTTCCTGCGCATCACCAATGCCCTGTTGCGTGATGTACAGCTGCGTAAAGGTACGGACCAGGTGCCGGATCGGGTTGCGGGCAGGCAGGAGACGGATGAATCCTCCTGGCTCATCGATGAGATCAGCGGCAAGCTGCAACAGGATCTGGAGAATGACCGTTTGCGTCTGCCGAGCCTGCCTGAGGTGGCTGCGCGTATCGGTCAGGCGCTGAATGACGATGTCAGTGATGCGGAAGCCATCGCCGAGATTATTCAGGTCGACCCGGCGATTGCCGTGAAGGTGATCAAGGCTGCCAACAGTGCCGTGTATGGCCGCTGCACTCCGGTGGAGACCTGCGCTGCTGCTGTGGTGCGCCTGGGTACGGGGATCACCCACAAGCTGGTCGTCTCCTTCGCCATGAAGGAGCTGTTCAATACGGACTCCACACTGCTTCGGCAGCGGATGTGGGACCTCTGGCAGCACAGTACGAGAATCGCCTCGATCTGCCATGTGCTGGCGCAGCATGATGACCGCTTCAATCCGGAGCAGGCGATGCTGACCGGTCTGCTGCACGATGTGGGGGTGATCGCGATCATCAATTATCTGGATACGCTGCCGGAACCGGTGGGGGATGCAGCAGTGATCGATGGCGTCATCGCTGCCCTGCGGGGGGAGATGAGTGGCGCTATTCTGCGCAAATGGGACTTTCCCATGGAGTTCGTGGTCGCTGCGCAGGAGAGTGACGAGTGGATGCGGGAGAGCAGTCAGCCACCGGAGCCTGACTATGGTGATTTGGTGGTGCTGGCGCAGCTGCACAGTCTGGCCGGCAGTGAGGAGGCATCTTCTGTTCCGGCAATCGATGAGACGCCGGCCTATTCACGCCTGAATCCCGGTGAACTGAGCGATAGTAACGGGCTGCTGGTCCTGGACCAGGCTGCAGATCAGTTGACCCATGTGGCTTCCCTGCTCAATATCTGATCGTCTGTTATCCGTTGTCCCGTAAACACCCATATCTGGGGGGATCCCTTTAGATCAACCTATTTCCTGATGCTGTCAGCGTTTTTTACATAGTTTCCCGCGGTATTGGCAATCTCTGCGGCTAATTTGTTGTATGCATTGCATAAATAATAATGGCATGATTACTGCATTATTACAGTCTCAACGAATACCAGTACCAGTGGCCTATCAATAATGCACTGAATGGATTCAGGCGGGAGTGAGGAATGTTGATTTTTATTCGTGTACTGCCGGAATCCGTGACCCGTGACGATCTTTATCAGTTCGCCAGCCGGGCGGTCCGGTCACCCTGGTCGCGTATGTTTGGACAGCGCGGGCGGATCAAAGGGGTGGACATACTGAAGATAACCGATCAAGAAAGAGGATCGGTTGCATACCATGGGTTGGTCGATATCGAGCCGGCAAAATCGGCGATGATCGCGATCAAGCGCCTCGACGGTTCCGAGATCAATGGCAAGCGAGTCTTGGTGCGCAAGTATTATACCCGGTCGCGCTACCGTGACCGCAGAGGACAGATGCCGCAGCCTGCGGCCCTGACGATTCTCAACCGCCGGCTCAAAGACCGCCGCAGACCGCAGCTGAGCAAGGAGATGGTGCATGTCTCCGGCGGACAGTCAATCCACCGGTCCGGTGAGGGGGCGGGAGAACAGCCTCGGGTGGCTTGATTTCACAGAAAACCGTTTTTTCTGTTTTTTTGATTATATGGAGCCGATGGGCGGATTCGAACCGCCGACCTACGCATTACGAATGCGTTGCTCTACCAACTGAGCTACATCGGCGAAGGGCGTGGAGCGCGGGAGTATAATAAAAGCTCACCGCAGGTACAATAGTGGGGGGGTCAACCCGCCCGCTTGGGGCGAACGTGGACGACCACTTCGACCCGCTCGATCTCGGTTCCTGCAGGGGCGGAGGTTGGCAGCTCTATTTCCAGCGCGCCTTCTGGGACGTCGTGCAGTTCCTGGGTGTGTATATTGTAGAAGTGGGCGTGGGTGTGGGTGGAAGAGTCGTAGAAGGCGCGGTTGGAGTCTACGCTCAGTTCCCTGATCAGGCCTTTGCGGGCGAATAGTCCAAGGGTGTTGTAGACCGTGGCCTTGGACACTTTTCTGCCGGATTCCCGGGTGAGGTCCAGGACCTGATCGGCTGTCAGGTGTTGGGGGCGTGCCAGCATGGCGGAGGCAATGACCACGCGCTGGGCGGTGGGGGTGATGCCATGCTGCCGCAACAGGCGGACGACGTCGCCGTGGTTCTGCGTTTGTATACTTGCTTCTGACATAGTGTGCTGATTATAGCCAGTACATTGGCCATAGTCTAATTCATGGATGCTGTGAGGGTTTGCCGGGTATCTGCTCATCTCTGCATCAGAGATGGGCGATTTTAGTCGCAAGACGCGGTTCCATGAATTGATCAGAGGTTCCTTGATGGTTTTGTCAGGGCTCAGAGGCAGTCTCATCGATCACCGTCTGTATCTGCCTGGCCAGGTCATCTCCAATGTTGTGCAGTTGGCGCAGGCTTGCCAGCGCCTCCTGCCGTCGTCCCTGGGTCTTCAGATCGACCAGATCTGCTGCAATTGCATGTGCCTTCTGATGTAATGTCACGATGGTTTGGAAGGCGGGGTGCGTGTCGTGATGGCGTCGACCTGTGCTTTCCAGCCATTGGCCAAAGCGGCATTGTTGCGGCCGCAGCGGTGGAGGGGTCGCGGTTTTGCCTTTGATCCAGGCCTCTATTGCACGGTTCCAGGCCCGCTGTTCAGCGTCGGCAAGCAGCAGTGGCTGCAGGTCGTGACTGACCCGGCGCAGCCCTGCCCAACTCGGGTCTGGTTGCCAGTTCGTCATCCAATCCGGCATCTCTGCCGCCGGCATGGGGTGGGCGATGGCGTAGCCCTGGGCAAGCTCGCAGCCGAGTTGCAGCAGCATTTTGCCATGGGCCGGGGTCTCCACCCCTTCTGCAATGGCCTGACGGCGGAAGGCCGTGGCCAGGCCGAGTATGCCCTCCAGAATGGTCAGGTCATCCGGCTCGTCCAGCATGTCATGTACGAAGCTCTTGTCGATCTTGATCTCATTTACTGGCAGGCGTTTGAGGTAGGTCAGTGAGGAGTAGCCGGTGCCGAAGTCATCCAGGGCAAAATTCACCCCTATCACGGCGCATTCGTGCATGACCCGGGAGACATGGTCTATATCCTCCAGTGCACTGGTCTCCAATACCTCCAGTACCAGATTGCCTGGCTGGATGGTGGGGTGGGCTGCCACCAGTCGACGCAGGCGGTCGGTGAAATCCGCTTGCTGTAACTGAAACGCACCGACATTCACACTTACCGGTATGCTGATTCCGTCACGCTGCCAGATCTCCATCTGTGTCAGGGCGGTGTCGATGACCCATTCGCCAAGTTCGGTGGAAAAGGGGTGGCCCTCGATTGCCGGCAGGAAGGCGGCTGGTGATAACAGGCCCTCTTCCGGGTGCTGCCAGCGGATCAGGGCCTCGGCGCCTATGATCTCGCCACTGCGCATGTTCACCTTGGGTTGGTAGTACAGCACGAACTCGTTCTGGACAAGCGCCCGGCGAATGCGTTCCAGGCTTTCGTGTTGGCCCCTGATGTTCCGGTCCTGCTCGGCATCGAAAATGTGATAGCGGTTCTTGCCGGAGAGCTTTGCCTGGTACATGGCCTGATCCGCCTGACGCAGCAGTTGGTCGGGATCTATCTCATCCCCCTGCGGATAGATGGTGACGCCGAGGCTGGCGGAAACCTGAAGCAGGTGGTTGTTGATCTGTACCGGCTGGGCGGCGGCATCCAGCAGCCTGGTGAGCATCGGAATACAGTCTACGGTATCGTCGAGGTCATTCAACACGGCGACAAACTCATCGCCTCCCAGGCGGGCGATAGTGTCGCCCTCGCGCAGCGCCTGTTTCATGTGGATGGCCAGCGCCATCAGTAAGCGGTCTCCGATATCATGCCCATGGGTGTCGTTGATGGCCTTGAAGCCATCGAGGTCGAGGTAGGCCACCGCCAGCCGTTGTCCATGCCGCTGGGTCTGGGCCATGGCCTGGTGTAGCCGGTCGGCCAGCAGGACACGGTTCGGCAGGCCGGTCAATGCATCGTAGTGGGCGATGTGTTCCAGCTGTTTTTGGTGCTCTTTTTGTGCGGTGATATCGGAGAACAGGGCGATGTAATGTCTGCTGCTGCCCTGTGCGTCGCGTACGGCAGAGATGTTGAGGATCTCCGCATACACCTCGCCGTTCTTGCGCCGGTTCCATATTTCGCCATACCAGTGGCCTTTCGTGGTCAGGTCATGCCACATGGCGGCATAGAATGCCTTCCCCTGATGACCCGATTTCAGAATGCGAGGATTGCGGCCCACTGCCTCATCGCGGCTGTATCCGGTGATCCGGCTGAAGGCCTCATTGACCTCGATGATGGTGCCATCGAGGTCGGTGATGGTGATCCCTTCCTGGGCGTGGGTGAATACGCTGGCGGCGAGTTGCAGTTGTTCTGCGTTGCGTATGAGTTCCGACTGTAGTTCCAGTATCCGCCTGCCGACCTGAAGCCGGGCCTGTAGCTCGGCGTTGTCATAGGGTTTGGCGATATAGTCGTTGGCGCCGGCATCCAGCCCGGTAACGATATCGTCAGTCTCATTGCGGGCGGTCAGCAGGATGATGTAGGGTGGGTCATTGGTTTCATGCTGGCGAATACGCCGGCAGAGGGCCAGTCCATCCAGGCCGGGCATCATCCAGTCGAGCAACAGCAGGCGGGGGGCGTCCTCTCTCTGCATGATCTGCCAGGCGGCCTCGCCATTATCCGCCACGATGGTGTCGTAGCCCCACTTGTGGATTACGGCCGATAGCATGGTGCGGGTGGTGAGGTCGTCGTCGGCGATCAGCAGCGGTAACCGTGACCCTTCCTCCTTGTCACAGGAAGCGGCTGCATGTCCGAGTAAGTCCCCGGAGCGTTGAGTGACTTGGTGCATATCAGTTTTTCGGCCCGAAAGAACGTCCCTTGATACCGCACAGAAGCGGCGTTCCGCCATGAAGTGCAGCAAGGGCATGCCTGCTCATCCTGTTTGCTGCAGTGCCCGAAATCAACTTTCCCTCCCGCTCGTTGCTGCAAGCAGGGTCTCTTCTATTGCAATCCTGAGTGCCCTGCAGCGTCGTTCCAGTTCCGGCAGTTGCTGACTGAAGGTCTTCAGGTCACCGGCCCTGCCCAGCCGCTCCATTTCGGCGGCCAGGATGCTGACGGCCACGCCGCCCACATTGGCGGCGGCGCCCTTGATCTTGTGTGCCTGTGCGGTGGCCTGCTGCAGGTCACTCTCGGCCGTCATGCGCTTGAGCTGCGCCAGCTGTTGCTCCATGTCGCCGAGAAACGTCTCGGCTACGGTGCGTATCAGTTCGTCGTCGCCCATCAGGCGCCGGCGCATGGCGGCATGATCGAACACCTGGTCCGTGGCTGTCTCCGTGGGATCCGCTGCTGTGTCAACCGCGGTTGTCCGGATCGTTTCTTCAGCCGCGTTCAGGTGACAGCTGTCAGGCAGCCACTGCAACAGCGCCCGGTCCAGCGCTGCCGGGACTATCGGTTTTGCGAGGTAGTCGTCCATACCCGCCTGAAGGCAGCGGTCACGATCGTCCCGCATGGCGTTGGCTGTCATGGCGATAACGGGAATGGTGTGGTTCTTGACTGCAGAATTCGGGTCGCGGATCTGCCGGGTGGCCTCATAGCCATCCATTACCGGCATCTGGCAGTCCATGAACACCAGATCATAGGGGTGTTGCGCGAGGGCGTCGATCGCCTCCTTGCCGTTGCCTGCCAGATCGATATCGAGACCATATTTTCTCAACATACCGCAGGCCACTGCCTGGTTCGTGGTGTTGTCCTCCACCACCAGTACTCGGGCGTTGTACCGATGTCTTTTGTCAGGGGGACGATGAGTGGTCAGTGGTCCCCCGCTGTCACCGCTACCGGCCTTATCCCCCTCTGGATCCGCCTGCTGGGGTGGTGGTCGTCTCCCGGCCTCGATGAGGTCGAGCGTGAACCAGAAGGTGGCGCCTTCGCCTGGTGCGCTCTCTACCCCGATCTCGCCTCCCATCAGCTCTACCAGTTGCTTGCTGATGGCCAGGCCGAGGCCGGTGCCTCCATGCTTGCGCGTGGTGGAGCCATCGGCCTGGGTGAATCGCTCGAACAGCCGCTGTTGTTGTTCGTTGCTCAGGCCAATTCCGGTGTCGGTAACTGAAAATCGCACCTTGCTGTGGCCGCTCTGTGTTGATTTGACTTCATAACGCACCACCACCTTGCCTTGCTCGGTGAATTTGATGGCATTGCCCACCAGATTGGTGAGTATCTGGCGGATGCGACCTGGATCCCCCCGGTACCAGAGATGTTGTGGCGGATTGGCGGGGCAGATCAGCTCCAGTCCCTTTTCATTGGCGCTAAAGGTGAGGTTGTGGGCGAGCTCCTGCAGAAGCGCGCCGAGCTCGAAATCGATCTGCTCCAGATCGAGCCTGCCGGCCTCGATCTTGGAGAAGTCGAGGATGTCGTTGATGATGTTGAGCAGGGACTCGGCGCTGTGTTTGATAGTGAGGGCCTGCTGGTACTGTTCCTGCTCGAGATCGTTGTCGAGCAGCAGGTTGGTCATGCCGATGATGCCATTCATGGGGGTGCGGATCTCATGGCTCATGTTGGCAAGGAATTCGCTCTTCGCCTGATTGGCGGCCTCGGCCTGCTTCAGCGCCACCTCCAGCGCCAGGGTCCGCTCCTCGACCTGCTTCTCCAAGCTGCCGGCCAGCGTCTCTATCTCCTGTTTCGAGCTGTTGAGGTGGTTGAGCAGCGTCTGGAACGATCTTGCCAGCAGGCCGAGCTCGTCATGGCGATCGACTGCCGGCAGCCGGGTGTCGGCGCCTTTGGCGATCTGGTCCGCTGCCTGCGTGAGTTGGTTGATCGGGGTGGTCAGGCGCTTGGCCAGTAGCGCCATACCGATACTGATCAGCAGGACGACCAGCATCACACCTCCTGCCAGGCGCTCTCTGAAGCCCAGGGAGAGTTCATCGATCACGCTGTGTGATACCTGGGCGGCGACCAGGATATGGCGGTCTCTGTTCAGTGGATCATAGCGCAGGTGGGTGTGAATCAGGCTGGCGGAGTGCTGGGGCAGATCGAGGAGTTCATATCCATCCTGAACCTGTTGCAGCTGCTTGAATTGAGGGAAGTCTTTCTGCATTCCCGCACTGCCGCCCAGCGCGTGGGTGAATCGCCGCTCCTTGTCTGGATGCAACAGATAGTCGCCGTGCTCGTCGGCCAGCATGAAAGAGACATTGGGTGGTGGGGAAGCGAATGGCCGGGCAAGTGCATCGAAATCGGCATTGATCACCACGACGCCAAAAACCGTTCCGCTGTTGGTGTAGATGGGGGCTGCTGCCCGCATCACCGGCTGCAGGGGGAAGGCGATAGTGCCATGCTCCTTGTTCAATTCCACCCTCGAGAGGTACTGCTGCCCCGGCTGCAGGCGGATCGTTTCCCGCACATAGTCGCGCTGCCCTTTCGCCTGTAACGCGTTGTCCGGTGTGACAAAGATCTCGCCATTGCGGCGCTCGACACGAATCAGCTCCTTACCATCGTTGGCAATGCCGATATAGCGAACCTGCAGATACCCGGGGCGTTGCTGCAATAATAGCTTGAAGTCTATGGTGAGGCGCTGTTTCCACAGCGTCTCTGTCATGTTCCGTTCGTCGTCGTAACCATCGCCCGCCACCGCCCGGTAGTAACCGATGACGGGGTCGGAGGTGGCGATGCGCTGGACATCGAGGCGCATCCGGTCGATGTTCTCCTGCAGGCTGCTGCTGAGCCGCAGCAGATCCAGTTCTATGCGCTCGATGCTCTGCTTGCGCAGTAGAGAGCCGGCGTCCCGGTAGCTATAAGCTGAAATGCCGAGGATGCCGATGCCGGCGATGATGAACGCCAGCAGGGCGAACCTGGCGGGAAGAGAGAGCTTCATTCTGGTCTCTTCTCGATGTGCAGGATGATGCGCAGTGCATGAGAGATCCCCTCGAGCACTTGCAAGACGTGAGCAGGTGTCTTTCCCCGCTGCACTGGCGGCTGTTCGGGGATGGTGGCGATACCCATGAAGACCTTGAATTCGGTCAGTTCCGACTCGATCAGCCGCACCTGGTTATACACATCGGTTGGGGTGACGATTTCACCGGCCGGGATGGCGATGTTGCGCACCCCGAACATGCCCGCCCGTTGTTTGATGCGTACGATGAGGTTCAATACCTCTCTGGCCGCACCCAATACATCGCGGGGTTCCGTTCCGGGCTTGAACTCAGGCGCGCTCCAGACCTCCGCCGGGATGGCCTCGCCCAGGCTGTCGGCGATCAGGGCCACCTCGCGCTTGGTGCTGAGCACCTCCCGGAACACGTCGTTGGGGGTGAATCCCTCGGAACCGACGAGGGTATCGAGCAGGTGTGAGATACGCTGCATGTTGAAAAACACATCGCTTGGCTGCTTGTCTTGGTACTCCCCTACCCGTGTCTCCACGCCCCAGGGCTTGGCCTCCAACTCCTCCTGTTGGTAGATCAGAACCAGTTCGTTGTCCAGGCGCAGCGCCAGGTCGAATACCTCGGAGGGGGTGATCTTGCGCAACGGATACCTGGGTATGGTCATTGCTCCCAAGCCTTGTTGCCGCCGTAGCAGGTCCACCTTCTCCATGATCTCCAGTGCTTTGGCGTAGACATGCTGAGGTTTCAGGCCGCGGATCATGCGCGCCCGGCGGGGCGGTGACTGGATGCCACGTAAACGGCGATATTCCAGTAGCTTATGCAAGATGTGCTCGGTGACGGAAAAGACCTCGTTGGGCGATTTGGTCAAGGCTGAGCGATCATACTGCCGGAGGGGTTTGCCCATGGCGAAGTCGGGCAACAGCGCGCTCGCCCACCGGGTGTTGAGGATGACATCGTCCGGCGTCTTGCCCGGCTCCGGTCTCGCTGCCGGGAAGTCCCGTTCCAGACCGAGGCGAAACTGGATGCGCTGCAACTCGGCAATGGCGACGCCCATGGCATCATAGACGTCGCTTGGTGAGATCACCCGTCTGGGCGTGACCGGTTGTTTCACTGGCTTCATCCACAGATTGTGCTCCGCCTGGCGAATCTGCCCCAAAAGGTCATGCACCGACTTCAGGGCATGGTTGGGTAGCTTCCCCTGGGTACGCACCGGCTTGGGGACGTTCATGGGCAGATTCTGGCTTCTGCGCAGAAAGCGCACCAGTTCGATCACCTGCTGGCTGCGCAGGTAGACCTCGGACGGCGTGATGCTGCGTAATCCGAGTGTCTCTTCCAGGGCGATGGAGATCTCGGAGAGGGAGGCGTAGACGTGGCTCGGTGTCTTTTTGCCCCTGCTGATCTTCTTTTCAGTTTTCTGGTTGCCCAGATTGCCCAGATTGCCCAGATTGCCCAGATTGCCCAGATTGTCCCGTACCAGGAGGGCCAGTTCCTGGCGCAGGCGGACGACGACGCCATAGACCTCATTGGGCGATATATCCCGTCCGGGGAAACGGGGGATGGTGATCTCCCCGATCCTGGCCACATTGATCCGGTATTTGTTGATCTTGCCCAGGATCTCCAGCGCCTTCTGGAATACATGCCGGGGTTCCCGGCCGGGTTCTATCTCCACCTTCGGCCAGGGGGTGGTGATGTTGTTTCTTTTTCGCAGCTTGCGTACGTCATCGGCCAGCCGCTGCGCCTGTCGAAAAACATCGTTGGGTGTCTTCTCAGCGGTTATCGCGGCCGAGAGGGGGGTGGATGTGAATAGGGCGAGAAGCAAAACCGCAATAGTGAGTATGCTTCCTGTCGATCGGGATGGGCCTGATGCTCTGTCGTTAGTGCTCATGGTGTTGACACCGTAAGTTAAGGCAACTTTATCGGCGAAAGAGTGCAACTTTAAGGGGTTGAGGAGTCCTCTTCTTATCCATTGTGCCACCATTGAACTATGTGCGATCAGGCTGGATGTCGAGCGGCTGAGAGAGTGTCGCAGTCCCCCTGGCAGGAGAGGGCAAACCCGCTTTCAGTACAACTAACATGGTTAACCGGGATAGTTATGATCTGTATCGTCCTGCCGCATTTTATCTGTAGGCGTATTCTATGATTACGGGGTCTCAGGGTCTGCAGGCTGTGGCCGAAGATGGGGCGGGAGGTCCAGTGTCGGCCCATCACGCTGTATGAACGTCCTGCTGTCAGCTGTTCCACTATCGGGCTGCCTGCAGCGCATATGGGATGCTGGGCAGGATCTTGTCCCGCTGCAGCATGATGTCTGCCATCAGCCGGGCCGAAGCCGGTCCCAGTACCACGCCGTTACGAAAGTGGCCGGCGTTGATGAACAGACCGGACACCGTGCTGGGGGTGATGAACGGAATCCCGTCCGGGGAGCCCGGCCGTAGACCGGCCCAGTGATGCTCGATGGGGGTCTTCTCCAGGCCGGGAAACATCCGGGTGGCGATCTCCCATAACTCTGTTCTTGCGCTGTTGGTGGTCTCCTTTTGGAAACCGGTCAGTTCCAGTGTGCTGCCGAACAGTACCCGGCCATCCTTGCGCGGGATGGCGTAGCGGTCCTGCTGCAGCGTGATGCGGCTGATCAGGCCCGTTGGCGCACGGAACAGGATCATCTGCCCCCGTACCGGTGCTACCGCCAGCTCGATGCCCAGGGTCTGCAAGAGTCCGCCGCTCCAGGCCCCGGCGCTCAACAGCACCTGGCCACTGTTGATTCTGCCGCTTGGGGTGCGCACACCCAGGACGCGCCCCTGGTTCTGCAGGATTTCATCGACCTGGACACCCTCCTGGATCATCACGCCAATGCGTTCCAGCTCTTTGCGTAACGCCTTGGCCAGCCGTGGATTACGGATCTGCGCTACCTCGGGCAGCCAGATGGCGCTTTCCGGCGGCTGACCGAGCGCGGGTTCCAGCTCTCTTATCGCCTGCCTGCCGACGAGTTGCACCGGCTGGTCCTGCCGCGCTCCCCAATCGATGGCTTGGGCGGTGTCTCCGGGGGATAAAATCAGTAACCCATCCCGTTTCCATTCCGGATCGATGCCGGTGGATTCGGCCAGGCTGGCGGAGAGCTCGGGGTAATGGCGTTGGCTCCAGCTGGCGAGAGCGGTAACGGCGTCCGGGTAGCGCCAGGGGTAGAGTGGTGAGATGATGCCACCGCCGGCCCAGGATGATTCACGACCGGTCCTGCCGCGCTCCAGTAGCAGCACGGTCATGCCTGCGAGTCGCAGTTCCCGGGCGGTCAGCATGCCGATGATGCCGCCGCCGATGATGATGCAGTCGAACATGATTGCGGAATTCTGATATGGCCAAGCGAGGGATTCTACCACTTCGAGACAGCCATTCGTCCGGGATTTACTGCCAGCCGTCCAGGGGGAGATGCAATCCTCATGTTTATCATCTATAGAGTTCAATATGAAAAGCCGTAGCAGAAAATATCACGGATTCACTCTGGTTGAATTGATCCTGACCCTGGTGGTCATAGGCATCGTGCTTGCGGTGGGGCTCCCAGGTATCACGCGTATGAAAGAGAGAAGCGAGCTGATAACGGCCAGCAGTTCGCTGGTCGCGGCGCTGAACCTGGCCCGCTCCGAGGCTGCCAGGAGGGGGCAGAATGTGGAAGTGAGGGCACAATCCAACGACCAGACCAACTGGGAGGCCGGCTGGGATGTGCAGTATCTCGATCCGGTGACCAATAACAATGTGCTGATCCGGACCTTTCCTGCAACATCCGCCAACCTGCAGATCAGCACCGATGGCGCCAATATCACCTTTCTGCCCACAGGCGGTGTGGCCACTGTCCGCTGCTTCGATATTTCGGCAAGCAGCGGCAGTGGCGTTCGCAGTGTCCCTGTTACTGCTGCCGGTCGCGTCAACACCTGCGGGGCAAGCTGCACTGACATTCAGAATGATCCTACCTCATGTACTTGGTGATGCAGATGAAGCGCAAACTCGAGAACCGCTGCCAATTGCCGGGATCCAGGGGCTTTACCCTGGTCGAGGTGCTGGTCTCCGTGATGATCTTCTCCGTTGGCCTGCTCGGGCTTGCCGGGTTGCAAGCCACTGGCATTCGGGTCAATCACAGCTCTTTGCTGCGCTCCCAGGCTACTCTGCTGGCCTACGATATCGCCGATTGCATACGTACCAACCGCAATGCGGTTGACGGTTATGCCATCGCCATGGCCGCAGACCCCTTCGCCAATGCCAGCAACCAGGCGCAGCGCGACCTGAATAGCTGGTTGGCCAACCTCGGCCAGTTGTTGCCACAGGGAGATGGCTCGGTCGTGGTGAATGGCAATCGGGTCACGGTAACGGTGCAATGGGATGACAGCAGAGGTGCCCAACAGGTACAAAACTTCACCATGGTTACGGATATCTGAGCATGCGGGGAATGATTCAATCGGTGGGCAGAGAGTCGGGTGTCGGTCTGGTCGAGATCCTGGTGGCCATGTTGCTCGGGCTGCTGTTGACCATGGGCATGGTGCAGATCTTCATTGGCAGCAAACAGGCCTATCGCGCTCAGGATGCCCTGTCCCGTATACAGGAGACCGGTCGGTATGCCATGGAAGTGCTGACGAGCAACATTCGCATGGCTGGATTCCAGGGCTGTGGCAGCCTGGATGAGGTGACGCCGAACGTGGTTGCCAACAGCATGCCGGGTCTGGCCTCGTTCAATGCCCAGTCTGCGGTGCGGGGATATGAGTATCAGGCCAATGGCACCTTCAGCCCGCTGTATGGTGACACCAGCGGCACCGGGGATGATCCGGCCAGTGTGCTTCCGGGTACCGATGTGATCACGGTCAGCCGGGTCTCCGAATGCAGCACTTACCTGGCTGGCGGTATGACCTCCGAAAGTGCCGACATTGCCATCAATAGCGCAAACTCCTGCGGCTTTCAGGCCGGAGATCTGGTGCTGATCACCGATTGCGACAGTTCCGACCTGTTTCGGGTCAGCGCCGTGTCTGCCCCGGTGGGCACGACCATCCAGCTTTCTCACGACAATGTGCAGAATTCAACGAACCGGTTGGGCAAGGTGTACGGCCAGGATGCCCGAATCTACAAATTTCTGCAGCTGGACTATTTCGTTCGCAATAATGCTTTTGGTCAGCCCGCGCTGTATACCCGAACCAATGGCGGCGCTGCCCAGGAGCTCGCAGATGGTGTGACCGATCTGCAGATCACCTATGGTGAGGATACGACGAACAACTTCTTCGTCGATCAGTACGTGACGCCCCAGTTGGTGACTGACTGGGGACGCGTCAACAGCGTAAGGGCGGTATTGACGCTCAGTTCCAGGGCCGGGAACCTCTCGATCGACAACCAGAGGGGCTTCACTCAAACCATGACTTCGACCATCGGATTACGGAACCGGTTGCCATGACAGCGATTGGACAGGCAGCGGCCGGCAGGCGGCAACAGGGAGCGGTGTTGATCACTGCACTGATGATTCTCCTGCTGATGACCATCTTTGGCGTCTCCACCATGGACATCAACATCTTGGAGGAGCGAATGGCCGGTAACATGCGTGATCGAAACATGGCCTTCCAAGCGGCTGAATCGGCGCTTCGCCAGGCGGAGCAGTGGCTTGCCTCGCAGGCGGTGCTCCCTGCACTGGGTACTGCGCGTGGTTCGATCCGGGATCTGGGTTCCCCCGATGCCACCAATGACGGCCTGCCCTGGTGGACGGATCAGGCGAACAGAGGGGCCACCTGGTGGGCCGCCAACGGTGTATTCAACAGCGGTGCCAATCTGATCCCCGGTGTGGATACCCAGCCCGCATACATCATCGAAAAACTCCCGGCCCATCCGGTAAGTGGTGAGGCGGGACAGGATCTCGGCGCCGCCGACATCTATCTGCAGATTACCGCACGTGGGGTTGGCCGGTCGCCCAACACGGTTGTCCTGTTGCAAAGCATCTACAAGTGGTAGCAGTCCGGGAGGGCGCAATGATGATCAATTTGAAACGCATGGCCATCGCTCTGGCCTGTAGTCTGATCAGCTGGTTGCCATCGCAGGTGTCGGTGGCCGGGACCATCTCCCAGGTGCCGCTGTTCATCGGTGGTGCGGTGGAGCCGAATGTCATGTTTACGTTGGACGACTCTGGGTCCATGCAGTGGGAGTTCATGCCTGATGAGAATATGGTCTATTCCATCTTCTTCTTTCCGCGGCCGAGCCAGCTCTACGGCCCGGGGGACTATGCCAATCAGGTGCCGAGCTTCAACGACAACAGCCTGCAGAACTTCTTCGGCCGTTGCGCCAGCAACAACCGGGTCTTCTACGATCCCAACGTGACCTATACGCCCTGGGCCAATGCCGACGGTAGTGCCATGGATGACGCCGATCCTACGGCGGCCTATTACAACCCCTATGATCACAGCCGGGGCACCATTGACCTCACCGCGCAGCAGACGCAGAGTGCCATCTGGTTCGAGAATACCGCGACCCAGGACCTCTTTGACTTGACTGCTGCCTATTTTGGCACCCATACCTTTTGGCCGATCACCTACTACGTCTATGATGGTGTCGGCAACCGGATGCTGCGTGCCAGCTACAGGCGGGTCCAGATCACCTCGGCCACCGCTGCCGATGCCACCTTTACCAGTCCCGATGGCTCGATCACCCGGACCCGGGATGAAGAGATCCAGAATTTTGCCAACTGGTTTCAGTACTACCGCTCCCGCATACTGTTGGCGCGCGCCGGTGTCGGACAGGCCTTCAGCCGCCAGGGCAACAGCCTTCGGGTCGGTTTCGCCAGTATCAACAAGGGTTCCGATACCATTGATGGCGCGGCCAGTGATGGCACCATCATCAACGGTGTTCGCGGGTTCGAAGGCGCCGACCGGGATGCCTTCTTTGCTTTACTCTACGGCCATACCATCGGCACAGCATCCACGCCTCTTCGCAGCGCGATCGACAACGTAGGCAAATACTTTAAACGGGCAGACAATGCCGGACCCTGGGGTGACAATCCTGGGACGAATGTATCGGGTGATCATCTGAGTTGCCGTCAAAGTTACAATATCCTCATGACCGACGGTTACTGGAATGGCAACAACCTGACCACTCCGGGGATCGGTGGTGTCAATGTGGACAATATCAACGGCCCGAGTATCAGTGATGCGGCCGGGAATACCGTCCACTATGTGCCAGAGGGACCCTATGCCGATGCCTTCAGCAACACCCTGGCTGATGTGGCCATGTACTACTGGAATCATGATCTGCGCTCAGATCTGGACAACCGGGTCAGGACCAATGCCAGTGACCCCGCCTTCTGGCAGCACCTGGTGAACTTCACCGTTGGTCTGGGGGTGACGGGGACCCTGGATCCCGCAGCAGATCTGCCTGATTTGACGGATGGGACCAAGAGCTGGCCACAACCTGATGGGGGTGAGACGAATATCGATGACCTGTGGCATGCTGCGGTCAACAGCCGGGGAGGGTTCTTCTCTGCAGCCAACCCGGTTCAGTTTGCCGATGCCCTGGAGGAGAGCCTGCGTAACATCGTTGGCCGGATCGGTTCGTCATCCACGATTGCCACCAACTCCACCCGTCTGGATAACAATACATTCATTTATCAGGCAAAGTTCGGCAGCGAGGACTGGAGTGGTCAATTGCAGGCCTTTATCGTCGACCCGGGTACCGGGCTGCCCATAGATGCAGATGAGGGGACGCCGGATGTCGTCGACCCGGAATGGGAGGCGTCCGCTGAACTGGCAAGCCGGATCGCCCCCCGCAAAATCTTCACCTTGGACAGTTCAGACGCCAATGGCGATGGCATCCCCGGGCTGCCGTTCATCTGGGCCAGTCTGCCGGCGGGCCATCAGGCCCTGCTTAATATGGGACCGGGGGGGGTGGATACCGAGGGTGAGAACCGAGTGGATTATCTGCGCGGAGATCACAGCAACGAGCAATCCAACTCCGGGGGTATTTTTCGCAACCGCAGCTTTATTTTGGGGGATATCGTTAATTCCGATCCCTGGTTTGTGGGTCAGCAGGATCTGGGATACAACCTGCTTCCGGGCGCAGAGGGGAGCAGCTATCTGACATACCGGTCCAGCGAGTCCTACCAGAACAGAGTGGGCGTTATCTACGTGGGCGCCAACGACGGCATGCTGCACGCCTTCGAGGCAACCACCGGCGAGGAGTTGTTCGCCTATGTGCCGGAGGCGGTGCTGCCGGACCTCTGGCATCTGACCGATCCTGAGTATACGCACCGTTATTTCGTGGATGGCCCGCCCAACGGCAAGGATGCCTATGTCGAGGTCAATGGCGTGAGATCCTGGAAGAGCGTGCTCGTCGGCAGTCTGGGCGCCGGCGGCAAGGCGATATATGCGCTGGACGTTACCGACCCAGCCAACTTTTCCGCCAATGACGTGATGTGGGAGTTCGGTGTTGGTGACGATGATGGAGAGGATACGAACGGAGACGGGATTCCGGATGGAAATGGCGCCCCTGACGGTGATCTGGGGTATGTCCTGGGCCAGGTTTCGGTGGTGCGCATGGCCAACGGTGATTGGGCGGCGATCTTCGGTAATGGCTATGGCTCGACCAACCGCAGTGCGGTGCTGTTCATCGTGGATATATCCACTGGTGAATTGATTCGCAAGATCGATACCCAGGCGGTGGGCGATGCCCTGCATCCCAATGGGCTCTCTACTCCTATTGCCGTCGATATCAACGGCGATCGCATAGTCGACCGGGTCTATGCCGGTGATCTGTTGGGAAATATGTGGGCCTTCGATCTCTCCAGTGCCAATGATCCCAGCGCCTGGGATGTGGATTATCATGGTCCGGGTGGTGTGCCACAGCCCCTTTTCGTCGCCCGTGATGCGGATGGTAATGTTCAATCCATTACCGGCAAACCCCAGGAGACACGGCACATCAGGGGAGGAGCCCTGGTGTTCTTCGGTACCGGAAAGTTTTTCGAGATAGGGGATAACATCGAGCAGCGCAAGAATGCCTTCTACGCCATATGGGATGATTTTTCTGCATCCACCCCTTCACCGGTGAGCAACGCCAGGGTGAATGGGGAGATCACGGCGCTGCTCAAGCAGGCGATCACCCATGAAAGTGTTACCACCACCAATCTGGTGGACGGTGTCCAGGTGGAGACACGGATGATCTCCGATGCCGCCGGCAATCTCACGGAAAATCCGTTCGATGATGATGCGCGGGCGACTACTGACCACCGGATCGACTGGGATACCCATAAGGGATGGTATTTAGAGCTCGAGTCCCCGGTCAACGGCTGGGAAGGGGAGCGGGTGGTCAGTACGCCTCTGCTACGTGAGAACCGCGTCATCTTCAGCACCATGATCGCCAATCCAAATCCTTGCGAGTCTGGCGGCGCCAGCTGGTTGATGGAGTTGGATATGTATAGTGGTGCGAGGCTGCCTTCCACTCCTTTCGATCTGAATGGTGACGGGGTGTTCGATGAGCAGGACTATATCGAGATCGCCACCGGAGAGGTAAACGAGGCGGGTGAGCCGATCACTATCAAGGTGCCGGCATCAGGCAAGAAGTCCCGTGTGGGTATCATCAAGACCCCATCTATCGTGAAGGGTGATGCCGGCAGGGAGTATAAATACACCAGTGGCTCCTCCGGCGAGATGGAGCGTGTGGTGGAATCCAGGGGATACCGTGTGGGTCGCCAATCCTGGCGTCAGTTGCAATAGGCGTAGCTTAATGAACGAACGGGTAAGGAGATGAAGATGAGAGCAATGGTCGCGCTGCTTGTTGTGCTGGGTTTTTGCTCGCTGGCGCAGGCGGAAAACCTGAAGTTGATGCTGGTGCCCGTCAGCCAGTTTGAGCGCATCGATGTGTTGGAGCATGTGGACTTTGCCGGCCGGCAAGTGATGATCGGCGACAAGATGTACTCGATGTCGTCAACGATGAAATGGCACGGCATCAAGCCTGGACAGGCGCCACGTGATGCGTTGCTGCAGCTGTTGAACCGAGACGTGGGATACACCCTGGGGGAAGAGGACGGCATTACGAAGGTGACCGCCATCTGGGTCCTGCCACGCAATGACGGACAACGGTAATGGCTGTAATGAAACGAAGAGGCAGGGGCTTTACCCTGGTCGAACTGTTGATCGTGGTGGCGGTGATGGCGATCATTGCGACGATCGCTCTGCCGGCATATCAGAATTATGTCCGCCAGAGCCGGCGTGCTGCCGCCAAAGGGGATTTGCTGGAGCTGTCCCAGCTGCTGGAGCGGAATTATACCGAGACCAGCAGTTATGCTCAGGATGCAAGCGGCAATGCCATAAATACTGCCTGGTTGCCTTTCAATACCACGCCCCGCACACCAAGCAATGGGGTGGTATATTACAATTTGTCATTGGTTGTCGCCTCCGGCACATATACGCTCACCGCCGCGCCGAATGGCGGGCAGGTCAACGATACCTGTGGCACGCTTACCCTGCAGGGTACCGGGGCACGTACCCCGGCCGGTTGCTGGTGATCATGAACCTGTATGTTGAGTTGTGATTCAATCGGTCGCGTGGCAGATCGGTCATGACTTCAAGAGGGGGTTCAGGTTTTTTCTATCTGGCCGATGAAATGGCATAGGGGCTTGCCAGCGGGGCGTCATTTTCAGCCCCCAGAGCTGACCGTCAATGTCACCGTCCGGAGCAAAATCGTGCCATACAGAAAGATACTCTTCATGCTGTCACTCAGTCCCATAGTCGCGCTGGCCGACATCGCGCCATCCCCCGCATTGTCTGCCAACAGCCTGCCTGAGCCATCATCCATCTTGTTGTTGGGGCTGGGGATGGCGGGTATGTTGCTGGTTGGCCGAAAGAGGCGCTGAACCAGTACCTGGGATGATCCCAAAAGTGCCGAACAGCCGCCAATGGAACCGTTGAATCATCGGTACCGTTCGTCTTTGCTGGTACGCTGCAGGGCCTTCGGCAGGGAAAAGGTGATGGTTTCCGATTGCCCGGAAAGGGTGGATACCGAACTGGCGCCGAACTCCTGCAGTTTGGACAGCACCTGCTCAACCAGCACCTCCGGGGCCGATGCGCCGGCCGTCACGCCGACGTTGGATACCCCCTGAAGCCACTGTGGCTGAATGTCTTCTGCCCCATCGATCAGATGGGCGGCCCGCCCCAGTTTGGTGGCGATCTCTTTCAGACGGTTGGAGTTGGAGCTGTTGGGCGAGCCGACAACCAGTACCAGGTCACTGGCGGCGGCCAGTTGCTTGACTGCGTCCTGGCGATTCTGGGTGGCGTAACAGATGTCGTTCTTTTTCGGCCCCTGGATGTTTGGGAAGCGGCGGCGCAATGCGTCGACGATGCGTGCCGTATCGTCCATCGACAAGGTCGTTTGGGTGACATAGGCCAGCTTTTCCGGGTCATTCACCTGTAGCTCTTCCACATCTTTTTCGGTCACCACCAGATGAATCCTGCCACGACCGCCATGATGTTCGTACTGTCCCATGGTGCCCTCCACCTCCGGATGTCCCCGGTGGCCGATGAGGATCACATCAGCACCGTTGCGGCAGTGCCGGACAACCTCCAGATGGACCTTGGTGACCAGTGGGCAGGTGGCATCGAAGACCTGTAGATCGCGTTTTTCCGCCGCCTTGCGTACCGCCTGAGAGACGCCGTGGGCGCTGAATATGACGGTGTTGCCATCCGGTATCTCGGCCAGCTCGTCGACAAAAATGGCGCCGCGCTTACGCAGGCTGTCGACCACGAATCGATTGTGTACCACCTCATGGCGGACATAGATCGGGGCGCCGAATATCTCCAGGGCGCGGTCCACGATCTCTATGGCGCGGTCCACGCCGGCGCAGAATCCCCGGGGGTTGGCGAGTAGAATCCGCATCAGCCCTCTCCTCCCTCGACGGCGATGATTTTGCAGCGAAAGACGACGCTTTCCCCTGCCAACGGGTGATTGAAGTCGATCTCCACCTGGTCTCCCTTCAGTTCCCGCACGATGCCGGCAACCTCGTTGCCATCTGGTGTCTCGAACGCGATGACCAGGCCTGGCTCCAACTCCATCTCCGGGCCGAACCTGCTACTCGGCATGGTTTGCAGCATCTCTTCATTCCATTCGCCGAAGGCCTGCTCGGGAGTCAGGGTGATGGTCTGTTCATCGTCTGCCGTAAGGCCGTACAGAGCCAGTTCCAGCCCTTCAGTCAGGCAGCCGTCCCCGAGATCGATGGTGGCAGGTTGTTGGTCGAAAGTGGATGTCAGTACGGTGCCGTCGCTGTTGGCAAGGGAAAAGTGCAGGGTGACCCGGCTTCCAGGTGCTATTTTTTCTTGTGACAAGGAATTTTCCTGTTGCATGAATTGATCAGAGGTTCCTTAAGTGAAATCGGATGAAGAATGCTGAATGAACCGGGCTCAGCCGAGGTCGTGCTTCCAGTAGATCTCCTCTCCGCCATTTTGCCGTGCCAGAACCCGGGCCATTACGAACAGCAGGTCGGACAGTCGGTTGAGATACTTCAGGCATTCGGGGTTTATCTCTTCATCTTTCTGGCGCGCCAGATGTAACAGGCGCCGCTCTGCCCGTCGACACACACTGCGGGCGTGATGGCAGTGAGCGCATGGCAGGTTTCCTGCCGGAAGGATGAACTCCTTCAATGGCGGGAGTGCCTCGTTCAGCTGATCCAGTTGCTGTTCCAGCAGTTCCGTCTTATCCGCCGTCATCGCCAGGTGGGCCGGCATGGCCAATTCACCGCCAAGGTCGAACAGGTGGTGTTGGATGCGGGTGAGCAGTTCGCCGATCGGGGCGGGCACGCCCTGGGCCAGCAATACGCCCAGCAGGCAGTTCAGTTCATCTACCGTGCCGATCGCCTCTATTCGAGGGCTGTCTTTATGCACCCGTTGCCCGTCGCCCAGCCCGGTACTGCCCTGATCACCTGTTCGGGTATATATCTTTGACAAGCGGTATCCCATGGATTTGTGTGCCTCGAAGTAAAAGCCAGGAATTTTTATAAGTATACCAGTTCGGGATTGGCCAGGTTTTCCATCCCGCCGAGAACCCGGCGAGTAACACCAACCACCAGCCCCCTCAGGTATCCGATACCTTTCTGGCCGGTCATGAGTGGACTTGGCCAGGGTTGGACGGTGGGAAAATTTGCAATATTTTCAAAAGATATTATTCTTTTCTTTGAAAAGCGCTTAAAACATGAAGGTAACGGCATGTTTGCAAATGAAAATAGCCCGAGTGATGGGCTGCCTCTATATGAGGTCAGAGAGCTGACTCTGGAAGAGGCCCTGCTTGTTCTGGCCGCTGACAGGGAGGTGGCGATTATTGCCTCGGGCAGGACAAGCCCCCACGATGACAAGCGCTACAGGCCCAGCCAGGCAGTGGCATGAAGGACGTGGGCAACTGCTCTCTATACAATGAGCTGTTTCAGGGCGTGGGGGATATCTCTGCGCGTCATGAGAGCAGTTCTTGGGAGATGAACAGGTAGCCCAGGCCTGTCACCAGCACCGCGAGCAAGATGTATTGGAGCAGGATGCAGAATCCAGGAAGGCTGTTACAGGCCTTGCTCAGTTTGCACAACTTACAGTTTTTCATCCGCAATACGCCTTCCGATCGGGTCATGTGAATGGGCTAAGGCAGCGTAGGCGCGCCGTTCCCGACAATCATTTAAGATTATGATAAAGTACTTATGTTGTTAAAGGAACCTCTGATCGTGCCGCTGTGCCGCAGCATGTGGTCACCATAGCCAGCATTCCGCTTGCCGCTCTTTGCAATAGGGGACGTCATGCGGTTGTTCGACCCATGGTCAGTTCCGCCCGGACTCGATCAGGGCCTTTTTTTCGATTGCCGCCATTCCAGATAATTGTTTGAGAGATTTTGATGCTGATAGAAGGACCGTTGAAAATAGCGATCGCCGAGCCGGCTGACGGGATCGGAAAGATACTCGTAATGGGGTTTCAGCCCGATTTTCAGGCGCTTCCATTGCCGCAACAGGGTGAAGTCCTGCGTCGTTATCTATTCGATCTGGAGGCTGCGGCGATGGCGATAGCTGATCCTGATGACCGGAACCGGGTAGGCATGCTCATTGTCCAGCAGATCGCAGAACAGTTGCTGCCACATGTCGAAGCCGGCGAGTTGGCGCTGGAAGAGACCATCACGGTGCAGATTCGTCAGGACGACCAGGCCGTTGCCCTGACCGGCCTTCTGGGAAGCAGATGATCCAGTACGGCATCCGCGGCTGCACCTCTTTGCCTTCAGGCCTCTGCTGATGACTGCCCGTGCTGTGCCGCGAGTCGGCTTCGTCAGTCTGGGGTGCCCGAAGAACCTGGTCGATTCGGAGCGTATTCTCACCCAGTTGCGGGCCGAGGGTTATGCAATTGCCCCTTCCTATGTCGACGCCGACCTGGTGGTGGTGAATACCTGCGGTTTCATCGATGCTGCGGTGGAGGAGTCGCTGCATGCCATCGGTGAGGCGCTGCAGAAGAACGGTCGGGTGGTGGTGACCGGTTGCCTGGGCGTACATGAATCGGTGATCCGGAGATCGCATCCGGCGGTACTGGAAGTGACCGGACCCCACGCCTACACAGCGGTAATGGAGGCGGTGCACCGCCATCTGCCACCACCCCATGACCCCTTCACCAGCCTGGTCCCCCCTCAGGGGGTGAAGCTGACCCCACGTCACTATGCCTATCTGAAGATATCTGAAGGTTGTAATCACCACTGCAGTTTCTGCATCATCCCTGATCTGCGTGGCTCTCTGGTCAGCCGGCCGGTCGGTGAGGTGATGCAGGAGGCGGAAAATCTGGTTGAGGCGGGTGTGCGTGAGTTATTGGTGGTTTCTCAGGACACCTCTGCTTATGGCCTGGATCTGAAGTATCGTTCCGATCTGTGGCACGGCGGTCTGCTGAAGAGCCGCCTGCCAGAGCTGGCCGGGGCACTGGGGGAACTGGGCGTGTGGATCCGTCTGCACTACGTCTATCCCTACCCCAGCGTGGATGAGTTGATTCCTTTGATGGCAGAGGGAAAGATCCTGCCCTACCTGGACATGCCTTTACAGCATGGTAGCGAATCCGTATTGCAGGCCATGCGTCGACCGGCCGCTGCTGAGAAAGTGCTGGAGCGCATCGCCCGCTGGCGCCAAATCTGCCCTGATCTGACGCTGCGTAGCACTTTCATCGTTGGATTTCCCGGTGAAACGGAGCAGGATTTCGATGCCCTGCTGGCCTTTCTCGATCAGGCCCAGTTGGACCGGGTCGGCTGCTTCGCCTACTCCCCGGTTGCCGGTGCGGCGGCCAATGAACTCCCCGGGCAGGTTCCGGAAACTCTGAAACAGGAGCGCCTGGCCAGGGTGATGGCGCACCAGGCGGAGATCAGCGCCGCCCGGCTGGAATCCAAGGTGGGGCAGGGGATGATCGTACTGGTGGATGAGGTGGAACAGGAGCGGGTGGTCGCGCGTAGCGCGGCTGATGCACCGGAAGTGGATGGGAACGTCATCATCGAGGGGGGCTGGGAAATCGACCCGGGGGATTTCATTGAGGTGCGGGTGACCGCGGCAGGTGAGCACGACCTGTTTGCCGAGCCGGTGCTGTGATTGCATCGCTACCCTGGCACCTGCTCACGATGTCGTTCGCAGGCGGCCAGGGTGGTGGCCGTCGGGTTAGAAAGCAGCGCCGCTCTTGCTGCCCAGCTTTTGCAGGATTTTCGCCAGCGGGCAGAAGCCGGTAAAGGCGGACTGCAGCAGGTTGGCACCAACGAAGGCGGTGAACCAGAGCCAGTTCGGATCATGGTAGTGGGCGAGCAACAGGCTCAGGAGAATGAATGCGCCGGCAAAGGCAAAGATGAGGCGATCGGTGCTCATGGTCGTGACTCCTGTTTAATCTCACTATCGTTCATGATGGATTAGGCGAAAGATACCATCTTTTCGTCAATGGGTATAAAGTGGATTTCCACTTCCATTCATGTCGCCCCCATGATCTCGAGCCTCGACCAACATCGGCAGCTGATGGACCATCTGCTGCGGCAGTTGGCCGCAGAGGACGATGATGCGTCTCTGATCGAGACCCATATCTCCACCGTGCTGTTGGCGGGAGACTCCGCCTATAAGATAAAAAAGCCGGTAAATCTCGGGTTTCTCGACTTTTCCAGCCTGAGCCGCCGGCACCATTTCTGCCTCGAAGAGATCCGCCTCAACCGGCGTCTGGAAGCGGATATCTACCTCGGGGTGATTCCGGTTACCGGTAGCATCCAGACCCCACACCTGGGAGGAGGCGGTGACGCATTGGAGTATGCGGTGCATATGCGTCGCTTCTCCCAGGAGGGGCTGCTCACCAACCATCCGCAGTTGCTGGATCAAACAGTGGCCGGCCGGCTGGCGCAGCGGTTAGGGGCATTTCACGCATCGATTGCCCGCTGCGGCGTGGACCAGCCCTATGGCACTCCGGACAAGGTGCTGCTTCCCATGCAGCAGAATTTTCTTCAGGTCCAGACAGCGGTCGGGCATGGTGCGTTCGATGCGCGCCTGAATGCCTTGTCCGACTGGACCCGGGATCAGTTCACCCGTTTGCGCTCCGTACTCGAACGGCGCAGGGAGGAAGGTTTCATCCGTGAATGTCATGGCGACCTGCACCTCGGTAACATAGCGCTCGAAGGGGAGCGGTTGATCATTTTCGATGGTATCGAGTTCAACCCGGACCTGCGCTGGATAGATACTGTCAGCGAGCTGGCCTTCCTGCTCATGGACATGGAGGAGAAGGGGCTGGATGTCCAGGCCTGGTGGCTTCTGAATCGTTATCTGGAGATCACCGGTGACTATCCAGGGCTGGAACTGCTGCGGTTCTATCAGGTCTACCGGGCGATGGTGCGGGCCAAGGTGACCGCCATGCAGCTGCGGCAGCAGCACGAAATGGGGAGGGCGTGGGATGAGTTTACCGCTTACCTCGACCAGGCATGTGCCTACACCCGGCGTCAACCTCCGCGCCTGTTGATCACCCATGGCCTGTCCGGATCGGGCAAGAGCACCATTACGGAAGCGTTGTTGTCCCGGCTGCCTGCTGTTCGTCTGCGTTCTGATGTAGAGCGCAAGCGGCTTGCCGGCCTGGATGCCGGGGCCGATTCCGGCTCCGCTGTCGATCAGGGCATCTATAGCACGGACTTTTCCCAAGCCACCTATCAGCGGCTGGAACTGCTGGCGCAGCAGCTGTTGCAGGCCGGATTCAACGTGATCGTGGATGCGACCTTCCTGAAACAGGCCCAGCGGCGCAGTTTTCAGGCGCTGGCACGACGCTCCGGTGCAGCTTTTCTTATTCTGGATTTCCCCGTGCCGGTTGCGGAGCTGAAGCGGCGCCTGATCAGGCGGAAACGAAAGGGATGCGATCCGTCAGAGGCGGATGTGGCCGTGTTGCGGGTCCAGCTCACTCAGCAGGAGCCCCTGACAGAGGATGAGCGCAGCTGTTCCCTGCCGGCCAGTCGGCCTGCAGCTGAGTTGGCTGCGTTGGTCGACGGGTTCCTATGCCGGAAAAAGCGGGGAGAAAGCGAGATAGGCCGCGGTGGCCAGGAATAAACCCACAACGATAAGGGCTTCGGCTATTTTCTTGCGCGTTTGGGCAGACATCTTGTGTACCCTCCCTTGAATTTGCGCTGAATCCGTTAAGACAAAGTGTGAACTGCATCACACATTTATTATGGCCCAAATTACTTCCATTGTATATAAAAAATACTTATCAGCAAATATTGCTTTTTGATGATCTTTCGCCTTCTCCATAGCGCAAGGTAATATAATCGGCGGTTGCCAGCAGCAGCGATGCCGATGCCTCTTTTTTCCATGTCTGTTCACTCAGCCGACGCCGCCATATGCGGCCTCCGGGTTGGCCGTGGAACAGGCCAAGGAGATGGCGGGTGATGCGATGCAAAGGGGTGCCCCGGGCCAGCTCCCGGTCGATGAACGGCAGCAGACGTTCGATGATTTGCCGTCGCGTAGGTGCAGGTGTGGGGTCGCCGTAGATCCGCCGGTCCACCTCGGCCAGGATCCAGGGGTTGTGGTAGGCCTCCCGGCCGATCATCACGCCATCGACATGGGGGAGCTGGGCAAGGACCTCATCCAGGGATTTGAAGCCGCCGTTTATCACGATCTCCAAGCGGGGGAAGTCTTGCTTCAGCCGGTGCACCACAGCATAGTCCAGCGGCGGGATCTCACGGTTTTCTTTCGGACTCAGTCCCTGCAGCCAGGCCTTGCGGGCGTGGACGATGAAACCGTTGCAGCCGGCTTCTGCCACCTTACCGACGAAGTCGGTCAAAAAATCATAGCTGTCCAGATTGTCGATGCCGATGCGGTGTTTGACAGTCACCGGCAGCCCCGCAGCATCGCTCATGGCGCGAACGCACTCGGCCACCAGCTCCGGCTCGGCCATCAGGCAGGCGCCAAAGCGGCCGGATTGCACCCGGCCGGAAGGGCAACCCACGTTGAGGTTCACCTGGTCGAATCCCCGCTTTGCGGCCAGCCGGGTACAGGCGGCCAGCTCTGCCGGATCGCTGCCGCCAAGCTGTATCACTACGGGGTGCTCGATCGGATCGTAGGCCAGGAACCGTTCCTGATCCCCATGCAGCAAGGCACCCGTGGTCACCATTTCGGTATAGAGCAGGGTATGGCGGCTGATCAAGCGGGCAAAGTAGCGATAATAGCGGTCCGTCCAGTCCAGCATCGGAGCGATGGAAAGTTGGTGGTGCGTGGGCGAAGCGGAGGTGGCCTGGTTCATGTGTTGATGGAATCTGATGACAATGGATTGGGCTTCGAGCCGGCATATCGTGGCCTGTCGGACTATTGGGCTCACTACGGCAGACCACTATTGTAGTGTAGATTGGGGCGGAGAGGCGGTGTACTGTTGCCTGTCTGGAGGCAAACAGGGGCAGGACCTTGAACGAAGCGGTATTGGAAACAGTGGCGGTCGCCTTTGCCACATTTTTCGCCACCATCGGTCCGGTGGATGTTGCGATGATGTTCGCTGCACTGACGACGGGGGCATCGCTGCGCCAGCGACGTTCCATGGCGTGGCGTGGTATCGCCATAGCAACCGGCATTTTGATCGCTTTTGCTTTTCTTGGTGAGGCATTGCTGGCGGCCATGGGGATCTCTCTGGCTGCGCTGCGTACGGCCGGCGGTGTCCTGCTGTTGCTGATCGGTATCGAAATGGTCTTTGCCCGGGCCTCAGGGGCCACCACGGCGACGAATGAGGAGGCGGAAGAGGCTGTCAGCAAACGGGATATTTCGGTGTTCCCACTGGCCACTCCCCTGATTGCCGGGCCTGGTGCGATGGGTGCCGCCATCCTGCTGATGGCCAATGCAGAAGGTGATCCGGTGCAGCAGGGCGCGGTGGTTGCAGGGATGCTGGCGGTGTTGTTGTTGGCGCTGCTTCTGCTGTTGATGGCAACCCAGGTACAGCGTCTGTTGGGTGTCACTGGTATGTATGTGGTGAGCCGGGTGTTTGGTGTGCTGTTGTCTGCACTGGCGGTTCAGTTCATCTTCGATGGCATCGCCCAGAGTGGTCTGCTGAGGGGCTGATCGGCCAGTGACGGGCGGATGGGTGGCGTTTTCCGGATGGTTTCACCAGGCGCGTCGGGACGGCCATAATGTGGTTTGTGTCAGTGATGGAAGGGTGATGATGAGAATATTGAGCTATTTGCTGATGTCGTTGTGGTCGCTTGCCGGCGTGGCCATGGCGGGTGGTGCGGGGCTGGCCCAGGATATCGTCGAGCAACGCTGTCATCTCTGTCACGGCCGGGAAGGAGAGGCCTCCAGCGCCATCTATCCCCGGCTCGCCGGGCAGAATCCGAACTACCTGGCCAAGCAGTTGCGGGACTTCCGTGACGGCCGGCGGAAAAGTGAAACCATGAACGAGATGGCGAAAGGGCTGAGCGACGAGCAGATCGATGCCCTGGCCGGATATTTCAGCGCCAAGCCGGCCCTCTCCCATAAGGTGAGGGACAAGTCGCTGCAGGCGGTGGGCTATTACATCTTTCACAAGGGCAATCGCTTCAGTGGCATCCCGGCCTGTGCATCGTGCCATGGTGATCAGGGGCTCGGTACCGACCAACTGCCCAGACTGGCCGGACAGCACAAGCGCTATGTGGCCGATCAGCTGCAGGCCTTCAATCAGCGTGTCCGCACCAATGACAATGCGATCATGCATACCATCGCCAGCAAGCTGACCGAGTTGGAGACCGCGGCGGTGGCGCTCTATGTCAGTGGGCTGAAACCGGAACCGGCGCAGTAGAAGGCCCGCTGCCGGGTCGATGCCTCCTGGCCGGCGGCCGATGCAAAGCCGGTGAAGGATGGTATTGCCGGCCATGGGTCATCAGTCGAGGGTCTTGATGAACGCCTTGGAGTTGCGCTGGTAGTTGTATAACCGCTGTTTTGCCACCGGCAACTGTTTGATCGGTAGCGGCATGAAGCCACGCTCACGGAACCAGTGAGCGGTCTGGGTGGTGAGCACGAACAGCCTGCGGATGCCTTGCTCCCGGGCGCGCTGTTCCATGTGCTGCAACAGCACGTCGCCGCGCTGTCCGCTGCGGTAGTCCGGATGCACCACCACGCAGGCCAGCTCCGCCATCTGCTCATCGGGGTAGACATAGAGGGCGGCGCAGCCGATCACCATGCCGTCCAGCTCCACCACGGAGAAGCGCTCGATCTCCCGTTCCAGGAGTTCCCGGGAGCGGCGTACCAGCACCCCCTGCCGCTCCAGTGGGGAGAGCAGTTCCAGGATGCCGCCCACATCGTCGATGCGGGCGTTGCGGATCTCCTCGTAGTGCTCCGCCGTCAGCATGGTGCCGATGCCGTCGCGGGTGAACAGCTCTTTCAGCAGTACACCGTCTACGCGCCGGGCCAGCAGATGAATCCGTTTTACCCCGCGGCGACAGGTGTCGATGGCGCTGCGCAGCTGTTGCTGCAGCTCTTCCGGCATGCGCCGGCGGCGCTTCAGGATCGCCTCCAGCTCGGATGGGATCAGATTGGTGATCAACCGCCCCTGGCTGTCTTTCAGCCCCTTCTCCTCCAGTAGCAGGATCAGTTTGTCGGCGCCCAGGGCAACGGCCACGGAGCCCGCAACGTCGCTGGCGCTGAGGTTGAACACCTCGCCGGTGGGGGAGTAGCCCAGTGGCGGGATCAGGGCGATGGCGCCGGCGGCCAGCACCTGATGGATGGCGGCGGCGTCGACCCGCCGAACCTGTCCCGTATGGCAATAATCGACGCCGTTGTGTACGCCCAGGGGGCGTGCGGTGACGAAATTGCCGGAGGCGACGCGGATCTTGGCCCCGGCCATGGGTGAGTTGGCCAGTCCCATCGAGAGCAGTGCCTCGATCTCCACCCGTACTGCGCCTGCGGCCTCCTTGACGCAGGCCAGGGCCTGGTCGTCGGTGATGCGCAGTCCGTTGACGATCTGCATCTGTGCCTGGCGCAGCCGCAGCCGCTCTTCTATCTGAGGTCGTGCGCCGTGGACCAGCACCAGGCGGATGCCCAGGCCATGCAGGAGAGCGATGTCATGAATCAGATTGGCAAAGGTCGCGTCCGCCACCGCCTCACCGCCGAGGGCGATGACGAACGTGCGGCCGCGGTGGGCGTGGATATAGGGCGACGAACTGCGGAACCAGTCGACGAAGGTATCGGTCTGCGCGGTATTATCTTTTGCCACCTGTCGCGGCCCCGTTTATTCTTTGCAACAATTGTTACATTGTAGGGACGGCGGCATTGCCGGGGCAAATATTCCGATGTTTTTTTTTTCCTACCCGGCTGCTGCCGCTGCTGTTTTTGACTCTGCTCTTTGGCTGTAGCGATGCCAATCGGGTGGAGATCCAGGTGAACAACGTCAACGCCTGGGTGGAGCTGGCGGCCACGCCGGAGGGGCGGCGCCAGGGCCTGATGGGGCGGGACGTGCTGGGTCGTGATGAAGGCATGTTACTGGTGTTCCCGGATGAGCGGATCATCGAGATGTGGATGCTGAATACCGAGATCCCCCTGGACGTGGGGTTTTTTGACCGCAGCGGGCGGCTGTTGCAATGGCTTACCATGCTCCCTGACGGTGGTAAGCGCATCTATGCCTCACCGGCGCCGGCCCTTTATGCTCTGGAGATGAACAGGGGCTGGTTTCAGCGTTTCGGTCTGCGGCCTGGTGCGCAACTGCATCTGCCCGAGCCTGTAGTCGGAAAATGAGGTCCGGCGTGCATGCGTCTCAGGCGTAACGGGCGAGTTCGGCCAGCCAGCGGTTCAGCTCCTGGGTGCCCCGTTCCAGGAACCCCGGGTCCTGGTACACCTGGGAGATGACGATCAGCCCCTGGCCCCGGGCCAGCAACTGCAGAGAGAGATCCCGCGCCTCTTCCGGGTAGCCGAGGTCACTGAACTGGCGCGCCAGCCAGCGCTGGAACAGATCGAACAGCTTTTTCGCCTCGGCCTGCAGTTCCGGCTGGTCCTTGGCCAGTTCGATATTCAGGGATCCCATGGGACAGCCGGACCGCAGCAGTGCCGGTGTGCTGTCATACATGATGCGGACGAACCGCTCCAGCCGGTCCAGGGGGGTGGATATGTTTGCATCCCAGTTCGACAGCATGGTGCTGATGGTCTCCAGACGCTGCCGGATCACCGCCCGCAGGATCTCGTCCTTGGATTTGAAGTAGTAATAGATATTGCCTCTGGGCACCTCAGCCTGTTCCACTACATCGGAGAAGGAGGTCCGGTTGTAGCCTTTGCGGTAGAACAGCTGATTGGCCGCGTCGATGATCTTCTGCCGGGTGCGTTCGCTCTTGGATGCCATGGAAACCCCGCTGCTGGATGGGATATATTGGATTATAGTCCAATTCTATTCCCCGTGCCGGCAGCCGGAAAATGGTGGATAATCGATTCATTGCATATTCGAGACCGTTGGAGAGAGAAAAATGCCCCAGTACCGTTCCCGCACCACCACCCATGGCCGCAACATGGCCGGCGCCCGCTCCCTGTGGCGCGCCACAGGCATGAAGGACGAGGATTTCGACAAGCCGATCATCGCT
>CAZJCM010000009.1:20425-77470 GCA_964544655.1 uncultured Sedimenticola sp. | reverse complement strand
GCAGCGCCTTCATGCGCAGAGGATCCTTCAGCACGACCCGCCGGAACAGCTCCGGTGCGAAATAGGGAATGCCCTCATATTTCAATGTCTCGCCTTCGGTGAAAGTATCGCCGATCTGGATGGTGCCATGGTTGTGCAGGCCGATGATATCCCCCGGCCAGGCCTCCTCCACATGACGCCGCTCGTCTGCCTGGAAGGTGATGGCATTGCTGATCTGCACCGTCTTGTCGATACGCACATGGCGCATCTTCATCCCCTTGCGGTAGGCGCCGGAACAGACCCGCAAAAAGGCGATACGGTCGCGGTGCGCCGGATCCATATTGGCCTGGATCTTGAAAATGAAGCCGGTAAACTTCTCCTCGTCCGGGCTGACAAGGCGCTGCTGGGTCTGGCGTGGAATCGGTGGCGGAGCATACTCTACGAAGGCATCCAGCAACTCCTTGACGCCGAAGTTATTGATCGCAGAGCCAAACAGGACCGGCGTCAGCTCTCCTCTCAGATAAGCGTCGAGATCCAGCGCATTACTGGCCCCTTCCACCAGTTCGATCTCTTCCCGCAACTCATCCGCCTGGTCGCCGATCACCTCATCCAGGCGTGGATTGTTCAGCCCTTCGATCACCTCACCTTCCTGAATCTTGCCGCCGTGGGTGGCGGAGAACAGGTGCGTGGTCTGCGAGCGCAGATCGAACACACCCTTCAGGCGCTTACCCATACCGATAGGCCAGGTAACGGGGGCACAGCGGATCTTCAGCACCTGCTCGATCTCGTCCAGGATATCCAGCGGATCGCGTCCCTCCCGGTCCAGCTTGTTGACGAAGGTGAGAATCGGCGTATCACGCAGACGGCAGACATCCATCAGCTTGATGGTGCGCTCCTCCACACCCTTGGCGACATCGATCACCATCAGCGCGGAATCCACAGCAGTGAGGGTGCGATAGGTGTCTTCGGAGAAGTCCTCATGGCCCGGCGTGTCCAGCAGATTGACGATGGCCTCGCCATAAGGGAACTGCATGACGGACGATGTAACGGAGATACCTCGCTGCTTCTCCAGCTCCATCCAGTCTGATGTGGCGTGACGGGAGGCCTTGCGCCCCTTGACGCTGCCCGCCATCTGGATCGCACCGCCGTAAAGCAGCAGCTTTTCCGTCAGGGTGGTCTTACCCGCATCCGGGTGGGAGATGATGGCGAAGGTGCGCCGCCGCTTCAGTTGTTCGAGGAGTTCAGACATCAGTGGATCAGACAGAAGAGAAAAGGGCGATTATTATACAACAAAGCGACGACCGGCAGGTGAAGCGAGAGAATCGAAAGCCCTTCCCTATAGCGCGGGATCGGTCAGGCTCAGGGCCATTACCACCGCATCTTCATGGCCGTTCTTCGATGGGTAGTAGTCTCGCCGCAGCCCTATTTCATTGAAACCAACACTCTCATAGAGATGCAACGCGTTGCGATTGGAGACACGGACCTCCAGGAATGCGGTGTCCGCGCCATGCTTTCTGGCCACACTGAGCAGGCGCTGCAGCAGCTGGCGGCCCAGCCCCTGCCCCTGCTGCTGAGGATGAATACATAGATTGAGAATCTGCGCCTCACCCGCAGCCACAGACATTACGCCATAGCCGATAACGGCCTCAGCCAGGGTATAGACCCAACAACTATAGCCAACCCGCAGGCAATCACGAAAAATCCCCTCGGTCCAGGGAAACGGATAGGCCAGGCGCTCGACCGCCATGACTGCACCCAGGTCGTCCGCTTGCATCGGGCGCATGATCAGCGAGGGGTCCATCAGGATGGCGCTCATAGCATCGAGTGGACAGTCGCCCTGCCTCCTGTCACCCCTGCCTCAACAGACGGACGGTTCGCTGCAGATCCTGCCATGCCTTACCCTTCTGATCCGGTGAGCGCAACAGATAGGCGGGATGATAGGTCACTACCAGTGGAATGTCGTTATAACGATATTCTTTTCCCCGCATGCGTCCCACTGCTTCCTGGGATTTGAGCAGGTTCTGTGCCGCCACCCGTCCCACCGCCAGGATCACCTTGGGTTGCACCAGGGCCACCTGCCGCTGCAGGTAGGGCTCGCATTTCAATGCCTCTTCCGGGCGTGGATCCCGATTCCCCGGCGGCCGGCATTTGAGGATATTGGCGATGTAGACCTGCTCCCGCTGCAGACCGATGGCCAGCAGCATGGCATCCAGTAGTTGGCCGGCACGGCCGACGAAGGGTTTGCCCTGCCGGTCCTCCTCCGCTCCGGGGGCCTCGCCAATCACCATCAGATCGGCGGCCCGGTCACCCACACCAAATACGGTGTGACTACGGCTCTTGCTGAGCTCACAGGCCTCACACCGGGCCACACGATATTCGAGGGCATCCCAGTCGAGCCCGGCGATCTCATCCACCGGCGCTGGCATATCGATTTCATCCAGGTGGATCGATTCCGCCGGCGCCCATTCATCGGTCGGCGGAGGCACATCGTCCAGCCAGGGCGGAACCTCTTCCAGTACTGGCCCGGGAGGGCTATCAGCGACCGCCTCAGGCAGTTTCGTCTTATCCGGTTTTCCTGCCGCGACAGAAGGGGAAGACAAATCGTCAGGAGCGGAGTTTGGAGCATCAGCAGAAGAGGATGCCACAGTGGTGATGACTGGATCTGCGGCGTCCAATGCGCTGCCGCGATCCGGCTCCGCTTCCCCGGCGGTGCGGGGCAGCCATCCCTGGATACCCATTGCCGCCAGATATTGCCGCCGCAGCACCTCATCCATTACCGTTCATCCGTTTTGCAGCCAACGTGGAAGCGTACGATACCCGTTCATGACTCGACCGATGATCGCCTCAGACGATCCCCTGCTGGGGATGTTCACGGTCCGAGCCCTCCAGCAGTTTGTTGAAGGCGTTGATGTAGGCCTTGGCGGAGGCGATCACGATATCCGTGTCCGCACCCTGGCCATTGACGATACGCCCATCCTTCTGCACCCGCACGGCCACCTCGCCCTGGGCATCGGTACCGCTGGTAATGCTGTTCACCGAGTACAATTCGAGCTCGGAATGGGTCTGGATGATGGACTCGATCGCCTTGAACGCCGCATCCACCGGACCGCCGCCACTGGCACTGCCGCTTTTTTCTTCACCATCCACGGTCAGCACGACACTGGCGGTTGGCGTTTCACCGGTCTCGGAGCAGACCTTCAGTGATACCAGCTTGACGCGCTCGTTCTCGGCGCTGAAGCCGGCATCGTTGACCAGCGCCTGCAGGTCGTCGTCGAAGATCTCGTGTTTCTTATCCGCCAGTTCCTTGAACCGGCGGAAGGCGTCATTCAGCTCCTCCTCGCTGGTGAATACCACCCCCAACTCTTCCAACCGGGCCCGAAACGCGTTGCGGCCGGAGTGCTTGCCCAGGACCATGCGATTCTGCGACCAGCCCACATCCTCAGCCCGCATGATTTCGTAGGTCTCGCGGCTCTTCAGCACCCCGTCCTGATGGATGCCGGCCTCGTGGGCAAAGGCGTTGGCCCCCACGATCGCCTTGTTCGGCTGCACGGGAAAGCCGGTGATGCTGGCGACCATGCGCGAACAATTCACGATCTGGGTGGTATCCAGGCGGGTGTCGCATTCGAACAGGTCACGCCGGGTGCGCACCGCCATCACCACCTCCTCCAGGGCGGCGTTGCCCGCCCTTTCGCCCAGCCCATTGATGGTGCATTCCACCTGACGGGCACCGTTCAGTACCGCGGCCAGGGAATTGGCGGAGGCAAGACCGAGATCGTTGTGGCAATGGACGGAAAAGATCGCCTTGTCCGCATTGGGGATGCGCTCCATCAGGGTGCGGATGGTCTCACCGAACTGCTGCGGCAGGTTGTAGCCCACGGTATCCGGGACATTGATGGTGGTGGCACCGGCATCGATGGCGGCCTCGAAGATGCGGCAGAGAAAATCGATCTCGGAACGGCCGGCGTCCTCGGCCGAGAATTCCACATCATCGGTATAGTTTCGCGCCCGTTTGACCGCCCATACCGCTTGCTCCACCACTTGGTCCGGCGACATGCGGAGCTTCTGTTCCATATGTATCGGTGAGGTGGCGATGAAGGTGTGGATACGCCCTGAACTGGCCCCTTTCAGTGCCTCGCCGGCACGGTCGATGTCCTTTTCCAAGGCCCGTGCAAGGCCACAGATGGTACTCTCCTTGATCACCTGGGCCACCGCCCGCACCGCGTCGAAATCTCCCGGGCTGGCGATAGGAAAACCGGCCTCGATCACGTCAACCCGCATCTTCTCCAGCGCTTTGGCGATACGGATCTTCTCATCCTTGGTCATCGAGGCGCCGGGGCTCTGCTCACCATCACGCAAGGTGGTGTCGAATACGATCAAATTGTCTGGATTACTCATGAATTGCTACTCCCTGTTCCACCCGTCCACCAGGTACGGGCTGGGGTTTGAATCTGGTCTTGTGGTTTGTCGCGTGATTGGCCCCCGCCAGGGCATGCTGTTCTGTATGCCCCTCAGGGCAGCAGTCGCAGGAGGTGTAGCGGAAGGAGCGTGGGCGCCGGGCACAAGCAGGCGAGCGGCCGCGAGGGGACGCTGCTGGAACCTGTCTGTGTCGTCGTATAGGCCATGCCGGAGAGACTTGCTCTGAGATAATTAAGGCAAACTATAGCCGATGCCGTATGGCTTGCCAAGGGCGCCGCCCTACGGGATCAGTTGCCAGGGCCATCGTCCGGCGCACGACGCCCGGCCTGCTTTCTCTCCGCCCGCCGGCGACGCAGATGAAACAGCGTCAGAAGCGGCCCGGAGGCGGCATAGACCAGAAAGATCAAAAACAACACCAACTGGGTCTGTACCAGCAGGACGGCAAATGCCAGCATGATCACAACGATGGAAAAGAATGGCACCTTGCCGCGAAAATCCACCTCCTTGAAGCTGTTGTAACGGACGTTGCTCACCATCAGCAATCCGACCATGACCGTCAGCAGCGCCGCCACATAGGATACATCGCTGCCACTGATGCCATACTCGACCGCCACCCAGACACTGCCTGCGATAACAGCCGCAGCGGCCGGGCTGGGCAAGCCCTGAAAATAGCGTTTGTCCGCGGTCCCCACCTGAGTATTGAAGCGGGCCAGCCGCAATGCCCCGCCGGCGGTGTAGATGAAAGCGGCCAGCCAGCCCAGCTTGCCCAGGCTGCTGAGGGACCAGATATACATCACCAGCGACGGCGCCAAGCCAAAAGCGACCATATCCGACAGGCTGTCATACTCGGCGCCGAATGCGGTCTGCGTGTTGGTCAGACGGGCCACCCGACCATCCAGGCCATCCAGCAGCATGGCGACGAAAATGGCCAGCGCGGCATGTTCGAACTTCCCGTTGACGGCGGCCAGCACTGCATAGAAACCACTGAACAGGGCCGCTGTGGTAAACAGATTGGGTAGCAGATAGATACCGCGACGACTGGGGCGTCCTTTGGAATTGTGCTGTGGCATGCAAAACGGACCGTCTGAAGCGAACGATCCGTTGAGTATACAAGGTACTGGGCACCGGGTACCAGACACCGGACTCTGCTTCCTGCGCCCCGGGCCTGGAACCCAGTACCTGGTGCCTCAGTTCTTGCTCTTGTCGACGATCTTGTTGGCCTTGATCCAAGGCATCATGTCACGCAGGCGGGCGCCCACCTCTTCGATCTGGTGCTCACGACCGATGCGACGTTTCGCCTTCAGAGTAGCCTGGCCGGCCTGATTCTCCAGGATGAACTCACGGGCAAACTCACCGCTCTGGATCTCTTTCAGGATCCGTCCCATCTCCTTCTTGGTCTCTTCCGTGATCACCCGGGGCCCACGGGTCAGATCACCGTATTCGGCCGTGTTGGAGATGGAGTAGCGCATGTTGGCGATGCCACCCTCATACATCAGGTCCACGATCAGCTTCAACTCATGCAGGCACTCGAAATAGGCCATCTCAGGGGCATAACCGGCCTCCACCAGGGTCTCGAAGCCGGCCTGAACCAGTGCAGTGGCACCACCACAGAGCACCGCCTGTTCACCGAACAGGTCGGTTTCGGTCTCTTCCTTAAAACTGGTCTCGATCACACCGGCACGGCCGCCGCCATTGGCGGAGGCGTAGGCCAAGGCGATCTCCTTGGCCTGTCCGGACGCGTTCTGATAGACCGCGATCAGACTCGGAACGCCACCGCCCTGGGTGTAGGTGGAGCGCACCAGATGTCCCGGACCCTTGGGCGCGATCATGATCACATCCAGATCCTCGCGCGGCACGATCTGCTCGAAATGAATATTGAAACCGTGGGCGAAGGCCAAGGCGGCCCCCTGCTTCATGTTGGGACCAATCTGCTCCCGGTAGAGCGCGGCCTGATGCTCATCGGGAGCCAGGATCATCACCACATCCGCCTCCTTCACCGCATCCTCGATAGACTTTACGATGAGCCCGGCATTCTCCGCCTTTACCGCTGATGCAGAACCAGGACGCAGGCCAACCGTGACATCGACGCCGGAATCCTTCAGGTTATTGGCATGGGCATGTCCCTGGGAGCCGTAGCCGATGATAGTGACCTTGCGCCCCTGAATCAGGGAGAGGTCGGCGTCTTTGTCATAATAGATGTTCATGCTCATGAGTTTTCCTTACTTGATCAGATCGTGCGCCCAGCGCACATTGCTAAGTTACTTCCAGGATCCGGCAAAAATCGTACAGACACGATTGGCTGCAAACAAACGCGGATTTCATCTGCGACGAATGATGCAGCGTATAACCTCAAGCCGAACTCCTGGAATAATCAGGGGTTTTCTGCGCCGGGGTCAGAGATTCAGCCCCTTGGCGCCACGGCCGATTCCCGATGGCCCGGTACGCACCACCTCGACCACCAGGTCCTCGTGCACCGCCTTGATGAAGGCGTCGAGCTTGGCGCTCTTACCCGTCAACTCGATGACGAAGCTGACATCGGTCACATCCAGGATCTTGCCACGGAAGATCTCGGTCAACCGGGTTATCTCCTCGCGATGAGCCCGCTCCGCCTTCACCTTGATCAGCATCATCTCCCGCTCGATGTGGGGCCCATCGGAGAGATCCAACAGCTTTACCACATCGATCAACTTGTTCAACTGCTTGGTGATCTGCTCGATGATCGCCTCATCACCCCGCGTTACCAGGGTCATGCGCGACAGGGAGGGATCCTCGGTAGGTGCCACCGTCAGCGCCTCGATATTGTAGCCGCGGGCAGAAAACAGCCCCGCCACCCGCGACAGCGCGCCGGCCTCGTTCTCCATCAGAATAGAAATTACGTGTCTCATACCAGCTCACTCTCCGGCGGCAGATACATCTCATGGTGGCCCTTGCCCGCCTCGATCATGGGATAAACGTTCTCGGTGGGATCGATCACCACATCCATGAATACCAGCCGGTCTTTCAGGGAGAAGGCCTCCTTCATCGCCCCTTCCAGGTCTTCCGGACGCTCTATTTTCATGCCGACATGACCATAGCTCTCCGCCAGCTTGACGAAATCCGGCAATGCATCCACATAGGAGTGGGCATAGCGGCCATCATAGAAGAACTCCTGCCACTGACGCACCATACCCATATAGCCGTTGTTGAGCAGCATCACCTTGATCGGCAGATCGTGTTGCTTGCAGGTGGCCAGCTCCTGGATGCACATCTGGATACTGGCTTCGCCGGTGACCACTGCCACTTCAGCACCAGGATGGGCCATCTGCACGCCGATGGCTGCCGGCAGGCCAAAACCCATGGTGCCGAGACCACCGGAGTTGATCCAGCGACGCGGCTGGTCGAAACGGTAAAACTGGGCGGCGAACATCTGGTGCTGGCCCACATCCGAGGTAACGAAGGCGTCGCCTCCGGTCACCCGGTGCAGGGTCTCGACGGCATACTGGGGTTTGATGCGGCTGCTTTTCTGGTCGTACTTCAGGCACTGCATGCCGCGCCACTGATCAATCTGCGCCCACCACTTACGGATGCTCTCCTCCTGTGGACGCTTCTTGCGTTCGCCAAGCAGCTTCAGCATATCCTTCAGCACCCGTTTGACCGGCCCAACGATGGGCACGTCCACCCGCACGTTCTTGGAGATGGAAGAGGGATCTATGTCCACATGAATGATCCGGGCATTGGGACAGAATTGAGCGACCTGTCCCGTCACCCGGTCATCGAAGCGGGCACCAATGGCAATCAACACATCGGTCTCGTGCATCGCCATATTCGCTTCATAGGTCCCATGCATGCCGAGCATGCCGAGGAACTGCCGGTCACTGCCCGGATAGGCACCCAGGCCCATCAGGGTGCTGGTGATCGGAAAACCCAGCTCCCGCACCAGTTCGCGCAGCTGCTCTCCGGCATCGTCCAGAACCACGCCGCCACCGGTATAGAATACCGGGCGCTTGGCCGACAACATCAGGTCCATCGCCTTCTTGATCTGTCCCAGATGCCCCTTGGTCACAGGGTTATAGGAACGGATCTTCACCTTCTTGGGATAGTCGTACGGAATCTTGATGGTGGGATCCGTAATATCCTTCGGAATATCGATCACCACCGGCCCCGGACGGCCCGAGGTGGCAATGTAGAACGCCTTTTTCATGGTATCGGCGATGTCACGCACGTCCTTGATCAGGAAGTTATGCTTGACACAGGGGCGGGTGATGCCAATGGTATCCACCTCCTGGAAGGCGTCGCTGCCGATGAAAGGTGTCGGTACCTGGCCGGTCAACACCACCAATGGAATGGAATCGAGATGGGCCGTGGCGATCCCGGTGACCGCATTGGTGGCACCAGGCCCCGAGGTGACCAGGGCCACGCCCGGCCGGCCGGTCGAGCGGGAGTAACCATCCGCTGCATGTACCGCGCCCTGTTCATGTCGCACCAGGATGTGCTTGACATCATCCTGTTGGAATATCGCATCATATATATGAAGAACGGCCCCTCCGGGGTAACCGAACACATGCTCCACGCCTTCGTCTTTCAGACACTGAACGACGATCTCGGCACCACTCAATTCCACAACAACGACCCCCTCTCGCCGACCGGCATCAGACCGCCGACAAACAGAATGAACAGGGAAAAATCAGAAACAGTGCAAACTACTAACATTGGGCTCCCAGGTCAAGGGCAAGCCGAAAACCTTATGTCCCACATAACCACTCGGCATCATCAGGGATCAGGCACTTGCCCTGACCGTCTCATGCCGCATAATTGAGACATCTTCCCAGTTGGAATCGGCCATGACTCACAAACTCCAGATCATCTTCCTGGCCTGCTTATGGCATGCCGGCATCGCCCTGGCGGGCGGCACTTATCGCTGGGTGGATGAAAACGGCGTTACGGTCTATTCACAGATCCCTCCACCCGGCGGCAAGCCAGCCACCAGGATCAAACCGCCCCCGCCACCACCGGACGAAAACAAGTCCTGGGAGAAGCTGGACCTGCAATGGCAGGCAATGGAGGATCGCCGGGAGAAAGATCGAGAGAAGATGCGGCGACAGCAGAATCAGGCGCAAATCCAGCGTGAGCAACAGCGCAACTGCGCCGCTGCCCGGCACAACCTTAAGATCCTGCAAGGACCGGCAAGAAAAAAGATCCTCGGCGCCAACGGCCAGTACCGGCACCCTACGGCAGAAGAGCGCCAGCGGGAAATAAAAGCCACAATGGAGAAAATAAGGAAAAATTGTAAGGAGCTATGAGATGCCATTACTGAAGATCCAGACCAATGCGCCGGTAGAGGAGAGCCGGCGGCAAGCGCTGCTCCGGCATCTGTCCGCCCTGGTGGCGGAGATGCTCGGCAAACCGGAACGCTATGTCATGGTCATCCTGCAGCAAGACCAGACCATGCTGTTCGCCGGCAACGACCAGCCTCTGGCCTATCTCGAACTGAAGAGTATCGGCCTGCCAGTCGACCGCACCCGCGATTTCTCCGCAAGCCTGTGCGAGGCGATCAGCGAGCAGCTGGCGATCCCACCCGAGCGGATATACATCGAGTTCAGTGACGCGCAGCGCAACATGTGGGGTTGGAACGGCACCACCTTCTGACGAGTGGGGTCAATACTGCCGAGCAAGCACCAAGTTAATCCCGCTGTGGGGCTGTTGTCACCCGCCGGGGCGTCTGCGACCAGGGATAGCCGCAGTCGGGCCCCATGGATGGATTCATGGCGTCCTCTGACAGGGGACAACAGCCCCGTTTTCAACACAACAGGACGGATGCTTATGCTGCCCGCGCTACTCCGGGCGCCCCACGAAATACCCCTGGGCCCCATCGATATGCAGCGACGGCAGCAGTTCCCACTGCGCCTCGGTCTCAATCGATTCCCCAATCACCTTGATGTCCAGTCCATGGGCGATCTTGGCCAGCGCCTGGAGAAAGAAGTAGTTGTCCCCGCCCTCACCCAATGAGCGCATATAACTCCCGTCAATCTTCAGGTAGTGGGTCTTGAACGAGCGCAGATAGGCGAAAGAGCGCAGGCTGCGTCCAAAATGATCCAGAGAGAATTCACAGCCATAGCGCTCCAACACCTGGATCAGGTTCCGCACCTGATCCAACATCCCCAGCGCACCGTATTCCGGCATCTCGAAGATGATCCGTTCTGCCGCAGCGGGATGGGCCTGTAACTGCTGTTCCAGCCACTCGAGGAAGCCGGGCGTCTGCAACGACTGAGGAGATATGTTGACGGCGCAACGCTGCCCATGATCGCTTGTAAGATCGGCCAGCACCCGAGCCACCACGGCACGGTCGATTTCTGCCGTCATGCCAGCGCGTTCCGCCTGGGGCATGAATATCCCCGCATTCACCAAGGAGGTCTCATCCCCCGACGAGGGATCGGCAATCCGCACCAACACCTCATAATGCAGCAACTCCCGTCCGGGCGCGGAGACCACGGGTTGCCGCTGCAGTTGGATACGATCCATAGCCAGCGCCTGCTCGATGAAGGCGCGCCACTGGGATGCACTTCTGACCGGATGACTGCGCCGACTCGCGGTGTCAGCCAGGCACCAGCCATTGGCCTCCTTCTGGCGCGCCTGCTGCAGCGCCATATCCGCCTCGGACAGCAACTCGCTCAGAGACTGATCGCCGGTATAGTAGGCCACACCGGTATGGGAGACATCGGCCGAATCACACCGGCCCGCAGGATAGAGCGTAGCCAGCGCTGCACTGATACGGGAACCCAGCTGCGCCGCCTCATCCTCACTGCACGCCTCCACCACCAGAGCGAAATCCGCCCCATTGAGATGTGACAACAGGCTGCGGGGAATGGTTTCGGCCAACTGCTGCAGCAGACGGGCCGCATCCTGCAGCAACTCGTCACCGGCCATATAACCCTTGCTATCGTTGTAACGCTTGAACTCGTTCAGCTGAATGAGACACAAGGCACCGTGAGAAAACTCCTCCGGGGAATCGATCAGACTGGCCAGGGTATCCATGAAATGGCGTTTGTTCGAGAGCCCGGTGACCGGATGCTGATAGGCCTCTCGACGCAGCCCGGCGGCCAGCTGTTCGGACTCCATCAGCATCTGCCCAACCTTCCGGGACATCCGGTTCATGGCCAGCACGATGGAACGCAGATCCCGGGTATACGGCAACCGCTTCAGCACCGGAAATTCCCGCTCACTGATGGCGTTCGCCTGCCGCTCGATATCACGTAGCGGGCGCAACACCCAACGCAATAAGATGGCACCGAGCAGGGAAACGACCAGCCCGCTAATCAGGAACCAGCGCGAAATCCCGACAAGACTCTCCCACAACTGGGCATAGGCGTAGCCGGGGTGGCTCAGGACCAGGACCCTTCCCTCCTGAGTCCAGCCTGATGTGATCAGCGCCTCTTCAGTCGGGGTACGCAGGTCGACGAGCCGAATGAACCAGTCTGGAACCCCGTCGATCACCACCGGCAACTCTCGCTTCAGCAACGGTGTACCATCCAGCCGCTCCACCCGAATCTCCCGATAGAAGCCACGATCGAAAATGGCGTCCACCATCGATGTCACCATGACCATATCGTCCTTGATCAGGTAGGGAGAAATGGACAGCGCAAGCGAGGTGGCCGTATCCTGGGCATGAGAAGCCATTTGCTCCTGAAGAAAGACCCGGGTGTTTTGGGCACTGATCAGAAAAGTTCCGGTAAAAACCACCAGTAGCAGTAGCAGCAGCAATGCTATCAGTTGTCGTGACAGGGTCATCTGTTCCTCCGGAAAACGGGAATCGTCGAAAGCACCTGATCGAGCAGGCCGCTCCAGACCGGGAATAGGATTAGTTCGAAACGCCACATCACTCTTGCCCCTCCGTCGCCATTCTTTGCTGCAGGTCACGCCACAGGCTGATGCGCGCCGATTCACCCACGAGGCGCCCCTTACCCCGCTGCTTCGCCAACCACAGGCTGGAGGCGTTGAAGCTGTAGACGGGTGCCAGATCGGGGCGCTGATCGGCCGGCAGAATATCCGGCTTAATGTTGTCCAGGACCAGCGGCACAGCATCCGGCGTAGCGTAGTAGGTAAGCACCATATGGGCCTGATTCAGTTCCAGGGCCTTGACATACATGATACGCAACTTCTCCTCCGGAACCCCCAGCTCACGCAGGGTAAAGTATTTGGCAATGGAATAATCCTCGCAATCCGCACCATCGATAGCCAACATCTCGATTGGCGTCGCCCAATAATCCTCCTTGCCCCAGAGCAAGCGATCGGTGGACCAGGGCAGGCGATTGAAAAAGCTGTTCACCCGCCGCAGCTTTTCCGCTTCATCCAACCCCTGACTATCAGCCATCAGGTCTCGCCAGGCGGATACCCGCAGTTCGGCAGCAGCGCCATACTTAGCCTTCACCCATGACAACAGCCGATCATCCAGCAGCAGGCCGCCGGCCAGCGCAAGGCCCACCCAGAACAGAAAAAGCACTGGCAGCAGGCGGCACCGGATCATGCTCATGCGTGCGCACACGGACCACCACCCTTACGCCGCCACTGCCTCAGCCCAGGGAGCGCCGCACGGCCTGCCTGCCCAACCCATCGCCGATAGCGCTGGGCAGAACCCCGCTGACTGTATCGAGAACACGCATATGACAGAAGATCCATTGTCTGAGTATCGTCCATTTCATGAGAAACCTTGAGTCAAGGGCAGCCCGGGGAACATCCGGAACCAGTCAGTCCCGCGTCACCCAACAACCCCCCGTTCATGTCGAATATGGCACAATCATCCCGAAGATGCGCCTTTGGAGGGATGTCAACTAGTTGCTGCTGGAGATCATCCATTCGGGTTAGAATGGTGATTTTGCTCAACACCACTTTGGACCCATCATGCGCACATCCCAGTTCCCCCTCCAAACTCTGAAGGAAACCCCCTCCGACGCCGAGATCACCAGTCACCAGCTGATGCTGCGTGCCGGCCTGATCCGCAAACTGGCGGCCGGCCTCTATACCTGGTTGCCTCTCGGACTGCGGGTGCTGCGCAAGGTGGAAAGGATCGTGCGTGAAGAGATGGACCGCGCCGGCGCCCTGGAGCTACTGATGCCGGCGGTGCAGCCGGCTGAGCTGTGGCAGGAATCGGGCCGCTGGGAGCAGTATGGCCCGGAACTGCTGCGCATTCACGACCGCCATCAACGGGAGTTCTGTTTCGGCCCCACTCACGAAGAGATCATCACCGACCTGGCCCGCAACGAACTGCACAGCTACAAACAGCTGCCGGTAAATTTCTACCAGATCCAGACCAAGTTCCGGGATGAGATCAGGCCCCGCTTCGGCGTCATGCGCGCGCGTGAATTTCTGATGAAGGATGCCTACTCGTTCCATACCGACCAGGCATCGTTGCAGCAAACATATGACGCCATGTACCAGGCCTACAGCCGCATCTTTTCCCGCTGCGGACTCGACTTCCGCGCGGTACAGGCAGACAGCGGGGCCATCGGCGGCAACGCCTCCCACGAGTTTCACGTCATGGCCGACTCCGGTGAAGACGCCATCGCCTTCTCCACCGATGGCAACTATGCCGCCAACGTGGAAAAGGCCGAGGCGCTCCCTCATACCAGCCAACGCCCACCGGCGACAGAGGAGATGCGCCTGGTGGACACCCCCGATGCGAAGACCATTCAGGAACTGGTGGAACAGTTCGACCAGCCCATCGAACAGACGGTGAAGACCTTGATCGTGGCCGCCGACGAAGGGCAGGAGGCGGAATTCATCGCACTGTTGGTGCGCGGCGACCACGAATTGAACGAGATCAAGGCGGAACAGCTGCCCCAGGTGGCCAGCCCGTTGCGCTTCGCCAGCGAACAGGAGATCCGCGACATCATCGGTGCCGGCCCCGGTTCATTGGGCCCGGTGAACCTGCCCATTCCCTGCATCATCGACCGCACGGTGGCCGTCACCGCCGATTTCAGTGCCGGCGCCAACATCGATGGCAAACACTACTTCGGCATCAATTGGGAGCGGGACCTGCCCCTGCCTGAAGTGGCGGACCTGCGCAATGTGGTGGAAGGCGATCCGAGCCCGGATGGCAAAGGCACCCTGACCATTGCCCGCGGCATCGAGGTGGGACACATCTTCCAGCTGGGAAAAAAATACAGCGAGGCGATGAATGCCACCGTACTGGATGAGAACGGGCGCACGCTGGTGATGACCATGGGCTGCTATGGTATCGGCGTATCACGAGTGGTGGCAGCCGCCATCGAACAACGGCACGATGAGCGCGGCATCCTCTGGCCCAGCGCCATCGCCCCGTTCCAGGTCGCCCTGCTGCCGATGAAGATGAGCAAATCCCAGCGGGTGCGGGATGCGGTGGAACGCCTGTATAAGGAGATGACCGATGCCGGCATCGAAGTACTGCTGGATGATCGCGACGTTCGTCCCGGCTTCATGTTCGCCGATATGGAGCTGATCGGCATACCGCACCGGGTGGTGGTCGGGGAACGGGGGCTCGATGAAGGCACGGTGGAATATCGCGCCCGCACTGACAGCGAAAACAGCATGATCCCCCTGGCAGAGATCATCCCGCTGCTACGGCAGCGCCTGGAGTCCTGAACCGGACCTTAAGGCCTTGCTCAGGCGCAGGACCGGGTGAACGATTATAGGCACCTAACTGCGCTTTATTTGACAACCACCTGGGGTAAACAGGAAACTCACCGCCTTTCCGGCCAGCAAACCAATCGGAACACACATGGCAAAAGAAGAAAGTTTTACCTACGAGCAGCTACTGGAATGCGGCCACGGCAAGATGTTTGGCCCCGGAAACGCCCAGCTTCCCACGCCCAACATGCTGATGATGGACCGCATCACCCGCATCACGGACGAGGGCGGCGCCTTTGGCAAGGGGGAGATCCTGGCGGAGCTGGACATCGACCCCGACCTCTGGTTCTTTAAGTGCCACTTCCCCGGCGACCCGGTGATGCCCGGTTGTCTGGGCCTGGATGCCATGTGGCAGGCGGTCGGGTTCTTCCTCGCCTGGATCGGTAACCCCGGCCACGGTCGGGCCCTTGGCGTGGGCGAGGTGAAATTCACCGGCCAGGTCCTGCCCAGCGCAAAGAAGGTGACTTACCACCTGGACATGAAGCGGGTGATCAGTCGCAAACTGGTGCTGGGCGTCGCCAATGGGATAATGAAGGTTGACGGTCGTGAGATCTACCGCGCCAGCGATCTGCGGGTGGGGCTGTTCACCAATACGGATAACTTCTGAGACCTGTCAAACAACACCCCAGGTGTCAAATAATTTTACAGTCAACAGCACAAGGAGACCGGGAAATATCAGGCATTACAATGGAAATCAAGGGATTAAAAATACTGGCAAGATTCGTGCATATAAGTTCGTGCCCAAATACCTGCATATTTAAGGAGATAAAATTAATGGCTAGACTTAGCAAATTCACAAAGCTCTTAGGTGCGCTTGTGTTCGCCCTGTCTGCATCGGCCGCCAATTCTGCGTTGATCGAGTTCAACGTGGATGCACAGACGCATGCCAGCTCGACGGACACCGGTGCAAATGGAACAGGCCTAAGCACGGGGATTATATTCAACGTCGGTGACATGATCACCGGCTCTGCCAGCACCACTGATCTGTGGAGCGCCGGCCCACTACCACGCTGGTCCAATGCGGACGGCCTTGTCGCAGATCTGTTTGCCACCGGAAGCGATGAGTCCGGGGAAGCCGCTGGCACCAAGATCGGCAAGGATTGGGGACTGTGGACGCAGAATGGCTTTTCTGCCCCCTACGGCTCACTCGTTGGCGCAATCGGCAGCAGCTACTACCTGCTCGGCACCAGCTTCAACCTGACCGCAACCGAGGCCGGCGAGTTGCTTCTCTTCTATTGGGACTCGAAACTCGCCTCCGACAACTCCGAAAGCATAGCGGTTTCCATCGATGACCTTTCGGCAGTACCGGTTCCCGCTGCAGTCTGGTTGTTCGGCTCTGGGCTGGTTGGCCTCTTCGGGATTGGAAGGGCCAAGCGCGGGAAGGCTTAAGCTCCAGCCTGATCCAGGCATAATTGGGCAATAAAATACCGGCTGGTCCAATCATGGGCCGGCCGGTTTTCATTGGTTCAGCTGCAGCCCCATAAAGCCAAAAAATCAGGCTTCCAGGAGTCGAACCCCGGAGAGATCCGCCTCTCTTACCGCCTGCGCCAGAACCTCGATCGCTTGCGGACGAGGAAATGAGCGTCGCCAGGCCAGGGCCACCACGCGACTTGGCGCAACATCCTTGAACGGACGGACCTCGACCACCCCCGCAGGAAACCGCTCGACAGCCGCTGCCGAGCGTGGCAGCACGGTGACACCCAGCCCGCTGGCGACCATATAGCGCATCGTCTCCAGAGACCCCCCCTCGAAGTTCCCTTGTAAGCCCTGCTCTGCCGAATGCGGACGCAGGCACCCCGGGCAGGCTTTCAGCACCTGGTCGCGGAAACAGTGCCCCGGCCCCAACAGCAACACCGGCTGCTCGTTCAGCTGCTTCAGATCGACCGCCTTATGTTTGGTCCAGGGGTGATTGGCAGGCATCAGCACCACGAACGGCTCCTCATACAGAGGCAAGGTTTCGATACCTGGCTCCTCGAAAGGGTAAGAGATAATGATGGCATCCTGCTCACCCTGTTTCAGCTGTTGACTCAGCGCGGCAGTGTAGTTTTCCTCGATGTAGAGCGGCATGCGCGGGGCCAGATCTGCAAGCAGAGGCACCAGGACAGGGAACAAATAGGGGCCAATGGTGTAGATCGCACCCACACGCAATGCCCCCTCCAGTTGATCCTGGCCCTGCTGGGCCATCTTCCTGATCAACTCCGCCTGCTCCAGCACCCGCTGCGCCTGTGCCACCACCCGCTCCCCTACCGGAGTGACCGCCACATCCCCTTGTCCACGCTCGAACAGCATCACACCCAATTCCTGCTCGAGTTTCTTCACCGCCACACTCAGGGTCGGCTGACTGACGAAGCAGCTGTCGGCGGCACGGCCAAAATGGCGCTCCCTGGCAACCGCAACGATGTAGCGCAGTTCGTTAAGAGTCATGGCGATCCTTGTTCCTCTAAATTTACACGATCATAGCAAGCATGATGGGAGAGCAAGGCCTAATTTTCACAAAATTGCGGGCGTATAGTTGGGCCTGTGCAACAAAAAAATCTGGAATATTCGGGCTACCCTCCCTCCAGCGCACGATTGCATGGGTGCAGGAGTAATCCCCGAGTAGATTAACTCTAAACCGGACAGCTTCCTGGCTGAATCGTGATTCAGTCCACAATCGGGCATGGTAAGGCCAGAAAATCATTTTAAAAAGCGATTTGTCCAATACAATAGCCGTATGGGAGGCACGCCTCTGGTGGATGCAGGGCACCTCGAAGCAAGGGCCGGTATCATTTTTCATGAGCCATAACATCAGCGACATCACACAACAGGGACAGGCAGGCGCCTCTGCCAGAAAGGGTATTCGGGTGTTGCAAATCTCCGACACCCACCTCTATGCTGACGCCGGGCGCGCACTGGTGGGCCTGAATACACGCCAATCCCTTATATCCCTTCTGGATATGGTTTTACCAGTGAACGATCCGGTGGACCTGATTCTGGCCACCGGAGACCTGGTTCACGACGCCACCAGTGCAGGGTATGAATGGCTGACCGAGCACCTTTCCAGCCGATCGACACCGGTCTATTGCCTGCCCGGCAATCACGACATACCGGAAACCATGGACCGGCACATGAACCAGGGCACCATCAGCACCGCCAAGACCATTCTGCGGGACAACTGGCTGATCGTCATGCTGAACTCTGCCGTAGCCGGGAAGGAGGGGGGCCATCTTCCGCCTGCCGAACTGGCTGTGCTCGACCAGGCCTTGGCAACACATCCAGAGCACAACGCCCTGGTCTGCCTACATCATCACCCGGTGCCCATCGGCAGTGCCTGGATGGACAGTATGGCCCTGGACAACCCCGCAGACTTCTTCCGCGTGATCGACCGCCACCCTGGGGTGAAAGGGATCTTGTGGGGGCACATCCACCAAACTTTCGAGGATCAGCGCAAAGGCGTACGTCTCATGGGCACCCCTTCCACCTGTATCCAATTCACCCCGGGACAGGACCACTTCGGCATCGATCATGAGCCCCCCGGCGCCCGCTGGCTGGAACTGCTACCCGACGGCTGCATCGAAAGCGGCATCGTTCGTCTTGCCGACACCCCTGTCGGCCTCGACCTCAGTTCCGCCGGCTATTGAGCTTCAAACCACCACCGGCACCACCTCTCCCCCCTCCATTCCATCCACCGTATGCCGGATTCGCAGCGCCACCGCCTCCACACCATCCCCAAGGACCTCTTGCAAGCGCCTCGCATAGACAGGATCGACCCGCGCCGCGGGGGAGAAACAGCTGCCTTCAGGGCGGTTGAGAGCGAACAGGATCACCCCCCGACAGCCCTGCTGCTGCACGATCTGGTGCAACAATTCGATATGTTTCAGGGCACGAGTGCTCACCGCATCGGGAAACAACAGCCTGTCACCTTCCAGCAAGGTGACATTCTTTATCTCTACCAACACATCTTCTGCAGGACCATCAGTCAACATCAGGTCGAGACGGGAGCGAGGGTGGCCCGGTAACGCGCAGGTCACCTCCCGGCGCAGAGTGGCATAACCACTCAGAGAGGGAACCGCCCCCTGCATCAGCGCCTCTGCAACCACGGCATTGGTCCGGCTGGTATTCACCCCGACCCAGCCCCGCCCCATATCCACCCGCTCCAGGGTCCAGGCCAGCTTGCGTTTCGGATTGTCGCTATAGCTCAGTTCCACGGGTGCTCCAGGCACCCAGCACCCCGTCATACTCCCAGTATTGGGGCAATGGGCAACGACCGACGAACCGTCATTGAGCTCCACATCAGCAAGAAACCGCTTATAACGCCGGATGATACGACCTGGTGTCAGAGGCGGAAGTTGCATACCAGTACCTGACTGTGGACGCCCTGCAATAGGCGCATTAGTATTGAATCAAACGCGCAACCTGGATGGACATTCTCAGCCATATCCTCAGGCTTGGCGGAGATCATCATACAGCCAGACGAACCGACGGGCTGCAGGAGTGAATAAATCATTGATGATGGCTGCACCACAATTGAGAAATGGGGGAGTATAACAATGAGAGACCCGGTAAAGGGCATTGGATGCATATTGGCTCTGATCACTGCCACGGCGACCTTTGGTAACGGCTTTCCACCACCAGACGCACCATATACAGACTATTATCGATCCGCACCAACCACTGGACAATGGGGAGAGACGACACCCTACGCACCACCCTCCACCGGTTATCCGAACCCACCAGAGGAACAGCACCAGCCATGGGGTGAGCCATCCTCTTCACCATACGGCTATGCGGGCCCCACTTATTACCCGCCAAATACCCAGGGACTGCCGGCAGAACTGAATCGTCAGCCGGGCGCGCCGGAAGCGACCTTTCGTCCCTGGGGCCAGAAAGGCACCATGACGCAGGAATACTGGTCCGGGAGTCGAACTGATGCGGCATTCTACCGGCAACCCTTTTACCCGCCGCCAGCAGGACGATACGACCCATACGGTATGCCCTACGGGAATGCTGCGGATCGCTGGGGGCAGCAGCCGACAAACCGACAGCCGCCCAACTGGCCAATGCCAGGCCCGGCCTACGATATGGCACCCTGGGGGGCACAGGGGTACGACTACCCTGAATACGGCAACGGCTACGACTATGCCCCCCCAGCCCCCCATTATCAGCGGCCCTCCTATTCGGCACCCCAACCATGGCAGCCCCCATACGATACCGGGCCGACCATCCCCTATGGTCAGATGCCAGGGTATCCCACCACGGTACCACCGGTGACGACGACACCGGACGCCCCTGAGCCGGGAACACCATCACTGCCGACGGCTGCAACTGCCAACCCCATACAGCCTCCCCATGAAGCGCAGCCGGCGCTCATGGATGGAGAGGTTACCGCTCCACCTCCTCCAGCGCAGCCCTCATCTGCTGCACAACCCGTCGAGGAGGGACCGGAACAGGCGCCCCAAGCAGAGAACCAGACACCTCAGGCAGCGCAACCCGCTACAGATCAGATGGATGAGCAAGCGGACACACCGGCCGCAGAAGCCACACCAGCAACGACGCTGCCAGCGGAACCGGATGGCCCGTCCGTTGCTGACGACGATGCGTCAGCCGAAACGACGGCTGATGCCGCTGTGCCGGCCCCTGTGCCAGCAAGCAACAGCGAAATGGAACCCATTACTGAGCCTGCCGCAGAGAAAAACTGAGTAACCTGCCAGACCATGCCCCTTGATCGTGCCCGGACACAAGCTGTGGATTCGCGGCTTGGCCTGGGGGTGCCTGACCTGTAAATTCCTGGGTTAGAGAACAGAAAACCCCTGTACCGGTTGCAAATCGATGACCTCACAGGAGACACCACTGACCCGGGCCCCGTCCGGCCCGCGGGTCAGCCACGCCTTCAGCGCATCCACCGCTTCCGCGTCACCACAGGCCACCACCTCGACCCGGCCATCCAGCAGGTTGCGGGCATGACCATTGATACCCAGCTGCAGGGCCTGATGACGAGCGGATGCACGAAAGAACACCCCCTGTACCTTGCCTGAAACCCGGCAACGCAGACAAATCTTCATCGATCATTCCTCTTCAGGCCATAGTTGGCGATAAAACGCTCGATCATCTCACCACTCACTATACCGACCTGACGGGCAACCACTTCACCCTCGGGAGAGATCAGATAGGAGGTCGGCATAGCAGGTATGGCGCCCAAGGCCGTACGCTGGGCCGGCTTTCCCCGCAGTATGGGAAAACTGAGAAACTGCTGCTCGACGAATGTCCGCAACTGCTGCAGGGGGATATCCTCCATATTGACACCGATCACGATGGCATCCGTATCCTTATGCTTGTTATAGAATACCTCCAGATCAGGCAACTCCTCCAGACATGGCGGGCACCAAGTGGCCCAATAGTTGACCAACACCCATTTACCCCGGTAATCCGCCAGGTGTCGCGGCTTACCCTGCAGATCCTGCAACACGAAATCCACCGGCTCGGCAGCCAGCGGCGTCGCCAACAGCAAGCTGCACAGAAACAGCAGGGATGCATTCACTTTCATATCCATTTTTCCTCCTATTGGCAGCCTGTCTCAGAATTCAACGGTGCGCCCCTTGTTATGACACCAATCCGGCTGTTTTTTCTCCGCGCCGGTTCGATACAATAGCAGGCCAACAGCCAAACCCCCAGGAGCCAGGAGCATCACCACCCCATGAGCGTAAAAATCTACCACAACCCCCGCTGCAGCAAGTCCCGCCAGACCCTGCAGCTGCTGGAACAGAAAGGCATCCAGCCACAGATCATCAAGTATCTGGATACCCCCCCGGACAAGGCGGAACTGGAACGAATCCTAGATCTGCTTGGCATGGAGCCCCGTGATCTGATGAGAAAGAAGGAGAAGGAGTACAAGGAAGCCGGCCTGGATGACCCGAACCTGACCCGCGGCCAGTTGATTCAGGCGATGATCGATCATCCGCGGCTGATCGAACGCCCCATTGTACTCACCGATGATGGCAAGGCCGCCCTCGGCCGGCCCCCGGAACAGGTGCTGGATATCGTCTCATGAGCCATATCCTCATTCTCTACTACAGCCGCTATGGCGCCACCGCGGAAATGGCTCGTCAGATCGCCCGCGGTGTGGAGGAGATCCCTGGCATCGAGGCCCGTCTGCGCACCGTGCCCGAGGTCTCCGCAGTGTGTGAGGCGACGGCCCCGGCGGTGCCTGACCAGGGGGCCCCCTACGCCGACCTGGACGACCTGAAGACGTGCGTCGGCCTGGCCCTGGGCAGCCCCACCCGCTTCGGCAACATGGCCGGCGCGATGAAGGCGTTCATCGACAGCACCAGCCCCCTCTGGATCAGCGGCGCCCTGATCGGCAAGCCGGCAGCCGTCTTCACCTCCAGCTCCAGCCTGCACGGCGGGCAGGAAAGCACCCTGCTGTCCATGCTGCTGCCACTACTGCACCACGGCATGATGGTGATGGGCCTGCCCTACAGTGAAACCGATCTGCTGCACACCACCACCGGTGGCACCCCTTACGGTCCCAGCCATCTGGCAGGCAGCGACAGCAAGCTGCCTTTGAGCGACGAGGAGCGGCGCCTGTGCCAAGCCCTGGGACGGCGCCTGGCCACCACCGCCAGCACACTTTCCAACGACGGATGAGCAGGCAGCTCCCCCTTGGCATCGAACTGCGGGAAAGCGCCAGTTTCGACGCCTTCATCACCCGGGGCAACGAACAGCTGGTCGACCAGCTGCGGGCCGGCGCCAGCGGCAAGGGGGAGCCCCTGTTCTATCTCTGGGGCGCAAGTGGCACCGGCAAGAGCCACCTGTTACAGGCGGCCTGCCAGCAGGCGTCAGCCAGTGGCTGCAGCGTCATCTACCTGCCACTGGGAACCCTTACAGACATCACCCCGTCCGCCTTGGAAGCACTGGGCGACATGGACCTCGTATGTCTCGATGATCTGCAGGCTGTGGCCGGAGATGAGGAGTGGGAGGAGGCCCTGTTCCTGCTGTTCAATCAGCTGCGTGACCGCGCAGCAGGACTGATGGTAAGCGCCGATCTGCCACCGGCAAGGCTGCAGCTGCAACTGCCGGACCTGCGCTCCCGACTGGGCTGGGGCCTCTGTTATCAGCTGCATCCGCTGGATGACGAAGGCCGACATGCACTGTTGACCCACAGCGCCCGCAAGCGGGGAATGACGCTGCCCCGGGAGTCGGCCAACTATATCCTGCGCCACGCCCCGCGGGATCCGCGCTCCCTGTTAGAGATCGTGCAACAACTCGACAGCGCCTCCCTGGCGGCCCAACGCCGGCTCACAATCCCGTTCGTCAAAAGCGTGATCGAGGGCATTCACCGCCCACCCCGATCTCCGTAGTCTGCTGCCCGGCGGCTCCAGACCCAGACGTAGTTCACGCCGCTGGTGATAGTGGTGGCGAACACCAGCCAGATCAGCCCCTGCAGCAATGCAGCTGGCAACGCCACCAGCCCCCGGTCCAGCACCACCGCCAGCACCAGCAGGATCTGCGCCAGCGTGTTGAACTTGCTGATCAGGCTGGGAGACGCCTCCAGTTCACGAATACGGAAGTTATAGACCAGGGCACCGGTGACGATGATCAGATCACGCAGGATCACCAACAGCATCAACAACACAGGAATCAGCCCGAGTAACGCCAGTGACAGATAGCTGGAGACCAGGAGCACCTTGTCTGCCAGCGGATCCAGCAGCCCGCCCAAACGACTCTGCCAACCATAGTGCTTGGCCAGGTATCCATCCAGCCCATCGGAAATGCCGGCGATGGCGAACAGGATCAAGGCAATGTCGAAACGCTGCTCCAGCAGCAGCCATACCACCGGAATGGAGAGGAATATCCGTAATACACTGATCAGATTCGGGATGTCTTCTCTTTTCATGCCTCCACCCGGCGGTGTGCTGTTTCATCGAACCTTGAAATAGAGATCCACAGCCTCTGTGAAATATCCATCGGCAGCCGGTTCATCCTGGTCTGGCATCAATACGCCACCCACCAGCAGCCGCTGTTCGACGGCAGCCATACCACCTCTGCCATGCAGGTCATAGGTAACTGCATTCGGCTCCACGTAGACGACAGCCAACCGCTCCAAGTTGCTCAATGTTGCCAACAGCTGTCCGACCCGGGCATAGGTTTCCAGGTCATGGACCCCACTCACACGAATGCGCACCGATGACAGACCGCCATCGCCACCCGCCGGGGCAAAGCGCTCGGCCAGCAAGTCTGCTGCATGCTGCATGGCATCGGCCGCCAAGGCACCACTGCTGCCGGCCTCGTTTTCCCATTGACTGAAGCCATCTCCCCGGTACAGGCGCCAGCGCCCCCGCCAGACCTCTTTGGCGACCCTGGAGAGACGACCGGTAAGGATCAGGTCCGGCCCATAGCGCTCCGAAGCAGCACGGATATTGCTTTCGAACCCCCCCCACAAGTCCGCGACCTGCAACCGCGCCTGGTCCTCCAGATCCATCAGCGGAAACAGCACCGGAAGCCCCCGCTCTTCCGCCACTCTGGTGATCGCCTGAGTCAACCCGTTGTCCAGATCCGGCTGCAACAGACGCCGATTGCGTTTCTGCTCCAACCCCATCCAGACCAGGATACTCGGACGATTCCCGTTCCATACCGGCAGTCCACGCTGGCGCAGCATACGGTCTACCGCCGCTGCATCGAAGATCACTCGCAGCAGGCGCTGCGGCTCGGCATCAGCCGGCGCACCAGGCGGCATGGACTGCAGCCGGTAACTGTACTGCTGCACGTATTTGGCCGCCTGATCCAGCTCGTTGCCAATCCCTTTCAATGCTGCGATACCGGGGTTTCCCGTCACTTTGACCAGCACCTTCTCCAAGGCACTGCGAATGGCCCGGTTGCGCGCCGCAGCCTCTACTCCTGCAACGGGCGCCTCTGCCTGATACAGCCCCTCCACCTGGGCCGCCCAGGCCGGCATCACGCACAGCAGCGAAGAGACGATGACAAAGAGGCCTGCGATGGCCAGACGAATGGCCGGAATGCCGTTCAATGGAGGCAACGAAACAGTCATGAAGATCTGAAATCCTTGGCGCGGGGAGCAAACTATAGAGTCACATTCCCGGAAACACGAGAACAGGGATCAATTCTAGCCTGCCGCCTGCTCCCTGTCTAAGCTCGCAGACCGCCGGCGGCGGTTAATTTATGCAAAACCCTGCCGCCCGCGGCTGGATATTGGTAAAATGACCAGCCATTTCTTCCATCCTGGAGCCAGCAGTGGATCAGAACGATACATCCGGAGGGCCAACCCTCAGTTACCGGGACTCCGGCGTGGACATAGACGCCGGCAACAGTCTGATCGAACGCATCAAGCCGATCGTAAAGCAAACCTTTCGCCCTGGCGTAATGACCGGCCTGGGCGGATTTGGCGCTCTGTTCGAGCTCCCCCTGGATCGGTACCGGGAACCGGTGCTGGTCTCAGGCACCGATGGCGTCGGCACCAAGCTCAAACTGGCACTGATGCTGGAGCGGCATGACACCATCGGCATCGACCTGGTGGCCATGTGCGTCAACGACATCATCGTCACCGGCGCTGAGCCGTTGTTTTTCCTCGATTATTACGCCACTGGCAAGCTGGACGTCGAGGTCGCCACCGACGTGATCCGCGGCATCGCCCGTGGCTGCGAGCTGGCCGGTGCAGCGCTGACCGGCGGCGAAACGGCAGAGATGCCCGGCATCTATGACGAAGGGGACTACGACCTGGCCGGTTTCTGCGTTGGCATCGCAGAAAAATCCCGCCTCATCGGGCCGGACCAGGTACAGCCCGGTGATGCACTATTGGGCCTGGCCTCCTCCGGCCCCCATTCCAATGGCTACTCCCTGATCCGCAAGATCCTGGAGGTGAGTGGCGCCGATCTGCAGCAGCCGATGGGCGACACCAGCCTCGGCCAGGCGCTGCTGGCACCGACCCGGATCTATGTCAAATCCCTGCTTGCACTACATCAAGCGGTGGAGATACACGCCCTGGCCCACATCACCGGCGGCGGCCTGCCGGAGAACCTGCCACGGGTGCTGCCCCATGGCACCAAGGCCATAATCGATGGTGACAGCTGGCAACGGCCGGCCATCTTCGACTGGTTACAGACCCAGGGTAATGTGGTTGAGTCGGAGATGCTGCGCACCTTCAACTGCGGTGTCGGCATGGTGGTCTGCGTCCCGGAAGAGGAGGCGGAGCGGGCCATGAGCCTGCTCTCCAGCGAGGGCGAGCAGGTGTGGCGCCTGGGCCGGATAGAGGCAAGCGATCAACCTCCACGGGTGGAGATCAGCGGCCGGGGGGCCTCATGAGCGAGGTTCGGCGGCTGCCCCTGGTCGTATTGATCTCCGGCAGCGGCAGTAATCTGCAGGCGATCATAGATGCCATCCGGGAGCAGCAACTACCCGCCGAGATCCGGGCGGTCATCAGCAACCAGGCCGACGCGTACGGCCTGCAGCGGGCACAGCAGGCCGGTATCGAGACCCGAGTGCTCGATCACCAGGCGTATCCCGACCGAGAGCGCTACGATCAGGCCCTGGCCGATCTGGTGTCCTCCTTCGATCCTGAACTGGTGATCCTGGCCGGCTTCATGCGCATCCTCAGCCCCGCCTTCGTCCACCGCTTCCAGGGCCGGATGCTGAACATCCACCCCTCGCTGTTACCCCGTTATCCGGGGCTGCATACCCACCAGCAGGCCCTCGACGCCGGCGATGCAGAACACGGCGCCAGCGTCCATTTCGTCACCGATGAACTGGACGGAGGCCCACTGCTGCTGCAGGCCAGGGTACCGGTCCTGCCTGATGACGATGCAGACCGCCTGGCCCGCCGGGTGCTTGCCCGGGAGCATGTCATCTACCCCGAGGTGATTCGCTGGATCGCAGAAGGACGCCTGAGAATGCAGGACAGCACGCCCTACCTGGACGGCGAGCCGCTCCACCAACCGGTCATCATGGAGGCCGGAGAGCAGCCGGAACAATGACCGGCAGCTGGCACATCCTCCGAAGGATCACTGCCGCGCTGCTGATAGTCCTCACTATTGCAGTGGCGGAGGCCGGGCGCGCCCCCCTGTTGCGGCCTTTCACCGCCAGTTACAGCCTGAGCCGTGGTTACCTGGAATTTGCCCGGGTAGAAGTGCAGCTCACCCTGTTTCCCGATGGCCGCTATGAATACCACGCCCACACTCAGCCCGTCGGACTGACCGCAGTCCTGCGTAACGACGAGATCACCGAGACCAGTCACGGGCAGATCACCGAACAGGGCGTCCGCCCGGACAACTACGGCTATCAACACAACGGCTCGGAGCACCCACGCCATGTGCAACTCCATTTCGACTGGCAACAGATGCGCGTCATCAACCGGAGCAGCAGATCAAAGTGGATCATGGCGATCGAACCCGGCACCCAGGACAAATTCAGTCAACAGCTGGCACTGATGCGGGCGATGGCGGAAGGGGAGCGGGAGATCGGCTTTCCCGTAGCGGATGGGGGCCACCTGAAGCAGTATCTATTCTCCCATCAGGGAGAGGCTGAACTCGAAACCCCCGCCGGCCGTTTCAGCACCATCCACATGCTACGCAGCAAGCAGGGCCGCCGCTCCCAGGCCAGTCTCTGGCTGGCCCCTGCTTTGGGCTACCTGCCGGTAAGGATTGAACGCCAGGAGAAGGATGGCCGGTTTCTGATGGAGTTGCGCAGTATCCGCTGGCATGACCGGAATGACCAGCCCTGAGCCCGCTCAGGGCTTTGGCAAGGTAACCCCTTCCTGCCCCTGATACTTCCCGCCCCGATCCCGATAGGAGGTCTCGCACACCTCATCCGATTCGAAAAAGAGAATCTGCGCCACCCCTTCGTTGGCGTAGATCTTTGCCGGTAATGGCGTGGTGTTGGAGAACTCCAGGGTCACATGGCCCTCCCACTCCGGCTCCAACGGGGTGACATTGACGATGATCCCGCAACGGGCGTAGGTGGACTTGCCAAGGCAGACGGTAAGGACGTTACGCGGAATCCGCAGATACTCCACGGTGCGCGCCAAAGCGAATGAGTTGGGCGGAATGATGCAGACATCCGACTTTACATCGACAAAGCTGTTGGCATCGAAATTCTTCGGATCGACGATAGCGGAATTGATGTTGGTGAAGATCTTGAATTCATTTGCACAACGGATATCGTAGCCATAGCTGGAGGTGCCATAGGAGATAACCCGCTCCCCGTCATGCTCCCGGACCTGGCCGGAAACGAAGGGCTCGATCATGTTATGCTGCTCCGCCATGCGGCGTATCCAGTGGTCCGATTTGATGCTCATGGAACGGAATTTCCCTGCAAAGAAAACAGGCTGGGCATATTACATGCAGAGAACCCCCGCCGCCAGCCATCTCGCCGCCCGCAGACCATGAAACAGATCTTTTCCGCCATCCTTTTCATCACCATCGCGCTCTTCCATCAAACCCTTCCGGCACAGCCCCGGATCGGACTGGTCCTCAGCGGTGGAGGTGCCCGCGGCTCCGCCCACATCGGCGTGCTCAAGGTACTGGAGGAGCTGCGAATCCCGATCCATGCCATCGCCGGCACCAGCATGGGTGCACTGGTCGGCGGCACCTATGCCAGCGGAATGCCACTGACGGAGATAGAGCGACGTGTTACCGGTGCTGACTGGAACGAGCTGTTCAACGATGACCCGCCACGGCCGCAATGGCCGGCGCGCAGAAAGCTGGCATCCGAGCGTCCAACCTGGGACTTCACCCTTGGCGTTCGGGACGGAGGACTTCGCCTCGCCAAAGGAGCCATTGCCGGACAGAAGGTGCAGCTGTTCATTGCCGATCTGATCCGCAACAGCGAAGGCATCGAGCATTTCGACCAGCTTCCGATACCCTTCCGCGCCATCGCCACCAACCTGGAGAATGGCCATATCAAGGTGTTCGATCATGGCCCTCTCAGCCAGGTCCTTCGCGCCAGCATGTCGGTGCCGGGCCTGTTCGCCCCCCAGGAGCTGGATGATGTTCTGTACGTGGACGGAGGCCTGGTACGCAACCTCCCGGTGGACGTCGCCCGTACCCTGGGCGTTGATGTGATCATCGCCGTCAACCTGGGCTCCACCTATCTGCCGCGCGATCAGCTGGATACGCTGGTGGGGGTGGCGGGACAGATGATCGCCATCCTTACGGAACAGAACGTGGAACGGTCACTGGCGGAGATCGATAAGCAGAAGGATGTGCTCATCACGCCCCTGCTTGGTGACATCACCGCCGCCGACTTCTCCCGCGCCGCCGAGGCCATCGCAGCTGGAGAACAGGCGGCACGCCGGATGGCGCCACGGTTGGTCCGCTACAGCCTGGATGAAGAAACCTACCGCAACTGGAAGGCATCCCGCTTCAGCAACGGAACAGCGCCCGAGAAGCCAGTGGATGAAGTGAGGATCGTCGGACTTACACGTGTCAACGACGAACTGTTCAAGCCTCTCGTGCAACAAATCGAAGGCAAGCCGCTCGATCGCCGGGCGCTGGAAAATGATCTCAATGTGCTCTACGGACGGGCCGATTTCGAACAACTGAATTACCGCCTCATCCGGCAAGATCAGAAAAACCTGCTGATAATAAACGCCCTGGAGAGATCCATAGGCCCAGGATATCTCAGTTTCGGGCTCGGCTTCATGAGCGATTACCAGGGTGACACCCGTTTCGGCGCACGGGCCATCTACAACCAGACATGGGTCAACCAGTTGGGGGCGGAGTGGCTCACAGAGCTGGACATCGGCAACGAACCACGCCTGTTCACCGAGTTCTTCCAGCCGATCAGGCTCGACCGAGCCGGCTTCATTGCGGTTTATCTGGATATCGCCGAGACCCCTCTGAGCCTGTTTCTGGGGCAGCGGCGCATCGCCCGCTTCGATATCCGCCGCAGCCATCTCGGCATCGATATCGGCACGACCTTCGGCACCGCATCCGAACTCCGGCTGGGCACCTATCTTGGCCAGACTGACTTCAGACTGGATACCGGCGACCCCTTTCTGTTCGACGATGGCCGCAAGGGCGATTCGGGTCTTCGCGCCAGTTTCATCTATGACACCCTGGATAGCCCCTATGTCCCCACCAGCGGACAACGGCTGGCCCTGCGCGCACGTATGCCGCTGAATTCATTTGGCGCCAACGATGAGTATGTCAGATTGTCCGGTCGCTGGAACGGGGCCTTCAGTATCGGTCCAAACAGCCTCGTTGGCACCATCAATGCCGGGACCAGCCTGGGACAGGGGATGCCCTATTACGATCAGTTCCCGCTTGGCGGTTTTCTCAAACTCTCCGGTTATGCCAATGAACAGTTCCGTGGTAACGATATGGCCTATGGCAATCTCATGTATTACCGTCGAATCACCTCACTGCCGGCGCCATTGGGCAGCGGCCTCTATCTGGGTGGGTCCCTGGAAGTAGGGAAGGTGTGGAATACGTTCAGAAACGGCAGTCTGAACAAGGAGAAGACACGCTATGGCAGCAGCATCTTCTTTGCCGCCGACAGTATCGTCGGACCTTTCTTCATCGCGCTGGGTCTGTCAGGAGAGGGGGACAGCACCATCTACGTGCTGCTGGGCCAGCCTTGACAGAATCGTAGAAGCGCTGCCTCGGCGCAAATGGCAGGCTGAGTAATTATTCGCCCCCACCCTTGACACCGTACCCAGGTACAGCGCTTAGACTTCCTCTATCACTTGAACGAAAGAGAGGATGTCATGGCGGAGCAGACCACAACAAAGAGCACCACACTGATCGCTGCAGCCCTGGCGGCAGTGGGCGCGTCACTCTGCTGTGTCGGCCCGTTCGTACTGCTGATGCTGGGAGTGGGTGGCGCCTGGATCGGTAACCTCACTGCGCTGGAGCCTTACCGCCCCATCTTCATCGGCGTGACCCTGTTGTTTCTTGGCCTGGCGTTCCGCAAGCTCTATCTGCTGCCCCAAGTCTGCACCCCCGGAACACCCTGCGCCGCCCCGATAAACCGGCGCAACCAGCGCATCGTCTTCTGGGTGGTCACTCTTCTGCTGATCACCCTGCTGACCTTTCCCTGGTACGCTCCCTGGATACTCGAATAACGGCAAACAGACCGAGGTAGATTCCCATGATCAAATCACTCTTTACCGCCCTGCTTCTGGCCAGCATCTCCCTGCTCTCCACCGCGCAGGCCGCACCACGGATCGAACTGAAGACCATCACCCTGTCAGTGGAGAACATGACCTGCACCATGTGCCCGATCACGGTACGCAAGTCATTGGACAAGATCCCCGGTGTCATCGCCGCCTCAGCGGACTATGAAACCCGCACCGCCAAAGTGACCTTCGACCCTGCTCAGACCGACGTAGAGGCCCTCACCGAGGCCACTGCCAATGCCGGCTACCCCTCGACACTCAAGGCGGAGCAATGAACCATCGCAGGTTGTTGGCGACCGGCATCACCGGCACGGCGGTGACCGCCCTCTGCTGCTTCACACCGGTGCTGCTGGTACTGCTGGGAGGAGTCGGACTGGCGGCCCTGGCGGGCTGGCTCGATTATGTGCTGTTGCCCGCGCTGGTCTTCTTCGTCGGATTGACCGCCTATGCGCTTCTCCGGCCCCACTCATCCGGATGCAAGGACAACCGTTGTGAATGACACCAATCTCAAGCTCCGTATCTCGGGCATGACCTGCGAACACTGTGCCAGCACCGCCGAGGCGGCGCTGAATGCATTGCCCGGCGTGCACGCCCGAGTCTCCTTTCAGGCGGCCCTGGCAGAAATAACCCTGCAATCCAAAATGGAGATTGGCGATCTCATCGACGCGGTGCAGCGGAAGGGCTACAGCGCCGCCCCGATCGAAAAGGGAGACGGCACCGGCCTGCAGATCGCCATCATCGGCAGCGGTTCCGCTGCCTTCGCCGCGGCTATCCGCGCTGCCGAAGAAGGGGCGCAAGTCACGCTCATCGAAGGCAACGAAGTGATCGGCGGCACCTGCGTCAACATCGGCTGCGTGCCCTCGAAGATTATGATCCGGGCCGCTCACATCGCCCATCTGCAGGCCACGAACCCCTTCGACGGGCTGGCGGAACAGCCCCCGGTGATCGAGCGGAAACGGCTGGTCAGACAGCAGCAGGCACGGGTGGATGAGCTGCGGCTTGCCAAATACGAGCACATACTGGAGGGCAACCCGAATATCCGCCTGGTCAAGGGGTGGGCAAGGTTTCAGGATGCCAAAACGCTGCTCATCGATCAGGCCCACGGCGGGCCACAGCAGATCACCGCGGAGCGGATCCTGATCGCCACCGGCGCACGCCCGGCGATCCCGCCGATCCCCGGCCTGGAGGGGACGCCCTACTGGACCTCTACCGAGGCGCTCAACGCAGAGCACCTGCCCAGGCATCTGATCGTACTTGGCGGTTCAGTAGTTGCCCTGGAACTGGCCCAGGCCTTCCGTCGCTTGGGCAGCGCGGTGACGCTCATGGCCCGGAGCACCCTGCTCTCCAGGGAGGATCCCGCATTCGACAGCAGTCTCGGCGAAGTGCTTGCCGGGGAGGGTATCGAGCTGATGCGACACACGATCCCCGGGCGGATCTCCCACGATGGCACCGGCTTCCAGGTGGAAGCAGGAGGCCGCCGCTTGCACAGCGATGCCCTGCTGGTGGCCACCGGTCGCGCCCCGAACACGGATCAGCTCGGCCTGGAACGGGCCGGTATCGCCACCGACCCGCGTGGCGGCATCGTCATCGACCAGCACATGCGCACATCGGTCCCCCACATCTACGCCGCCGGCGACTGCACCGATCAGCCCCAGTATGTCTACGTGGCCGCAGCCGCAGGCACCCGGGCTGCCATCAACATGACCGGTGGCGATGCGGCGCTGGATCTCACCGCCATGCCTGCAGTGGTCTTCACCGATCCGCAAGTGGCCACCGTCGGCCTCACCGAGGCCCAGGCCAAGGCCCAGGGCATCGCAGTAGAGACGCGCACCCTGGCACTGGACAATGTCCCCCGCGCCCTGGCCAACTACGATACCCGGGGGTTTATCAAGCTGGTTGCAGAAGCATCTGGTGGACGATTGTTAGGTGCGCAGGTCCTGGCAGCGGAAGGAGGCGAGATCATTCAGAGTGCGGCGCTGGCACTCGTCAACCAGATGACAGTGGAGGCCCTGGCCGGGCAGCTCTTCCCCTACCTCACCATGGTGGAGGGGCTGAAGCTCTGCGCCCAGACCTTCAGCAAGGATGTCGGGCAGCTCTCCTGCTGCGCGGGCTGATAATATGGCGCTTACTCAAGCCCTTTCACGAAATCGACAAAATCCTCCACCGGCAACGGCCGCGCAAACAGATAACCCTGGCCTTTGCTGCAGCCCTGTGCGGTCAGGAACTGCTGCTGCTCTGCTGTTTCGATACCTTCGGCAATCACCTCCAGACCCAGGCTCTGCCCCAGGGCAATGATCGCCTTGACGATGGCCACATCATCCGGATCCCCGGGGATGTCGCGCACAAATGACTGATCGATCTTCAACTTGTCGATGGGCAGACGTTTGAGGTAGGCCAGAGATGAGTAGCCGGTGCCGAAATCATCGACGGAAAGACCGACGCCCAACCTGCGCAGAGCCCGCAACAGTTCGATACTCCCTTCTGCCTCATCCATGATGAAACCTTCCGTCACCTCCAATTCGAGCCGCTCCGCCGGTAGTCCACTCGACTCGAGCGCCCTTTGCACCTGGTCCATAATCGCCCGCCGTTTAATCTGCGGCCCGGCCACATTGACCGCTATACGGCCGATCTCCAGCCCCTGATCCAGCCAGGCCCGGGCCTGGGTACAGGCGGTCTGCAGCACCCAGTCGCCGATCTCGACGATGAGCCCGGTCTCTTCCGCCAGGGGAATGAACTTGATCGGTGGAACCAGCCCTAAGTCCGGGTGTTGCCAGCGCACCAGGGCCTCGGCACCGATCAGCCGGCCGTTGCGCAAATCCAGCTGAGGCTGATAGTAGAGCAGCAGCTCATTGCGTGTAATGGCCTTGCGCAAGCTGTTTTCCAGCATCACCTGCTCGAACGCATGGGCGGTTAGCTGCTCGCTATAGAAGGCATAACAGTTGCGCCCTTGCCCCTTTGCCGCGTAAAGGGCCGTATCGGCGTTGCGCAGCAGCGTATCAGCCTCCTCGCCATCACGCGGATAGAGACAAACGCCGATACTGGGCGTGATGTAGATTTCCTGGCCGGCCAGATCGAAGGGCTCGGTGAACCCGAGCAGAATCTTCTCCGCCACCACGGCAGCGTTTTCCGGCTGTTTGATATCCTCCAGCAGGAGGACAAATTCGTCACCGCCCACCCGCGCCACCGTATCGTTGACGCGCACACAATGGCCGAGGCGTTCGCCTGCTGCCTTGAGCAACTGGTCGCCCACCGGATGGCCGAAACTGTCGTTGATCTGCTTGAAACGGTCGAGATCGAGAAACATCACGGCGATGGGTGTCCGATAGCGGGCCGCCTGCTGCAGGGCGTGCCTCAGCCGGGCGTTGAGCAACAGACGGTTTGGCAGATTAGTGAGCGGATCATAGTGGGCCAGATACTCGAGCCGCTGCTCCGACTGTTTGATCTGGCTGATATCGGTCATCACTGCCACATAGTGCGTGGGGTTATCCCGTTCATCCCGTACTGTGCTGATGGTGAGCAATTGGGGAAACAGCTCCCCGTTCTTGCGCCGGTTCCAGATTTCCCCCTGCCAGTAACCAGTCTCTAACAGACTGGCCCACAGGGCTTGGTAGAACGACTGATCGTGCCGACCGGATTGCAGCACCTTGGGATTCTGCCCTACCACATCACTCTCTGTGTAGCCGCTGATCTCGGTAAAGGCCCGGTTGACATTGAGGATGCGGGGTTGCAGATCGGTGATAATCACCCCCTCCTGGGTGCTCTCGAACACCGTCGCGGCCTGACGCATGGCGGTGGTGACACGTATCCGCTGTACCGCCAGGCTGGTGAGACGGGCGAATTCGTCGATCAGATCGAGATCCATCTGCGATGGCGATTGTGGCTGGGCATAGTAGACAGCGAAGGTCCCGATCACCTCACCCTGTTCGTCCTTGAAGGGAACCGACCAGCAGGCGCACAGCCCGGCCTTGGTGGCAATATCCACATAGTCCGCCCAGTAGGGGTGGCTCTGGATATCCTCGACGATCACCGTTTTACCCAAGGCTGCGGCGGTGCCGCAGGAGCCCTTCCCCTCCGCCGGCACCAATCCATCCACAGCCGCATTGTAATCCCCCGGCAGACTCGGCGCTGCCCCTGTGTACAGCCGGTTGGTATGGGGGTCCAGCAGCAGGATGGAGACCAGCATCTGTGGACGGATCTGCTCCAATCGGGTAGCAATATCATGCAGGATGCCGGAGAGGCTGGCATTACCGCCCAGGCGATCGAGCACCACGATGCGGGTCTGCTGCACCTGTTCGGCCTGCTTGGCCTCTGTGATATCCCGCCAAGCGCCGATGACCTCCGGCTGCTGGTTCGGCGCGTCGTCAAGCAGGCGCATCTCATCATGGATCCAGCGCACCTGGCCGGCAGAGTCGAGAAAACGGTATTCATGGACATGATGCCCTTCAGCGATCAGGGTCTGCACAGCAGTCAGGATCGCTTCACGGTCATCGGCATACAGGTGATCGAACCACCAGCCGGGTGCCAGGGCCTGCTCCACCGAGTAGCCCAGTTGCTGACTGATATTGTCACTCACCCATGTCAAGACCGCTGTATCCCCCTCGAGACGCAGAGTATAGAGAATGACCGGACTGGCGTTCAGCAGATGGCTCAGACGCTGGGAGGTCGCCTGCAGCTTTCGCTGCTGATGCTGCAGTTGTGCCTGCTGTCGCACCTTATCCAGGGTGGGGGTCAATTCGTACAGATAGCCCTCGTGTTTGGAGATAAAATCATCCACTCCCAGGCGCAGTGCCTGGGCCGCCACCGCCTCGCTGCCCTGGCCGGACACCAGCACGATGGGGATGCCCAGTCCCCGATCCAGCCGCAGCACCTTGGTCAATTCCAGGGCATTCATGCCTGGCAGACGGTAGTCCAGCAGCAGCACATCGAAACCTACAGGGGTTGCTGCATCCGCTGGCAGTCGCTCCAGCGCCTGCATGGCATCTGTAACCACTGTAAGTCGGATATGGGGGGCATGCTGGGCCAAGTGACGGCGGGTCAGATCGCTGTCTGCCGCGTTGTGTTCGGCATAGAGAACCCGCAGGGGAGAAGACCGGTAGTTGTGGGATTCAGTGAAGCGCTGGTGGGCGTTATGCAGGGTGGCGGGCAGGCGAGACAGATCATCCTGTTTGCTCAGATAATCATCGGCACCTGCCTTGAGTGCAGCGATGGCCGCGTCCTGACCTCCTGAGCCGGTTAGCACCACCACCGCCAGGGGCAGCTGCCCTTGCCTGATCTCCCCCAGCAGTTCCAGGCCGCTGCCATCCGGCAGCCACAGGTCCACCAACGCCAGATCGTAGTTGTCTGGAGTCTGTAGACGCTCCCGTGCACTAGCCAGATTGGTCACCTGATCCAGCTGAATATCTGGTGCCATACGGGCCAGTTCGCGCCGGATCAAGTCAGCATCGACCGCATTGTCTTCTACATGCAGGACACGCATCAGGTCATCTCGGCGGGTGATTGAGCAGGCACCAGTAGAGTTCGATCTGCGCCGCTACATCCATGAACTTGTCGAAGTTGACCGGTTTCACAATATAGGAGTTGGCATGCAGGCGATAAGCCATCTGCACATCCCGATCATCGCTGGACGAGGTCAGCACTACCACCGGCAGACCCTGACTGACCGGATGCTCGCGCAGGCGCCGTAGCACCTCCAGGCCATCCACCCGGGGCAGTTTCAGATCGAGCAGGATCACCAGGGGCAGCGCCTCTCCCGCCTCCCAGCGGGGCAGCCAGGCAAGGGCCTCCTCGCCATCCCGGGCCACCTCGATGGGATTAGTGAGATTACGCCGCTTGAAGGCGCGCAGGGCCAGGTCCACATCCATCGGGTTGTCCTCCACCAGCAGGATGGGGCGATTGCTCAGATCCTGGTTCATCGCGGCAGCTCCAGGTAGAAGGTGGCACCCTTGCCGGGCACGCTTTCGGCCCAGACCCGCCCGCCCATGCGATGCACCGCTTTGTGCACGATAGCCAGGCCCACGCCGGTGCCGGGATAATCCTCCGCTCGCTGCAGGCGCTGGAAGATAGTGAAGATTCGCTCATGAAAGCGCATGTCAAACCCAATGCCGTTGTCCTTGACGGCAAGGATAACGGATTCCCCCTTCTCCGTCCCGCTGATCTCGATGACCGGCGGCTGGCTGGCGGCACTGAACTTGATGGCGTTGTCCAACAGGTTGCGCAGCATCATCGCCAGACCCTCGGCATCGGCACGCACAGTCAGCGAATCCACATCGACCTGCACCGCCACACCCGCTGCCTGCAGCTCCTGCTGACGCTCGGCCAGGATGACATCCACCAAATGTGCCAGATCGATGGCGGTATCGTGCAAGGTCCGACGCTCCATGCGGGAATAGGCCAGCAAGTCCTCAATGAGCTGATTCATCTGCGCCACCCCATGGCGCACATTGGCGAGAAACAGACGTCCCTCCTCATCCAACTGCCCGGCATATTCCTCCAGCAACAGACGGCTGTAGCCATCGATGCCGCGCAGGGGGGCCTTGAGATCGTGGGACACCGAGTAGGTAAAGGTCTCCAGTTCCTGATTGGCCGCCTGCAGTTCTCGTGTGCGCTCCTGCACCCGCGATTCCAACTCGGTGTTGAGTCTCCGGATCGCCTCCTCGGCCTGCCTGCGCTCTGTGATGTCCTGTACCGTGCCGAGGGAGCGCAGGGGCTTGCCATCCTCATCGTAGGTGGTCTCACCACGCTCCTCAACGTACTTGATGCGGTCATTGCCAAACAGCAGTCGATGGGTAATGGCGAAGGGTCTCTGCTGCGCGACCGATTCCGTATAGGCCAGGTTTACACGCTCCCGGTCATCCGGGTGGATGGCGTCGAGGAAGGCCTGATAAGAGGCGCCAAATTGACTGGGATCGATCTCGAAAATACGAAACACCTCCTCGGACCAGTGCAGCCGATCACTCACCAGGTCCAGCTCCCAGCTACCGACGTGGGCCAGGCGCTGAGCCTCTCTGAGCCGGGCCTCGCTCTGCATCAGTCGCAGACGGGCCTGATGCTCCTCGGTGATATCCCGAATCACGGCAACGACATGATCGCCGCTCGCTAACCAATTCAGCCTGGCCTCAAAATGGTGGTCACCATCCGCCAGGGTCAGGTCGTATTCATAGCGTACCTGGCCAGTCTGTGCCTGAATCAGTTCCAGATTCGACTGGAACTGTGCTGCCAGATCAGCCGGCAGCACATCCTGCATGCGCCGGCCGAGAAAGGTCTCTGGCGGGACATAGAGATCAGATTCCCGCTTGGCGCGGTACTCCAGGATGGTGCCATCCGCCTGCATGAGAAAAAACAGGTCGGGCAGGGCTTGGAACACCGACTCCAATATCGCCTCACGCCGTTCTGCCGCGGCCTGGGCCTGCTGACGTTCGGTAATATCCTGGGCAGTGCCGTAGAAGCGGACCGGCTTGTCCGCAACATCGAATTCGACCGAACTGGTGATCTCCAGCCAACGGGAGTCTCCATCCGGACGCTGCAGGCGGGAGACCAGTGGCGGCAGGGATTTCCCGGGAGACAGGGACCCCAAGCGTCGCAGGTAGCGATCGAGGCGGTCCCGTTCGTCCGGGTGGGTCCAGCTGCGCAGGGTGGGCCAGTCCAGCTCCACTGACTGGGGCTTGCGTCCGGCGATACGAAAGAGTTCGTCCGACCAGGTGATGCGTCCACTGGCAGTGTCCATGGACCAGTCGCCGAGATGAGCGATGGCCTGGGCCCGCTCCAGCTCGGCGCGGCGCCGCGCCAGCTCGTTGTGCAGCTGGCGATTCCACACCAGAACCACCAGATAAGCCAGCAGGACCAGACCCAAACCGCCCAGCAGCCAGGGGAACAGCAGGGTGATGTAGCCAGGTCGGCTCAACCGATCGATCTGATCAAAATACTGAGGCAACCAGCGCTGGAAGATGGCCAGCCTGCGATCGGCGGGGATAGCCGCCAAGGCCCGGTCCAGCAATCGAGCCAGCTGCGGCCAATCCTTGCGCACGCCGAAACGCTGACCGTTATTCGCCATATCGAAGGAGGCGTTGACCTTGAGGTTGCTGATGCCGCTTTGTGTCGCCAGGAAGCTGTTCACCCCCAGCACCCCCACATAGGCATCAGCGGCCCCGGTGGCGACCGCCCGCAGCCCTTCCAACGGGTTGGCCACATAGCGTGGTCGCAGGTCGGGAAAGTGGGCCAGCAGCTGTTTGCTCGATGAGTAGCCCTCGACCAGGGTGAGGCGCAGCCGTTGCAGGTCATCGAGGGAGTGCAGTTGAGGGGTCTCGGCACGAGTCATGATGACCAGGGGGGTGGGCAGGTAGATACGGGAAAACGCGATAAAGGATTCCCGCTCGGGCAGTCTGACCACGGTGGCCACGGCATCCAGCCGCTGTTCGCGCAGCGCCTGCATCAGCTGCGGCCATGTGAGATCGGAGACGGTCTCGAAGCGGATCCCCAACTGACGCTCGATGAGAGGGAGGAAATCGGCCACCACACCCTGCACGCGGCCCTGTTCATCGAGGAAGGAATAAGGGCCGAAACCCGCATCTATTCCCAGGCGGATCACCGGATGGGCCCGGAGCCAGGCCTGCTCGCCGGGGCTCAACGGCAAGTCGCCGGCCCGTGCGATACTGCCCAGCAGCAGTAACAGACCAAGCAGCAGTGGGCGCAATCCACATAGGCTGTTCAGACGAAACAGCATTACCTCTCCTCTAACAAGGTGTATGAAAAAGCTTACCCGTTCTAGGCAGAAGATGCTCTTAGTTTCAACGCCGTGGACGAAATGATGCACGCAGGGGATTGGGGTCTACCCTGCCCCATCCCTGCACCGCCAATTGAAGAACACGCTTGTAGCTGGGGCCTCTCGGTGTCATGCGTCATCGACGCTGACCCCCATTCGTTACGGCAATAAGCCGCTGCAGTCGCGATCATGGGTGCACCAATGCCAACGTGATAGAACACTAGACGCACACGAAACAAAGCCCCCGTCGGCACCAGCCGGCGGGGGCTTTGTCAGTACAACAGTCGAGATCAGTTGTTCTGAATCACGATGTTGGGGAACTTGGCTGCATAGCTCTTGGCCTGCAGCGCCAGTTTTGCCGCCGTCTTGCGGGCGATCTCCCGATAGATCTCGGAAATGCGCGACTCCGGCTCGGCCACCACCGTCGGCTTACCGCCATCGGTCTCTTCGCGGATACGGATATCCAGAGGCAGGGCACCGAGGAAATCCACACCATACTGCTCGGCCATGCGGCTGCCACCACCCTCGCCGAAGATGTGCTCCTCGTGACCACAGTTGGAGCAGATGTGGGTACTCATGTTCTCCACGATGCCCAGCACCGGCACCTCCACCTTCTCGAACATCTTGAATCCTTTGCGGGCATCCAGCAAGGCGATGTCCTGGGGCGTGGTAACGATCACGGCACCCGAGACCGGCACTTTCTGAGCCAGGGTCAGCTGGGTGTCGCCGGTACCCGGCGGCAGGTCGATCACCAGATAGTCCAGGTCGTCCCAGTTGGTGTCATTGAGCAGCTGCTCCAGGGCCTGGGTGACCATCGGGCCGCGCCAGATCATCGGCGTCTCCTCATCCACCAGGAAGCCGATGGACATCGCCTGGATGCCATAGCTCTGCATCGGCTCCAGGGTCTTGCCATCCTTCGACTCAGGCTGGCCGGAGACACCCAGCATACGCGGCTGGGACGGACCATAGATGTCGGCGTCCAGCACCCCTACCCGGGCACCTTCTGCAGCCAGGGCCAGGGCCAGATTGACGGCGGTGGTGGATTTGCCCACGCCGCCCTTGCCGGAAGCGACGGCGATGATGTTCTTCACATTGTCGATCGGCTTCAGGGATTTCTGTACGGAATGGGCGACGATCTTCCAGCCCACGTTCACCTCGGCGCTGCCAACCCCGTCCAGGGCCTCGACCCGTTCTTTGACTGCACCGGCCAGCTCGTCCTTGAAGCCGGCGGCCGGAAAGCCCAGCTCGATCTCGACCTTCACCTTGTCACCATCCAGCTCTATGCCTTTGACATACTTGGCATCTACCAGATTCTTTTCCAGGTGGGGCTCGGTGTACTCCTTGATCGCCTGTTCAATCTGCTCTTTCGTAACTTCAGCCATCTCTGTCTCCTGCGAAAGGGACCCGGCCTCGGCCAGTCCCCGCGTTTGCGATAATCCAATGGGAATGGTGGCGCATCTTACACGAAAAAAAACGGATTCCCAACTAAAACAGTTGGTTTTTTTATGGCATACTCATCCACATCAAGGGTCGGAGTCCTCCGGGAGAGGGAACGGGGGCCATTCCGCCCGACGCCCTTATCCGAGGATTGGCCCTGAGCAACAAGCCTGGATCGATCATCAGGCAACGGTTTCCTGAAGCCGATCAGCTATGGGATAATAACAGACTTTGCTACGAGCTTTGGCGACCCGCTCCGGATTCGGCCTGACGACTATGAATGACAACCTGCGAAAAATCCTGGTAACCAGTGCACTCCCCTATGCCAACGGGCCGATCCACATCGGCCACCTGGTGGAGTACATCCAGACCGATATCTGGGTCCGCTTTCAGAAGATGCGGGGGCATCAGTGCATCTACGTCTGCGCCGACGATGCCCACGGTACCCCGATCATGCTGCGCGCCCGCCAGGAGGGCATCACCCCCGAGCAGTTGATCGCACGGGTGGCCGAAGAGCACAAGGCCGATTTCGCCGGGTTCCGCGTCGGCTTCGACAACTATCACTCGACCCATTCGGACGAGAACCGCTTCTACGCCAACACCATCTATGAGCACAACCGGGATCATGGCCACATCGCCCGGCGCACCATCACCCAGGCCTATGACCCGGTGGAACAGATGTTCCTGCCAGACCGCTTCATCAAGGGCGAGTGCCCCAAGTGCGGCGCAGCGGACCAGTATGGCGACAACTGCGAGGTATGTGGCGCCAGTTACTCTCCGAATGAACTGATCAACCCGGTCTCCGCTGTCTCCGGTGCCACCCCTGAGCAACGGGAATCAGAGCACTACTTCTTCAAGCTGGGTGACTTCGAGCAGATGCTCAAGCAATGGACCCGGGGCGGTCACCTCCAGCATGAAGTGGCGAACAAGCTCGACGAGTGGTTCGAAGCCGGCCTCCAGGAGTGGGACATCTCCCGCGACGCGCCCTACTTCGGCTTCGAGATCCCGGACCATCCGGGCAAGTACTTCTACGTCTGGCTGGATGCACCCATTGGCTACATGGCCAGTTTCCGCAACCTGTGCGACCGCACCGAAGGACTCGAATTCGACGATTTCTGGGCCAAGGAGTCCGACGCCGAGCTGTACCACTTCATCGGCAAGGACATCATCTATTTTCACGCCCTGTTCTGGCCGGCAATGCTGCATGGGGCCGATTTCCGTACCCCAACTGCAGTCTTTTCTCACGGCTTCCTCACCGTGGACGGGCAGAAGATGTCCAAGTCCCGCGGCACCTTCATCAAGGCACGTACCTATCTGGACCATCTGAATCCGGAATACCTGCGCTACTATTTCGCCGCCAAACTGGGCGCCGGGGTGGAGGACATCGATCTCAACCTGGAGGACTTCACCGCCCGGGTCAACTCGGACCTGGTAGGCAAGGTGGTCAACATCGCCAGCCGTTGCGCCGGGTTCCTGAAGAAGCGTTTCGACAACCGGCTGGCGGCGGAACTGGCGGAGCCGGCACTGTTCGATGAGTTCGTCCAGGCCGGAGCGGCCATCGCCGAACGTTACGAGCGGCGCGAGTTCAGCCACGCGGTGCGCGAGATCATGGCCCTGGCCGACCGCGCCAACCAGTACATCGACGAGAAGAAACCCTGGGTCATTGCCAAGGAGGAGGGGCGCGACCAGGAACTGCACCAGGTCTGCTCCATGGGCATCAACCTGTTCCGGCTGCTGATCGGCTACCTGCGGCCCATACTGCCGGCCACGGCGGAGCAGTCCGAGGCCTTTCTGCAGACGCCCCCCCTCTCCTGGGACGCCCTTGCCGAGCCCCTCACCGACCACGGCATCGCCAAGTTCAAGCCGCTGATGACCCGGGTCGAGGAGAAACAGATCGCCGCCATGATCGAGGCCTCGAAAGAGGACCTGAGCACCACCCAGCCGGCGGCACCGGCCGACAGCCCGCTGAGCAAGGACCCGATCAGCGATGTCATCGAGTACCCGGACTTCGCCAAGGTGGACCTGCGGGTCGTGCGGATCGTCAAGGCGGCGCAGGTGGAGGGGGCGGACAAGCTGCTGCAACTGACCCTGGATCTGGGTGGTGAGACACGTAACGTATTCGCCGGTATCAAGTCGGCCTACGACCCGCAACAACTCGAGGGTCGCCTGACCGTGATGGTGGCCAACCTGGCGCCGCGCAAGATGCGCTTCGGCGTCTCCGAAGGCATGGTCCTGGCCGCCGGCCCCGGGGGCAAGGAGCTGTTCATTCTCAGCCCGGACGAGGGTGCCCAGCCGGGAATGCGGGTAAAATAACCGCTTGATGTTTATCATGGACAACGAATGGGTCAAGCGGGATAGATTGCCCTGCAATCGATCCGATTCAGAGATGAAATGAAAGAATACGCCCTGATATTGATCAGCACCGTACTGGTCAACAACTTCGTCCTGGTAAAATTCCTGGGCATCTGTCCCTTCATGGGCGTCTCGCGCAAGCTGGAAACGGCGGTCGGGATGGGGCTGGCCACCACCTTCGTCCTCACCCTTTCCGCCATCAGCAGCTACCTGGTCAACGAATACCTGCTGCTCCCGCTGGGACTGGGATACCTGCGCACCATCGCTTTCATCCTGGTGATCGCCGTGGTGGTGCAGTTCACCGAAATGGTGATGCACAAGACCAGCCCGGTGTTGTACCAGGTGCTGGGCATCTTCCTGCCCTTGATCACCACCAACTGCGCAGTGCTCGGCGTGGCCCTGCTCAATGTGCAGGAGGATCACGGCTTCATCGAGTCGGCCCTGTATGGATTCGGCGCCGCCGCCGGCTTTTCCATGGTCCTGGTGCTGTTCGCCGCGGTGCGCGAGCGGGTGACGGTGGCCGACGTGCCGCAGCCGTTCCAGGGCAACGCCATCGCCCTAATCACCGCAGGCCTGATGTCCATGGCCTTCATGGGCTTCGCCGGTCTGGTGTCCAGCTGACATGCTGACCGCCATCCTCGCCATCGCCGCCCTGGCCCTCGCCTTTGGCCTGCTGCTGGGTTACGCTGCCATCCGCTTCCGCGTAGAAGGCGACCCGATCGCCGACAAGATCGATGCCCTGTTACCCCAGAGCCAGTGCGGCCAGTGCGGTTATCCCGGCTGCCGCCCCTACGCTGAGGCCATTGCGGATGGCCAGACGGAGATCAACCTCTGCGCCCCCGGCGGCGAAAGCACCATGCTGGCGCTGGCCGACCTGCTGGGCCGTGACCCGGTACCGCTGGAAGGCGAGGCTGCTGAGGAAAAGCCGCCTGCCGTAGCTGTGATCGATGAACAACAGTGCATCGGCTGTACTCTCTGCATCCAGGCCTGTCCGGTGGATGCCATCGTCGGTGCAGCGAAACAGATGCACACGGTAATCGCCAGCGAATGCACCGGCTGCGAACTGTGCGTTCCCCCTTGCCCGGTGGAGTGCATCCACATGGAACCGATAAAGGCCGAACCCGGCAACTGGAAATGGCCCTACCCGGCCAGCGAGCCGGCAATGGAACAGACCACCACCCCAGAGGCCGCATAGGGCAAACGCACCATGCACTATCCGTCAACCGCCCAATCCAGCCAACGCCGGCTGCACCGCTTCCATGGAGGCCTGCACCTGCCCGACAACAAGGCCCAGTCCACCGGCCAGCCGGTGGCTACCGCCCACCTGCCAAAACGGCTGATCCTGCCGCTGCAGCAGCACATCGGGGCCAAGGCCCATCCCCTGGTGACGGTGGGTGACAAGGTGCTGAAGGGACAGATGATCGCTGCCGCCAGCGGTGTGGTCAGCGCCCCCATCCATGCACCCACTTCCGGGACCGTAGTGGCGATCGAGGAACAGCCGGTGCCGCACCCCTCCGGCCTACCGGACGATTGCATCGTGATCGAGACCGACGGGGAGGAGCGTTGGGCCGAGTTGCCCCCACCGCTGACCGATTACACACGCTATTCAGCCGAAGAGCTGTTGACCCGCATCCGCGACGCCGGAATCGTCGGCATGGGCGGTGCCGCCTTCCCTACCGGGGTAAAGCTCAACCCGGCACCCGGAAAAAAGATCCATACCCTGATCATCAACGGCGCCGAATGCGAACCCTACATCACCTGTGACGACATGCTGATGCGGGAGCAGGCCGACCGCATTCTCCAGGGCATCGGCATCCTGCGCCATCTGCTGGGCGTGGAGCAATGCCTGATCGGCATCGAGGACAACAAACCCGAGGCGATCGAGGCGATGAGCCAGGCTGTCGAAAAGAGCGCCCAGGCCGGAACCGAGTTGGTCAGCATCCCCACCCTCTACCCCAGCGGCGGGGAGAAACAGCTGATCCGGGTACTCACCGGTCAGGAGGTCCCCTCCGGCGGCATCCCGGCCCACGTGGGTATCGTCTGCCACAACGTGGGCACTGCAGCCGCGGTGGCCGACGCCGTGCTCGACGGCATCCCCCTGATTTCCCGCTATCTCACTTTGACCGGGGAGGGCATCCGGCAGCCACGCAACCTGCAGGTGCTGATCGGCACCCCCGCCAGCGAGCTGATCGAGCAGGCCGGCGGCTATACCCCGTCGGTACGGGAATTGATCATCGGCGGCCCGATGATGGGCTTCACCGTGGCAACGGATGAGATCCCGGTGAGCAAGGCGGTCAACTGCCTGCTTGCGGTCAGCGCGAACGAGGCGCCGGATCCCGGTCCTGCCCGCCCCTGCATCCGCTGCGGCCGCTGTGCCGAGGTGTGTCCGGTACAACTCCTGCCGCAGCAGATGTACTGGTATGCACGGGCCAAGGACCTGGAGAAGGTGCAGGAGTACAACCTGTTCGACTGCATCGAGTGCGGCTGCTGCTCACACGTCTGTCCCTCACACATCCCGCTGGTGCAATATTACCGATTCGCCAAGAACGAGAGCTGGGACCAGGAGCGTGAGCGCAAGAAGGCAGACCATGCCCGCCAGCGCCATGAGGCGAAGATGGCCCGGCTGGCCCGACTGGAGGCGGAAAAGAAGGCGCGGCTGAAAAAGAAAAAGGCAGCCCTGGCAAAAAAACCGTCGGCCAAGGGGGGCGATGGAGAGGATCCGAAAAAGGCCGCCATCGAGGCAGCCATCAAGCGGGCCGCAGAAAAGAAGGCGCAATTGGCCAAGGAAGGGGTCAAGCCGGAGAATACCGAACGTCTGACCCCGGCACAACAGAAACAGATCGACCAGGCAGAAGCGCGTAGAAAGGGAACCCCAACCCCTGACAAGGCCGATGCAACGACGGCGGCCGAGCAACCGCAGGACGGATGAGCATGCGTTTCCCCACCATCACTTCGCCCCATACCCCACATCCGAACAGTGTCACCCACGACATGCTGTGGGTGATCATCGCCCTGATCCCGGGTGCCATCGCCCTGACCTGGTACTTTGGCTGGGGCGTACTGATCCACATGCTTCTCGCCAGCCTGGCCGCTGTCGCCGCCGAGGCCGCGGTGCTATGGCTGCGCGGCCGTCCCATCAAACCGGCCATCGGTGATCTCAGCGCAGTGGTCACCGCCCTGCTGTTCGCCCTCGCCATCCCGCCCCTGCTGCCCTGGTGGATCACCCTGATTGGCATCTTCTTCGCCATCGTGGTGGTGAAGCAACTCTACGGCGGCCTCGGTTACAACCCGTTCAATCCGGCCATGGCGGCGTATGTGCTGCTGCTGATCTCCTATCCGGTGGATATGACCAGCTGGCTGCCGCCGATCATGCTCAATGAGCACCCGATGGACTTCCTCCAGAGCCTGGCCCTGATCTTCGGCGGCCAGCTGCCGTCCGGGCTCAACTGGGATGCCATAACGGCCGCCACCCCATTGGACGCCATGCGCACCCAACTGGACATGAACAAGATGGTCAGTGAAATCCGCCAGAGCCCGTTATGGGGAGATTTCGGCGGCCGCGGTTGGGAGTGGGTCGGCAACTGGTTTCTGCTCGGCGGCCTGCTGCTGCTGTATAAGCGGGTGATCACCTGGCGCATACCGGTGGCCATGCTGGGCGGGCTGCTGGTGACCGCCATGTTGTTCAATTTTCTCGACCCGGAGACCCACCCCTTCGGCCTGTTTCATCTGTTCAGCGGCGGCGCCATCCTCGGTGCCTTCTTCATCGCCACCGACCCGGTCACCGCCAGCACCACTCCCCGCGGCCAGCTGATCTACGGCGCCCTGATCGGCATCCTGGTCTACATCATCCGCAGCTGGGGCGGCTACCCGGACGCCGTCGCCTTCGCCGTGCTGCTGCTGAACCTGGCCGCTCCGACCATCGACTACTACACCCAGCCCCGGGTGTTCGGACATGGGGGGTCACGGGATGAATAAGCAGTCAATCGCCATCGCCGGCCTGATTCTCACCCTGTTCGCCATCGCCGGCAGTGGATTGGTCGCCTTCACCTATCAACAAACCGCTGACCGCATCGCCCAGAACGAGCGGGATGCGCTGTTGCAGCAGCTGCACGCCCTGATCCCGGCAGAACGCATCGACAACGACATCCTGACCGACACGGTGACCATCCACGCCCAGGACAGCATGGGTGCCCCGGACACCCTGGTCTACCTGGCCCGCAAAGGGGGCCGGCCGGTGGCCGCCGTCTTCACCCCAACAGTGCCCGATGGCTACAGCGGTCCGATAAAACTGCTGGTGGCAATCAACGTGGACGGCACCCTGGGCGGGGTGCGGGTGGTCTCACACAAAGAGACACCGGGACTGGGTGATCAGGTGGAGGAGCGCAAATCCGACTGGATCTACAGCTTCAACGGAAAGTCCCTGCAGAACCCCGATCTGGCCCATTGGAAGGTGAAGCGGGATGGTGGTTACTTCGATCAGTTCACCGGCGCCACCATCACCCCCCGTTCCATCGTCAAGGCGGTGAAGAACACCCTGCTCTGGTTTCGTGATCATGGCCGGGAACTGTTCGCCAAATCCCAGCCGTCAACCCCGGAGAAGCAGCATGAATGAGGAAGGTTACGGCAGACTGATCAAAGACGGCCTGTGGAGCAATAACCAGGCCCTGGTGGCCCTGCTCGGCCTCTGCCCCCTGCTGGCGGTAACCAACAGCGCCGTCAACGGCCTGGGGCTGGGCATCGCCACGGCAGTGGTCCTGACCCTCTCCAACGCAACCGTCTCCCTGATCCGCAACTGGGTGCGGCCGGAGGTGCGGCTGCCAGTGTTCGTGATCGTCATCGCCTCCTTCGTCACCGCAGTGGAGCTGAGCATGAATGCCTGGTTCCATGAGCTGTACAAGATCCTCGGCATCTTCATTCCCCTGATCGTCACCAACTGCGCCATCATCGGCCGGGCAGAGGCCTTTGCCTCCAAGAACAGCCTCAGCCGCTCCATCGTCGATGGCCTGGCCATGGGTATCGGCTTCACCCTGGTCCTGACCACCCTGGGCGGTCTGCGCGAACTGATCGGCCTCGGCACCCTCTTCTCTCAGGCCGACCTGATGTTTGGCCCGGCTGCCGCGGACCTGACCATGACCCTGGGCGAGGGATACCAAGGCATGTTGCTGGCGATCCTCCCCCCCGGCGCCTTCCTGGGCCTGGGCTTTCTTATCGCACTCAAGAACATCATCGACAAACGGCTGGCGAGCAGGACACAGAAGCCTCTTCCCGCGGCCGACTCGAATCCCGAGCCAGCAGCTGGATGATGAAAGCAAGACACCCCGCTGCCACGCTGAGCTGACAGGGCAGGCCGGATGAATCAGGCAAAACGCCGGGAGATATTCGAGCGCCTGCGGGCAGCGGATCCCAACCCCACCACCGAGCTGAACTACAGTACGCCGTTCGAGTTGCTGATCGCGGTGATTCTCTCCGCGCAGGCAACCGACAAGGGGGTCAACAAGGCCACGGCGAAGCTGTTCCCGGTGGCCAACACACCCGCTGCCATTCTCGCCCTTGGTGAAGAGGGATTGAAGCGGTACATCCGCACCATCGGCCTGTACAACAGCAAGGCAGCCAATATCATCAAGACCTGCGCTATCCTGCTGCAACAGCACCAGGGTCAGGTGCCGGAAGACCGGAAGGCACTGGAGGCCCTGCCCGGCGTCGGCCGCAAGACCGCCAATGTGGTGCTGAATACCGCCTTCGGCCACCCGACCATGGCGGTGGACACCCACATCTTCCGGGTCGCCAACCGCACCCGTATCGCCCCCGGCAAGACGGTATTGGAGGTAGAAAAAAAGCTGCTACGCCACATTCCGAAAGAGTTTTTGCAGGATGCCCACCATTGGCTGATCCTGCATGGACGCTACACCTGCCTGGCCCGTAAACCCCGCTGCGGCTCCTGCATCATCGAGGATCTGTGCGAATATAAAGAGAAGAGTAACGATTAATGTTTGGCAACGACCGCACCGCCATGCGCCGGGTCTTCACCGAGGCATGGCGCAAGCAGCAGGAAGGATTACCTCTGGAGCCCCTGGAGCAACTGATCGCCGGCATCGTCCGGCAACACCCGGAATATCACCCGTTGATCGAGGATCCGGACGCGGCCCTGGCGCGTGACTTCACCCCCGAGCAGGGCCACACCAACCCATTTCTCCACCTGGGGATGCATATCGGCCTGAAGGAACAGGTCAGTAGTGACCGACCGGCCGGAATCAGTGAATTGTACCGACGTCTCTGCAGCAAGACGGGGGACGCGCACGAGGCCGAACACCAAATGATGGAGTGCCTTGGCCGCATGCTGTGGGAGGCACAGCGTGCCGGCACGACGCCGGACGAAACGGCCTACCTGGCGTGCATCAGATCCTTGATCTGACTTTATAGCGTCACTGGGCCGCCTCTTCGGACTGCAGAATAGGCAACAGACGCTCCGCCGGCACATAACCAGGGATCATCCTGCCGCTGTTCAGCACGATGGCCGGTGTACCGGTCACCCCCATCTGTTGTCCCAGGGCCATATCCTGTTTGACCGGGTTGTCGCAGGTCCGCTTCTCAATCGGCTTGCCCGCTTTGGCCCGGGTCATCGCCGCCTTGCGGTCATCGGCGCACCAGACCGACACCGCCTTGTCGTATGAACTGCTGCCAACACCGGCGCGGGGATAGAACAGATAACGCACCCGGATATCCTTGTCGATATAGTCATTGATCTCACTGTGGAGCTTGCGGCAATAGCCACAATCGATATCGGTGAACACGGTAATGGTGTGCTTGGCATCCTTCGGTCCGAAGATCACCATCTGCTGCTCATCGAGGGCAGCCACCGCCTTCGCCTTGATGGCATCGAGCCGCGGCTTGGTCAGATTCTTCTGCTGCTGCAGATCGATCAGCACCCCTTGCAGCAAATAGCGTCCATCAGCCGTCACATAGACGATCTTCTGCCCGACAGCCACCTCATACAGCCCTGGCACGGGGGTCGTGTTGATCTCCCCCACGGTGAGGCCGGGCAACTGCCGTTGCAGACTCTGCCGTACCTGATCCACCCCCTTGTCGCCTGCGGCAAAGGCCGAAACCGTCAACAGGGCGGAGAAGAAAAACAGCGCCAGGCGCAAACAAGCCGGTTTGTTATAAAGCATCATCGATCAATCTCGAAAATTAGTGAACTGCAGGGGCAGACCGTAGTCCGACTCCCGCAACATGGCGATCACCTGCTGCAGATCATCGCGTTTCTTGCCGGTCACCCGGACCTGCTCACCCTGGATCTGGGCCTGCACCTTAAGCTTGGCGGCCTTGATCGCCTTCACCATTTTTTTCGCCGTATCGGTATCGATACCCTGGCGAATGGTGACCTGCTGGCGGGCGGCGTTGAGGCTGGTTTCCGGCTCCTTGATATCCATACTGGCAACATCGATTTTTCGTTTGACCAGTTTCTGGCGCAGAATATCCATCATCTGCTGTAATTGGAACTCCTGTTCCGCACGCAGGGTGATTTCCGCCCCGCTCAATTCGAACTGCGCGTTCACGCCCTTGAAATCGAACCGGGTGCCCACCTCACGGTTGGCCTGATCGACGGCATTGCGCACCTCCTGCAGATCCACCTCGGAAACGATATCGAATGATGGCATGGAAAGTCCTCCCTTGGTCAATGGGGTTGATCCCAGCTGGGCGCTTGGGAAAAAAGTAGGGAGGAAGGGTAGCATAAAAGGGCCGATGACCGAGGTTCCAGACGCTTTGCCTTAACAGCCTAGTGTCTGTCCAGAAACGGTGCTTTTTTCTTCGCGGCCAGAGGCCGCTCCCACAATTGACTGATTTTGTATGGATTATTGTGGGAGCGGCCTCTGGCCGCGAATTAAGCCTATACATCGTTTCTGGACAGACACCAGCCTAAGCTATTGACGATTGAGAAAATACCGGCTGAGGGCGGTCAGATTGGTATGAGGGCGAGTTCAACAGAGCCCGGTTACATTTCGTTACTTGCTAATATCACAATGTTAGTCAACTAATCATTACAGATAGGTTTTTTTCATGTGGCCGGGTGCAACATTGGGGTTAACGTATGGCTGTGGTCAGGCTGCGTTCACCGCTTCGTTCTTCTCGATCGCCATGCGCTCGATGATATCTATCACCGTCCGGCTGGCGGCCTCCATACCATCGTAGGCGGCATATATCTCCTTCTGCAGCGCCTCGCTGTTTGCCCAGTCCTCTTCAAGCAGGTCGACCACCCGGTGTCCGTTGTCGTGCACCGCTCCGTGCGGAGCCTCCATGCTGTCATAGGATGGGGTATCGCGGAAATGCTGGTAGCCTTCGCCCTCGTAGTACCACTTGCCGAGACGGCAGCTGTGGTGATCCACATGCACCGCCTTGGCTTCATCCGAGTCATGACCCTTATCGAGAACCATATAGGCCTTCTGCTTGTAGATCATATGATCCACCTTGATCAGGGTGGCGAAGCAGACGTTGTGCGAGATCCGTGATTGGCGCAGCGTGTCGCGTGCCTCCTCGGCGAACTCGCTGAACTTGCCCTCCAGTTCGGCGGCCTGCTGCTGGATCTCGCCAGACATCTGCTGCATGTCGTGGGCATTGCTTTCCATGCTGTCGGTCTTCTCACCGAAGCTGCGCACCACGGCGTCGATCTCATCGGTGGCGTCCTTGGTATTGGTGGCCAGTTTCTTCACCTCATCCGCTACCACGGCAAAACCGCGGCCATGCTCGCCCGCACGCGCTGCCTCGATGGAGGCGTTCAGCGCCAGCAGATTGGTCTTCTCGGCGATACTGCGGATCAGGTCGAGCACCCCGGTGATCTGCGTGCTCATCATATTGAGCTGGCTGCTGGCCTCGCTGTTGGCACGGATTTTCTCGCTGGTGCGCTGCAGTTTATCGATCATCTGCTGCACCCCCTCCCGGCTCTCGACCGCCTTCCGGGTAGTGGTCTCGGCCACCGATTCGACCCGGTTCATCGCCTCGGTGATCTGCATCAGATCCTGTTGGCTGCGCAATAGCCCGTCAAGTACGTTGGTAGCGTTGAGGGTTTGCAGCTTGGACAACAGTTCATTACACCGTTGGAACTGAACACTCTCCCGCATCGCCTCGAACGACTGGTTGATATGATCGAAAGAACGGACGATGTCGCCATGCACACCATCGGTATAGGTACGGCGCGTGAAGCGGCCCTCCCTGGCGCTGATGAAGGTGGCATTGACATCGCGGAAAAAGGTCTCGATCTGATCCAGCGCCTCGTTGAGATCCCAGGCCACCTTGCCCAACTCGCCCATCCAGGGCACGCCGGTCACACGCCGCGTAAAGTCGCCTTTACACATCGCATGAAGGACATCGCGGATCTTGGCAATGGCGTCCAGTGGCCCGCTGAACGACCGTTCCGCATACAACGCCAGCGCGATGGTGAGCAGAGGAAAGAGCCACAGCCAGTGAGCGTAGCCGCCATTGAGCCAGACCGCCAGGGTGGCCGCAACCATCAACAGGCCATTGGCGAGTAAATAGAGTTTAGCCCTGGAGGCCAAGTACAAACGCTTCATAGTCCTGGTTTCCTCTCTCGAGATGTTTCTGGAGAACCTGGCTTCCTGCCTCGATTGCCTGTTTCGGGCCGGCCGCCTTCTCGGCAGCCAGCATCTCCCGGTAGATCGGCTCGACGACAGCCAGCGCCGCTTCGCTGGGCAGACGGCGGGCGGAGTTGTAGCCGATCAGATTGCCCCGCAGATCATGGTTCGGCGAGACGTTGGCGAATACCCAGTAGAAGTCACCATTCCGGCACAGGTTCTTCACATAGGCAAAGCACTCCTGTCCCGCCAGGATGGTGTCCCAGAGCAGCTTGAACACCGACCTGGGCATATCGGGATGGCGGATGATGTTATGCTGCACCCCCAGCAACTCCCGCTCGGAGTACCCACTGATCTCCATGAAGGTACGGTTGGCATAGGTGATGCGCCCTTTCACATCGGTCTTGCTGACGATGAAGGAGTCACGCGTCAGCTTGCGTTCCCGGTTGGTGGGCTGAATGCGGTTTTTCATTGTTGGCCTACCTTTATTCGCATGGATGATAAAGACTACGGATGCTGCATGGCAGCTATTCAGCCTACCTCGGCAACAACTGCGTCCCCACTGCAATTGCACGACTGCGGTCAGGCTTTGACAGTGGGGGACCGTTCCTACGGCCGTTTTCCTGCCTGCGTGCCAGAAAAACCATCATCCATCGCCAACCTTGAATAGCCACATTGCAATTAGCGTTCGATGGCAGAAGGACTTTAGGAAATGCGCACCTGTGACCACCCGGGACCTCTTCTCACCCCCGCGGATGGTGCCGTGCATGCAGATTGCGCAACCGCTCCCGGGCTACATGGGTGTAGATCTGGGTAGTGGAGAGATCGCTGTGGCCCAGCAGCATCTGCACAACGCGCAGGTCGGCGCCATGGTCCAGTAGATGAGTGGCGAAGGCGTGACGCAGGGTGTGGGGTGAGATATGCTTGTTGATACCGGCGGCCAGGGCGTGCTTCTTGATCCGGTACCAGAACGCCTGACGAGTCATACCGCTGCCGCGCCGGGTGGGAAACAGGGCGGGAGAGAGCTGTCCGTGCAGCAATTCCTGGCGTGGCCCGTAGAGAAAGCGGTTCAGCCAGTCCAAGGCCTCTTCCCCCAGGGGTACCAGCCGCTCCTTGCTCCCCTTGCCCACCACCTGCAACACCCCTTGGGCCAGGCTCACCTGCTCCAGGCGCAACCCGGTCAACTCCGAGACCCGCAAGCCGGTGGCATAGAGCACCTCGAGCATGGTCCGGTCGCGAAAACCTTCCGGGTCATCGATATCCGGCGCCTGCAACAGGGCATCCACCTCCGATTCAGTGAGGGACTTGGGTAATGGACGTCCCAGTTTGGGGGCATCGATGCGGGCGCTGGGATCCTGTTTCAGCCACTCTTCACGCAACGCATGCTGATAGAACTGCCGGATGGAGGAGAGCAGGCGTGCTGAGCTGCGGGGCTTGCGCCCCTCTTTGTGCAAACAGGCCAGATAATCGAGCAGATCACTGCGCTGTGCCTGCAACAGACCGCAGCCACGCTCCGCCAACAACCAACGGGCCAGCCTGGACAGGTCGCTACGATAGGCATCCAGGGTATTCCGGCTCAGCCCCCGCTCCATCCACAGGGCATCGGTAAAGCGGTCGATCTCTGCAATCGTCTCCTCTTCGGTCACAAAGCGATGCCTTCATGGTTCAGAAGCCACCGCTTGATCCCCAGTAGCGTCCCGGAGCGGGCACCGGCAAAGCCGCCGATACCCCCTGCAGAGACCACCCGGTGGCATGGCACGACCAGTGGCAACGGATTGTGTCGGCAGGCATTCCCCACGGCCCTGGGGCTACTCCCCACTATCCTGGCGATCTCGCCATAGGTACGCACTTCACCCGCCGGTATCCGTCGCAGGGCCGCCCACACCTGCATCTGAAACGGTGTCCCGGCAAGCATGAACGGCAAGTCGAAGGCAATATGAGGATCTGTGAAATAGCCCTCCAGCTGGTCGGTCACATACTGTGCCACATCCCCTTCGGGAGCGGCAGGCAGTGTATGGACATCAGCCTGAAAGTCCAGCCTGACCAGCGCCTCGCCATCCATCCGGCCCACCAACCAGCCGATAGGCGTCTCCAGATTGAAACAGGTTGACATATGGCCCCCGATACAAGAGAAATAGCATCGAACAAGTTTAGCCCAAGCCGGAAGCCCGAAGGCGGTTTTTTTCCACATTTCCTGTGGATAACATTGTGGAGAAATAGCAGAAATTGCTTCTGACAGCCGTTAAACCGGCGCTTCCACCATATTGCACAAATATTACACAAACCGGCACTCCCCATACTAATCAATGACTTACCCTTAACGGCCAGGCTAAGCAATTGAAAAAACTGGACTCTTTTGGAGTCAACAGAGACGCCCTATCGGCTTGTGTATACATAAACATATTAACGAAGGGGTTATTGTTGTGGAGAATCGAAGGGATTTTTGGAAATCAACCCCTTTGGCGGAAATGAGTCCATCCCAGTGGGAGGCCCTCTGCGACGGCTGCGCCAAGTGCTGTCTGCACCGCTTCGAAGACAGCGACAGCCACGAGATCGTCTTTACCAACGTCTGCTGCCGCTACCTGGACCAGGAGACCTGCCGCTGCACCGATTACCCGAACCGTTCGATCAACGTCCCCGACTGCGTCAGCGTGACACTGGCGGTACTGGAAGACCCTTACTGGTTACCTGAGAGCTGCGCCTACCGGCTGCTGGCGGAAGGCAAGGAGCTGCCCCAATGGCACCCCCTGGTCTCCGGCGATCCGGCGACCGTCACCACATCTGGCAACTCGGTGGGTGGGCGCGTGGTCAGCGAACTGGAAGCGGACGATTTCATCCACCATATGATCGACTGGATCAGATAGATTCACGGCTGAAGGGCCGCTCCTCCGGGTATCGTTCCGGTGTAAACGGCAGTGGATTATGCTGATGACCGGGACGCCCCCAGGAGCCGGGTCACCAGCCCCATCGCCACCTCGCTGGACGGCAGCGGCACCCGAACCTGCCAGCCTCCGCCCGGCGCCTCCCGCATAGGGGTCCCCTGGTGGTCGTGCATGGACTGGAGGCGGAAGCGGTGGCTGCCCCCCGGGGTGATCAGCTCCAGCTCGTCACCCACCGCAAACTTGTTCTTCACATCGAGGGCCGCCAGCCCTGTCGCCGGATCGAACCCGGTCACTTCGGCCACGAACTGCTGCCGCAGGCCCTTGGATGCCCCCTCCCGGTAGTTCTGCAATTCATGGGTCTCATGGCGCTGGTAGAAGCCATCGGTATAACCCCGGTTGGACAAGCTCTCCAACTCTGCCATCAGGTCCGGGCGGAACGCCTCACCCGCCACCGCGTCATCGATCGCCTGACGATAGACCCGGGTGGTGCGGGCCGTATAGTAGTGGGACTTCGTGCGCCCCTCGATCTTCAGACAGTCCACCCCGATCTGCACCAGCCGCTGGACATGCTCGACCGCGCGCAGGTCCTTGGAGTTCATGATGTAGGTACCGTGCTCATCCTCGAATATGGGCATCAGCTCACCGGGGCGTTCCTTCTCTTCCAGCAGATAGACCTGATCCGCCAACGGATGGCGCCGCTGTCCGGACTGAGCCACAGCGCCAGTCGCCTCATCACCACCGCAGCCGCCGATACCGTACTCCCAGCGGCAGGAGTTGGTACAGCTCCCCTGATTGGCATCCCGGTGATTGAAATAGCCGGACAACAGGCAACGGCCGGAGTAGGCGATGCACAGGGCGCCGTGCACGAAGACTTCCAGCTCGATGTCGGGA
>CAZJCM010000009.1:0-20415 GCA_964544655.1 uncultured Sedimenticola sp. | reverse complement strand
GGCGGCGATCTCGTCGAGCGACAGCTCGCGCGAGAGGATCACCCGGCTCACCCCCACCTCCCGCCAGAAACGCACCGCCGCGGCATTCACCGTATTGGCCTGCACCGACAGATGCAGCGGCAGTTCCGGCCAGCGCTCCCGCACCAGCATGATCAGCCCGGGATCGGACATGATCAGGGCGTCCGGCCCCATCGCCACGATGGGTTCCATATCCGCCATGAAGGTCTTCAGCTTGGCCCCGTGGGGCATCAGATTACAGGCCAGATAGAACAACTTGCCCGCCTGATGGGCCTCGTCGATACCAAGCTGCAGGTTCTCCTCCCGAAAGTCATTGTTGCGGACCCGCAGGCTGTAACGGGGCAGTCCGGCATAGACTGCATCGGCGCCATAGGCAAAGGCGTAGCGCATGTTTTTCAGGGTTCCTGCCGGGGAGAGGAGTTCGGGTCTCTTCATAATTGATTGTCTGATTCAGCACTGACTGGGTGGCTGCAGTGATTGAAATTCAAAATATCCCTGCGTAGGCTGCGGGACTCTGATTACGCTGTATGGTGAGAAAATGCCTGAAGGCCCTGAGATCCGCCGCGCTGCCGATATGATCGCCGCCGGCATCGTCGGTAACAAGACGGAGAAAGTGTGGTTCGGCTTGGCGCCGCTGAAGCCGTTCGAGGCGCGCCTCACCGGTGCCATGGTAACCACCATCGATACCCGCGGCAAGGCGATGCTGACCCGGTTCGACAACGGCCTGACCATCTACAGCCACAACCAGCTCTACGGCCGCTGGTATCTGCTGAGACAGGGTGAAACCCTGGACTGCAAGCGGCAGTTGCGGCTGGCCATCCATACCAGCGATCACGCAGCCCTGCTCTACAGCGCCTCGGAGATCCAGGTGCTGACCCCGTCCCAAGAGGCAGACCATCCGTTTCTCTCCCGGCTGGGTCCCGATGTACTCGACCAGGCCACCACCATGCCCATCGTACGCACACGACTGGACGAACGCCGTTTTCGCAATCGCCGCCTGGGTAGCCTGCTCACGGATCAGGGCTTCCTCGCCGGCCTGGGCAACTATCTGCGATGCGAGATCCTGTTTCTGGCGGGCCTGCCGCCATCGGTCAGGCCGGTCGACTGCCCAGCACAACAACTGGATGCATTGGCAGATCTACTGCTGCGACTGCCCCGGCGCTCCTATCGAACCCAGGGCATCACCAACGATCCGGCTCTCGCTGATCAGCTGATGGCCGATGGCGCCAGCTTCGAGCAGGCCCGCTTTCACCTGTTCCGCCGCGCCGGCCTGCCCTGTTACCGCTGCGGCTCCACCATCGAGAAGATCAGCAGCGGCGGTCAGGCCTGCTATATCTGCCCCGGCTGCCAGTCTGCCGGCTGATGCTCAGTTGTAACTATTCAGCTACCATGAAAATTCAGCATAAATCGCTGTCAGCGGGTGTTTCTGGAGGAAACGTCGGCGGCATGCACGCCGCTGTCGAGCGTACAGGGATGTATTCATAGCGGTTTCCGGGAGATATGCCTGCTGGCAGCAATGCCCACGAAGACAGCTGACATGGTTACGTTCAGTTTTTCTGCTGTCCGCCGCTGTCCAGTGTATAGACCCAAGGAAAAAGCGGATGATTCCAGCCATTATCGACATCGAAGCATCCGGCTTCGGCCGCCACAGCTATCCCATCGAAATAGGGGTGGTGATGGCGAATGGCGCCCGCCACTGCTACCTCGTCCTGCCTGAAGCCAGCTGGACCTTCTGGGACAAATCGGCGGAAGCTGTCCACGGAATCTCCCGTCAACTGCTGCAGGAGCAGGGGCAACCCGTCGGCCAGGTGGGCCGGCTGTTGAACCGGCTGCTCGCCGGCACCACCGTCTACACCGATGCCTGGAGTTACGACACCTCCTGGCTCGGCAAACTATACGATGCCGCCAACCTGCCGCAGCTGTTCCGGCTGGAGAGCCTGCGCAAGCTACTCTCAGAGGAACAGGCCGCCCTCTGGCACCCGACCAAGGATCAGGTGATGCAAGAGACAAAGCTGGAGCGTCACCGCGCCAGTGTCGACGCCCTGATCCTGCAGGAGACCTGGAAGCGACTCTGCCTGCCGGTGGATGATGCAACGAGCCAGCATCAAACCCTGTGCTGACCGGCCCGAAGGGCTACTTCTCCTCCCCCGCAAGCAGCTTCACCAGCATCTCCCCGTCCTGGGGCAACAGCGCATGACCGGCGTATGCGGGAACCCGCTCCGACCTGCCACGCAGGGCCGGCACGTTGTTCATGTCCTGGCTGAACACCGGCACCAGCTCATCACCCAGGCCAACCGGGCCGGTGCGCAAGATGGAGACATAACGGATATCCGGATGCGGCTGTTGGTTCAGCCAGAACAGCAGATTTCCCGGGGCAGCCGGCGTCAGATCCAGCAGGGCACCCCAGGAGGCCTTGACCGTATGGTAGAGCCCGCCGCCGAAGAAATCCTTGATGAAGCCGAACGGGCCGGAGTCGTCGGTGGCATCCAGGGCCTCCACCGCCCGCAGGGTGCCCAAGTGGGGTGAGGCGATAGTGATCAGGGCGTTGGCGTTGGGCACTCCACTCCGCACCAGGGCGATGCGCGCCACCACACCACCCGCAGAGTGGGCGGCCAGGATGATTGGCTCGCCGGGATGGCGCGCCGCGATCTGCTGCAGTTCGCCCTGCAACTGGTCGGCCTGGATCATCAGCGGCGCCAGTGATGGCAGTTCGACGGCATAGACCTTGTTCTTCGCCTTCAGGCCAGGCCCCGGGATCAGCTGCGGCCCTGCCTGAATGCCCGCACGCGCCCAGCCGTTGGCCTCCAGCACTGCATTGACACCACTCAGCTCCCAGGATGCCGCGCTGCCCATATAGCCATGGATCAGTACCAGCACATCGGCCCGGGCCGGCAGGGAAAGAAGCAGTGCAAAAAAGATGGCCCCATTTCGAAACAACCTGTTCATGACATACCTCCCTTTCTTCGTGAAATGTAGCTATTCCGCCATAAAACTCCAGCGCACTCGTTGACAGTGGATGTTTCTGGAGGAAACGTTGGCGGCATGGATCTATTCACAGCGCTTTCCGGAAGAAACACCCACTGTCAGCGACGATCTCAATTGCAGCTGAATAGTTCCGTGAAACAAACCAAGCTCATACCAAGAGCGCCCTCCGGCGCGAATGGGCCGGAAAAGTTTCATCCCAACAGCTTCGCGGCGGTACGCCGCTCCTGCATCTGTTTCTCAACAGCCTACGACATGGTCTGATAATACAAATTCTGCGGGTGCCTGGCCTCGGCGAAGAAGTACCAGCGCTCGGTCAGCAAACCAAGATATTGGGTGACAAAAGCGAGGATCGGCAGGCTGTCCGACTGGATCAGGTAGGACAGGCCGATCAGCAGCACCGGCAGCGGAAACACCAGCAGCAGAAACAGGCCACGTACAATTTTCAAAGTTGCAGGCCCACGATGATGAAAAAACTCCCGGGTGTTGAAACTCCCCCCCATGAACCCCTGGGCCTTCTGCTGCGTGTCCCGGTGCTTCACCCCGATGGCGCTCTGCAGATCGATCTTCTGCCGCAGACGGCGGTTGCGCAACAGTGAGGAGAAGCGGGTAATGAAGGCGGCCAGGGTGAAGACCACAGCCCAGGTTCCGAAGAACCCCACCAGATCCACCCCGGTATAGGCGGAAAAGGCGGCTGCCAGCATGAACCCGGAGGCCAGCCCCAGCAGGACATAGTTGGCCACCGTCAGCCAGTGATGCCACTGCTGCACGAAACGCACCCCGGCATAGATCATGGCGGTGCAGATGAACAGGGCAAAGGCCATGATACTGGCCAGCTTGCCGATGATCAGAGTGAAGTCCACCGGCAGCGTATCCGCAATGGTGAACATGGGATGGGTCCAGCCCACATAGTGAAACAACCCGTAGACCGCGACCAGGGCCATGAACAGCGGCAGCACGATCACCTCCCGGGAGAGCCAGGAGGTACGCCACTGGGAGGCCGCCCGCCAGGCCCGCTCGGGATGTCCCAGATGAAAGAACGAAGCAAGCAATCCGCCGAGCAGAAAGATCATCGCCACGAAGCTGCCAATGCCGTAGAAGGCCTGGCTGTCCTGGGGCGGGAGCAGCTGGGCCAGGGTATAGACCTGCCCGGTGTAGAGGGCGAGAAAGAAACCCTGCCCCACACCGATCAGGGTGGTCAGAAAAATGACTGAGAATGCCGGATGCACGTTACGGTTCTCCAGATGCGTAGTCTGAAACTGGGATAGGCTCCCACCCAAATGCCTGATACAAACATCTACTGACACTGACCGTGGGGCAACAAACCCACTCACCTGTGCGCGCGTCCATCACCAGGCCACGTCGTCAATGGTGTCGCCCTGCTCCACCGGCAGCGGGACGCCCTCTTTCTTCAGCGGATTGTCCGCCCGGATCAGTTCATCCTCATGGATCTGAATACGGCTCTTGCGCCGCGGCAGATAGTGGTTGGCCGGACGGGTCCCCCATTCGGGCTGCAGCTGATAGCCCCCTTCCTCGCGGATCGCCACCGACGGCGCCGAGTCCGGATCATGGATGTCACCGAAGATACGGGCGCTGGTGGGACAGGCCAGCACGCAGGCCGGTTTCCGCTCCGCCTCCGGCAGGGACATGTCGGTGATGCGGTCGATGCACAGGGTGCATTTCTTCATCACCTTGTTCTTCTCATCGAATTCCCGGGCACCGTAAGGGCAGGCCCAGGAGCAGTACTTGCAGCCGATGCACTTGTCGTAGTCCACCAGCACCACGCCGTTGTCCTCGCGCTTGTAACTGGCCCCGGTGGGACAGACCGGTACGCAGGGGGGATCCTCACAATGCAGGCACGACTTGGGAAAGTGCAGGGTTTCAGTATTCGGAAAGGTCCCGATCTCGTAAGTCTGCACCCGATTGAAGAAGACTCCGCTCGGATCCGCCTCGTAGGGGTTCTGGTCCGGCATGGGGCCGGCCCAGCCGGAGCTGTTCCACTCCTTGCAACTGGTGACGCAGGCGTGACAGCCAACGCAGACGTTGAGATCGATGACCAGGGCTAGTTGTGTCATTGGGTTTGCTCGTATATTTACTGTCAGTTGGTGGATGCGGCCCTCTGCGGGCCTTATCCACCCTACATTGCTACTCCGCCCATCCAAGGCTGGCACCGGGTTGCGTGTCCAGAGGTGTCTGCGGCAGGGATGCCGCAGCCAAGCCCCCATGGATGGGTCCACGGCGTCCTCTGGACTCGCAATCCGGGACCGGCCCACGCGCGCTCCACGACCTCCGCGTCCCAATAGCGTTCAATCCCGAATCCCCGCCTTGCGGCGGAACATCCCGGCCACATAGGCCTGCCAGCGGCCGCGCCGGCGTTCCTCGCCCGGCACCTTCTTCTGTACCTTGAACTGGGGCGAGGTCTGGGCCGGCTCCGCCGGGTCCGCCTTGTACAGCTTCACCCGCACGTCGAACCAGGCGGCCTGACCGGTGACCGGGTCCGAGTTGGACATATGCTCACCCGCCTCGCAGGGGGGCAGCTCCTCCGGTATCACATGGTTGAGCAGGAAACCCTTCTGCGACTCGTTGGCCTTGGGCGACAGCCCCCAGGCGCCGGCTGCCTTACCGATGGCGTTCCAGGTCCAGACCGTGCCCGGCTCCACCGCCTCGGAATAGCGGCACATGCAGCGAACCTTGCCGGTGGGCGACTCGATCCAGATCCAGTCGCCGTCGTCGAAGCCCCGGGCCCGTGCCATGGCCGGATTGACGAACAGGTAGTTGTGGGTGTGGATCTGCCGCAGCCAGGCGTTCTGGGAATCCCAGGAGTGGTACATGGCCATCGGCCGCTGGGTCAGGGCGTGCAGCGGATACTCATGGGTGTCGGTCAGCCGCGACAGCAGGGGCTCGCTGTAGAAAGGCAGCGGATCGAAGTGCATCTCCACCCGGTTGCGCAGCCGCTCCGGCGGCCGGCGGCCAGGCCACTTGCCCTGGGCGGCGAGGCGGAAACGCTGCAGCACCTCGGAATAGAGGTGGATGGTGATCGGCTCCACGTAGCGGGTCATGCCGTGGGCCTGGGCCCACTGCAGATAACCCTTGTTCCAGTTGCGCATGTACTGGTAGGAGCGGGGCAGCTTGTACTGGTAGACGCAGCCGTTCTTCTGGTACATCTCCCACTGCCGCGGGTTGGGCTCGCCACGCAGGAACTTCTCGCCGCCCTTGCCGCGCCAGCCGGCCAGAAAGCCGATGCCGGAACCGGGCGAGGTCTCGTAGTTGGTGATGAAGTCCGGGTAGTCACGGAACTTGCGCGAGCCGTCTTCGTTGACGAAGGCGGGCAGGCCCAGGCGCGATCCCAGCTCGATCAGCACCTCCTGAAACGGCTTGCACTCCCCCTTGGGCGGCACCACCGGGATGCGTACCGAATCCACCGGACCCTCGTATTCGGAGATGGGCCGATCCAGCATGGACAGCGCATCGTGACGCTCCAGATAGGTGGTATCCGGCAGCACCAGGTCGGCATAGGCCACAGTCTCCGACTGGAAGGCGTCACAGACGATCAGGAACGGGATTTTGTAGTTGCCCTGCTCGTCCTTGTCGGTGAGCATCCCCCGCACCTGCTCGGTGTTCATGGAGGAGTTCCAGGCCATATTCGCCATGAACAGCATCATGGTATCGATGGGATAGGGATCGCCGCGCCATGCATTGGCGATGGCGTTGTGCATCAGCCCGTGCACCGACAGCGGATACTCCCAGGAGAAGGCCTTGTCCAGGCGCACCGGCTCCCCCGCATCATCGACGAACAGATCTTCCGGCTTGGCCGGCCAGCCCAGGGGCATACCGTCCAGGGGCGTGTCCGGCTGTACTGCGTCGGGACTGTTGGGCGGTTTCGGGCAAGGCGGAATGGGGCGCGGAAAAGGGGCCTTGTGGCGGAAACCGCCGGGGCGGTCGATGGTGCCCAGCAGGGTCATCAGGATGCCCAGTGCGCGGATCGAATGGAAGCCGTTGGAGTGGGCCGCCAGCCCGCGCATGGCGTGGAAGGCCACCGGGTTTCCGGAGACTGATTCGTGGTCGTTCTCCCAGCAGTCGGTCCACTGCACCGGCAGCTCGATCTTCTGGTCCCGGGCCACCACCCCCATCTCCTGGGCCAGGCGCACGATGGTGGCCGCCGGGATGCCGGTGATGCCTTCGGCCCACTCCGGCGTGTACTCATCCACCCGCTCCTTCAGCAGCTGGAAGGCGGGCTTCACCGGGGTGCCATCCTCCAGCCGGAAGCTGCCCAGCAGCCGCGGCTCGGTGCCCGGGGTGTGGGTAGAGATCTCCCGGTTCAGCTCGCTGTCCCACCAGAGCTTGTTCTCGGGATCGAAGCAGCCCTCCTCGATATGCATCTCGAAGCGCTTGAACAGGCCGTGATCGTCACGGGTGGGGTCGTCCACCACCAGCTCGGCGGCGTTGCTGTACTGCACCAGGAAGTCCCGGTCGTACAATCCCTGTTTGATCAGCTCATGGATGATGGCCAGGATCAGGGCGCCATCGGTACCGGGGCGGATCGGCACCCACTCATCGGCGATGGCCGAGTAGCCGGTGCGGATCGGATTGATGGAGATGAAGCGGCCGCCGTGGCGTTTGAACTTGGAGATGTGGATCTTCAGCGGGTTGGAGTCGTGATCTTCGGCGGTGCCGAACATGATGAACAGCTTGGCCCGGTCCAGATCCGGCCCGCCGAACTCCCAGAACGAACCGCCGATGGTGTAGATCAGGCCGGCCGCCATGTTGACCGAACAGAAGCCGCCGTGGGCCGCATAGTTCGGCGTGCCGAACTGCTTGGCGAACATACCGGTGAGGGCCTGCATCTGATCGCGCCCGGTGAACAGAGCGAATCGCTTGGGATCGGTGGCGCGAATCTTGGACAGCCGCTCCTCCATGATCTGGAACGCCTGGGCCCAGGAGATCTCCTCGAAGGCCGACTCTCCCCGCTCATGGTGCTTCTTACGCAGCAATGGCTTGGTGATGCGGGCCGGGGAGTACTGCTTCATGATCCCGGAGGCGCCTTTGGCGCAGATCACCCCCTGGTTATGAGGGTGGTTGGGATTGCCCTCTATATGGCGTATCTCACCGTTGCGCAGGGTGACGCGGATGCCACACCGGCAGGCACACATGTAGCAGGTGGTTTCCTTGACCTCGGTCCGGCCGAGTTCACTGTCGGATAAGGCATCTGGTTCGCGCATGGTCTGGTCCGGTTGTCAGAGTTTCTGCAAACAGACGCATTATAGCAATTTAGGATAATTCTAATATTAAGAATTATTGATAGGTGCCCATGCTACCGCTTGCCATCCAGCCAGCGCCTTACAAACTCATCCGCTGGCAGCGGCCGGTCGAACAGGAACCCCTGAAACCGATCACAATCCCGCTGTTGCAGGAAGTGCAACTGTTCCTCGTTCTCGACCCCCTCAGCCACGATATCCAGATCGAACCGACGGCCAATGTCGATGATGCTCTCGACGATGGCACCGGAGGGGGGATCATCGAGCATCCTGCGCACGAAGGAGATATCGATCTTGATGGTATTGACCGGCAACCTGGCGAGGCGCGAAAGAGAGGAGTAGCCGGTACCGAAGTCATCGATCGCCACGCGAATGCCCAGCTCCTGGATCTGGCGGATCTTGCCCACCGCCTCCAGTTCATCGATCAACAGGGCGCTCTCGGTGATCTCCAATTCCAGGCCGCGGGCCGGTGCGCCGCTACGCCGCAACAACTCCAGCAGGCGCGCAATACAGTCGGGTTGGGCAAACTGGTGCGGACTGACGTTCACCGACACCCGAAATCCCACCGGGCAGCATCCGCTCTCCTGCCATGCACTGATCTGCCGGCACGCCTCGCCCATCACCCACTCACCCACTTCCAGGATCAGGCCGCTCTCCTCCAGCAGGGGGATGAACAGGCCCGGAGGAACCAGCCCCTTTTGCGGATGGTTCCAGCGCAGCAGCGCCTCCGCCCCCATGATCTGGCCATTGGCGTTGGTCTGGGGCTGATAGAAGAGCACGAATTGCCTCTTGTTCAGGGCCGTGCGCAGCGCCTGTTCCAGGATCAGATGTTCCTGCGTCGTGGTCTGCATCTCCGCCGAAAAGAGGCGCACGCAGTTGCGTCCGTCACGCTTGGCCTGGTGCACCGCAGCCCCTGCCTGCTGCAGCAGCTGATCCGCCCCCATCTCCTCGCGAGGAAACAGCACGATTCCAACACTGGCGAGCAGGTGCACCGGGTGCCCCTGAATCTCATAGCTCTGGTCGATGCCCGCCCGCAGCTTCTCCGCCACTTCCAGGGCCTTGTCGGCCGCCTCCTGCTCCCGGCCCGAGATCTCTTCCAGCAACACCAGGAACTCATCACTGCCAAGCCGTGCGACGCTGTCTTCACGACGGATCTGAGCGGCGATGAAACCGGCGACCCGGCCCAGCAACTCGTCGCCGATGGCATTGCCGAGAGAATCGTTGATGCGTTTGAAACGGTCCAGATCGATATGCAGCAGCGCCCCCCAGTGGTGATGCCGGCGGCTACGCGCCAGCGACTGGTCGAGCAGCATAAGCAGCTGACTCCGGTTGGGAAGGCCGGTCAGCGTATCGAAGCGGGTCAGATAGTTGACCTGCGCATGGAATGTCAGCCGCTCCTGCTCGCGTTGGAAATTTTCCCGGGCGAAGGCGATGTCACGAGCCATTTCGGCGAGCAGCCCCTTCATGTCATCACTGAATATGCCTGGCTCATCCGCGTACAGGCTGAATACCCCCACCACCTCACCTTGCACCAGTAGGGGGAAAGCGGCGGCGGAGTACAGGCCATGACGAACCGCTGCCTGCTGCCATGGATGCTGGAGTTCATCCCCGATCAGGTAGTTACAGACAACGGCCTCACCCAACTTGGCGGCCTGCCCGCTCGGCTCCTGATCCAGGGCGTCCGGGTCCCTGACCTGATCCAGATAGCCGGCAGCGGGGCCGACGCTGGCGGCAACGGAGAGTCGCCCGCGGGCATCCCTCGGCAGGCCGATCCAGGCCAAGCGGAAGCCGCCATACTCCACCGCGATACGGCACACATCGGCATACAGGCGCTCCGGCTCCTCCAGCCGCAGAATCAGCTGGTTGGTCTCGCTCAGGGTCCGGTAGAGGCGCTGCTGACGCCGCAGCGCGGCCTCTCGCGCGGCCACCTCCTCTGCCATGCGATCGAACGCGGTGCCCACCGCAGTCAGTTCATCGCTGCCCGCAAGCGCAGCCCGCACGCCCAATTCACCCCCGCCAATCCGCTGCGCCGCCCCGCCCAATCGCCGCAGCCGATCGAGAAACAGACGCCGGAACCACCAGCCGCTGCCGGCCCAGGCTAGCAGCAGCAGGGGGAGCAGGACCAGCATATCGTCCCGCCAGTGACGCCAGACTGCCGCCTCCATCTGGGCCGCCGGCAGCTTGATGCTCATCAAACCACGCAGATCCCCCTCCTGGTAGTCATAGGCACTGTCATAGCGCTCGCGGATGGTCGGCGGGGCATCCTCCCGCCGGCCGTGGCATTTGAGGCAGTACCGCTCGATCCATATGGGCTGGCTATAGTGGTAATAGGCGGCCGTATCCCCACCGTCAACCAGCACCATGCGCTCCTTCTCCTCCGGGTTCTCACGGAAGAACGCCATCGCCTGCAGCTCGACCTCATCCGCGGCATTGTCAGGATTGCGTGGGCGGTCGGAGACATTGTTGAAGTGCAATCCGGTGTTCGACCAGTGGGCAAAGTCCCGGGAGATACGTGCCAATGCATAGGCGGGGAGAAAGCCGAGGTTCTTGTCCGTCAACGGGATGTCACTTTTGAGAAACTGATGCTGGTAGACCCGCCGGGTAGCCATCAACACCCCGCGGATATCGCGTGCCTCCTGCAATGCCGCGTCATGGATGGTCTCACGCAGGCGCTGGTAGTCGAGAAACCCCAGCAGGGCGAACAGCCCCAGCAGCAACAGCGCCAAAACAAGAAAGAATCTCGTCTGCAGGCGCATGCTGGTTACCCCCGCTTAGTAACTCGTCTGAAGAGCAGGGCAACGCCGACCAGCGGCAGTGCCCACCGGCTCTTTACGGAAAGAACCGGCCTGGGAAGCTTACGCGAGTCGGATGCGATGGCTCGGGTCTGCATTCAGCGGCCTGCGGCGGATAGTCCAGATCGGACGTGTAAAATAACACAGGCAGACACGATATACCTCATACGCAGACCACACGGTTGCGCCCTGTAGACTTGGCCTGATAGACGCCGGTATCGGCATACGACAGCATCTCGTCGAGTGAATCACCGAGTACGCGGGTACAGCCGATACTCACACTGAGCGGCACTCGGGTGTCGCCGTCACGCAGGTCGATGGCGGCCACCTCGCTTCGCACGCGATTGAACAGCGATACCGGGTCTTTGCCCTCCGCCAGATCGAGCAGGCAGGCGAACTCCTCGCCGCCGTAGCGCCCCACCAGCCCTTTGCCCTGCAGCTGCACCCGCAACACCCCGGCAATCGCCTTCAGCGCCTGATCACCCAGTTGATGCCCATGGGTATCGTTGACCCGCTTGAAGTGGTCTGCATCGATCATCGCCGCCACTAGGTTTCCGGTCCCCTTGCGCGCACGCTCATGCATCCGCGCGCCCTGTTCGAAGAAGAAGCGACGGTTGTGCAGACGGGTGAGAAAGTCCCGGTTGGCCGCCTCCCGGGCCTCCAGGATATAGCGCACCATATCCAGGTTCTGATCCACCCGGCAGTAGAACTCCTCCAGTTGGAAGGGCTTGCCGAGAAAATCATTGGCTCCGCTCTTGAGGAAACGCGGCGGGGTGCGCCGGTCCCGGCTGTCGGACAAGCCGATGATGGCGAGATCGTCACGGCTGCGGATCCGGCGCATCTCCGCCACCATCTCCAGTCCATCCATCCTCGGCATGTTGTAATCGCTGATCACCAGGGCCACTTCCGGATGCTCCCGCAGCAGCGCTAGACCCTCACGCCCATCGCCGGCCACCAGGGTACGATAACCATGGCTGTGCAACAGGGTCTGCAGATAGGCACGAAAGGTGCGGGAATCATCGACCACTAGCACCAGCCGTTTCCGGTTGGCATCGATACGCTCCACCAGCCTGACCACGTACTCGATACCGGTCAGGTGTTGCTTGACCACATAGTCCGCCACCTGTTTCTCGAACATGCTCTTCCGCATCTCATCATCGACCATGCCGGTGAGCACCACGGCGGGGATGTGATGATGCTGGACCAGATCCACGATTTGACCGTCCGGCGCATCAGGCAGGTTGAGATCGACCACGGCAATAAAGAACCGATCAGGGTCATTTTCCAGCAGGGCCTTCGCCTGTGCCAGGTTGACCGCGCACTCGGTCTGAATGCCGTCGAGGGCATCGATACTGGCCGACAGCACAGCCGCAATGGAGCGGCTGTCATCCACCACCAAAACCCGTTTCCCGGCCTGACAAGACAGGGGGGGCTGCACCGGGAGCTGAACTTCTGACATTCGCGACACCAGCCTCATTCAGGTGATTGGCATTATCCCGTTGTCGGACGCAAATGGTAAAACTTGAGAAGCGGGTGAGGAGACTCCTCCCGCCGGCAGAACTGCCTTGGTGGCCTCGCCCACGCTATTCAAAGGGTGGTGACGGCCGCATACGGTTACCCCACATGATGCCGCAACCCAAAGCGACAAAGCCGTTATAATAACCATCCCGACGGTTGATGGGATCTGATGTCAGGAAAGGGGTGGTTTTGCCTCACCGCTCACGAAGTCAGCTCTTCCCGCATCGCTTCCAGCGTTTCCCAACGCTCATATGCCGCTTCCAGTTCAGCGCTGACCGCTTCCAACGCTCTCTTCAGGCCGATGACGCTCTCTCCACCATCTTGATACAGCGCCGGGTCCGCCAATGCAGCCTGGGCCTGCTCCACCTCAGCTTCCAGCTGCTCGATGCGCAGCGGCAACGCATCGAGTTCCCGCTGATCCTTGTAACTCAGTTTCCGGGCCCTGCTCTTCTGCTTCGTCTTCGGCGACTCATCCCGCTTCACCCTGACGGCTGCCGCTTCATCCGGCTTCCGCTGGCGTAGCCAATCACCATAGCCACCCACGTATTCACCAATACGCCCCTCTCCTTCGAACACCAGCGTACTGGTGACCACATTGTCGAGAAAGACCCGGTCGTGGCTGACTAGCAACAGGGTCCCCTGATACTGCAGCAGCAGCTCCTCCAGCAGCTCCAGGGTCTCCATATCCAGGTCATTGGTGGGCTCGTCCATCACCAGCACATTAGCCGGGCGGGTGAACAGCCGGGCCAGCAGCAGCCGGTTACGCTCACCACCGGACAGGGCCTTCACCGGCTGGCGCACCCGGTCGGGAGAAAAGAGAAAATCCTGCAGATAACTGATCACATGGCGTGACTGCCCGTTCACCTCCACCTTGTCGCTGCCGTCGGCCACGTTGTCCATCACCGTCCGCTCCTCATCCAGTGCCGCCCGCATCTGATCGAAATAGGCCACTTCCAGCCGGGTGCCAAGCCGTACCTCACCGGCATCCGGCTGCAACCGCCCCAGCAACAGATTCAACAGTGTGGTCTTACCACTGCCATTGGGGCCGATGATACCGATCCGGTCACCGCGCATGATGGTGGTGGAGAAGCCTTTTATCACCGGCCGCCCATCCCAGGCATAATCCAGGTCGACGGCCTCTACCACCAGCTTGCCGGAACGCTCCCCATCCTGCAGGGACATCCTCACCTGGCCGGTCTGTTGACGGCGCCGGGCACACTCCTCCCGCATTGCCTGGAGGGCCCGCACCCGCCCCTCGTTACGGGTACGGCGCGCCTTGATACCCTGGCGGATCCACACCTCCTCCTGGGCCAGCTTTTTATCGAAGCGGTCATTGGCCATCGCTTCCGCATTGAGCAGCTCCTCCTTGCGCCGCAGGAAGTTATCGTAATCCCCGGGCCAGTCGGTGATGCGACCCCGGTCCAGTTCGATGATGCGGGTGGCCAGGCGACGCAGAAACATGCGGTCATGAGTGACGAACAGCAGGGCACCCGGGTAGTCGAGCAGAAATCCCTCCAGCCAGTCGATGGCTTCGATATCCAGGTGGTTGGTCGGCTCGTCCAGCAACAGCAGATCCGGCCCCTGGACCAGGGCACGGGCCAGCAACACCCGCCGCTTCAAGCCGCCTGAGAGGGCGGAGAAGGGCTCGTCCGCATCCAGGGAGAGACGCGAGATCACCCGCTCTACCTGCTGCTCGGTCTGCCAGCCATTCGCCGCCTCGAGCTGTTGCTGCACCTGGGACAGCCGTTGCAGCTGCTGCGATACATCGCCTTCAGCGGACTCCAGACCGACGCTGAGTTGATGATAGCGCCGCACCAGCTCCCCCACTTCACCCAATCCGGAGGCGACCACATCGAACACGCTGCCCGACAGGTCTGCAGGCACCTCCTGAGTGAGCCGGGTGATATGCACGCCCTGGCGGCGAACGCACTCCCCATCATCCGCCTCCACCTCTCCCGCGATCAACTTCATCAGGGTCGATTTTCCAGCGCCATTTCGGCCCAGCAGGCAAACTCGCTCGCCCTTGCCAATGCTCAGATCCAATCCATCCAGCAATGCCGGACCGCCAAAGCCGAGATGTATGTTACGCAGGGTGATCAACGCCATATCCATACCTGATTGAGTTTCTGTTCGAGCGCAAATGCACGCGAATATTTTGTGGCAGAGGATACCCTGATTATGTGAAGATTGCCCAATGGCCGCCCTAGGCCAAACAGATAACAATCATCGGAGCAATTCCGACCACCGGAGATCGTCAACGTGAAAACCAAAATCCTGCTCAAAGAAGCCGATATGCCCACCCATTGGTATAACGTGATGGCAGACATGCCCAACCCGCCGGCGCCGCCGCTGGGTCCTGACGGCAATCCGGTGACCCCCGAAGCCCTGGGTGCAATCTTCCCGGAGGCCTTGATCCAGCAGGAGATGAGCCCGGAGCGGTGGATCGAGATTCCGGAGGAGGTGCGGGACGTGTTGCGCCTGTGGCGTCCCTCACCCCTGTATCGTGCCCACAGGTTGGAGCAGGCTCTCGGCACGCCGGCCAAGATCTACTACAAGAACGAGGCGGTAAGCCCGGCCGGCTCGCACAAGCCGAACACCGCTGTGGCCCAAGCCTATTACAACAAACAGGCCGGCATCAAACGCCTCACCACCGAGACCGGTGCCGGCCAGTGGGGCAGCTCCCTGGCCCTGGCCGGTCAGATGTTCGGCCTGGAGGTGGAGGTCTATATGGTGAAGGTGAGCTATCATCAGAAACCCTATCGCCGCTCCATGATGCAGACCTGGGGCGCCAACGTCTACGCCAGCCCGACCGACCGGACCAACTCCGGCCGTACAATTCTGGAGCAGGATCCCGATTCCGAAGGCTCTCTCGGCATCGCCATCTCCGAAGCGGTGGAACTGGCCGCCCAACGGGACGACACCAACTATGCCCTGGGCTCGGTATTGAACCACGTCCTGCTGCATCAGACGGTGATCGGCGAGGAGGCGAAGAAGCAGCTGGAGATGGTAGGGGACTACCCTGACATGGTGTTTGCCCCCTGTGGTGGCGGATCCAACTTTGGCGGCATCGCCTTTCCCTTCTTCGCCGACAAGGCGGCAGGTAAAGAGGTGCGACTGGTGGCAGTGGAGCCCAGCTCCTGCCCCACCCTGACCAAGGGTGTCTACGCCTATGACTATGGTGACGCGATCGGCCTGACACCACTGCTGAAGATGTACACCCTGGGCCACGACTTCATGCCGCCCGGCATCCATGCCGGTGGCCTGCGCTATCACGGCGACTCCGCCCTGGTCAGCCAGTTGCACCATGAGGGCCTGGTGGATGCAGTTGCCGTGCCGCAGTTGGAGACGTTCGAAGCCGGCGTGCTGTTCGCCCGTAACGAGGGCATCATTCCGGCCCCGGAGTCCACCCATGCCATCGCAGCGGTGATCCGCGAGGCAAAGAAATGTGCCGAGACCGGTGAACCGAAGACCCTGCTGTTCAACCTGTCGGGCCATGGCCATTTCGACATGGCTTCCTACGACCGCTACTTTGCCGGTGAGCTGAAAAACTACGACTATCCGGAAGAGGCGATCAAGGAATCCCTGGCCCACCTGCCCAAGCTCAAGTTCGAGCTGGAATGATCCGAGTGAAATTCATCAGTGACAAAGAGGCCTGGGAAGGGCAGGCGGACTGCCTGAGTTGCACCCTGCGCAACTCGGTGCTGTTCGCCGGCCTGGATGAATCGGATTTCGACCAGATCCACCAGCCGATAGACCTTTATGCCCTGCCGCCCGGCTCGGTGCTCTACCGGGCCGGAGACAAGGGTGATCGAATGTTCACCATCCGCAGCGGCATTCTCAAGCTGATCCAGTATCTGCCGGACGGCACCCAGCGTATCGTGCGCCTGTTACGTGCCACCGACGTGGCCGGGCTGGAAGCACTGCTCGGGCAGCCCTACCAGCACGACGCGGTGGTATTGCAGGCCACCCAGGCCTGCAGCCTACCGGTAAGCGTGGTACAAGCCCTGTCCCAGACCAACCCGGCACTGCACAAGGAGCTGTTGACCCGTTGGCAAAAGGCATTGGAAGAGGCGGATGCCTGGCTGACCGAACTCTCCACCGGCTCCGCCAAACAGCGGGTGGCGCGCCTGTTGCTACGCATGGTGCGAGACGAACAGAGCAGTGAATGCACCCTTTTCTCCCGCGAGGATATGGGGGCGATGCTGGGAATCACCACCGAGACCACCAGCCGCACCATCGCCGACTTCAAGCGCAAGAGCCTGCTGGTGGAGACCAAGCCAAACCATTTTCTGCTCGACATCCGCAACCTGGAGCACATCGCCGAAGATTGAGCTTCGGCAGATGCGCTTCGCCTATCCACCCTACACCCGCACCCCGTATCGAGCGAGGCCGGGAAAAAACATGGCCGTAGGGTGGATAAGGCCTGCAGGGCCGCATCCACCAACCACTCCTAATGGAAACCGGACCGAATCCTTTCCTCTCCGGCATTCGCCGGATTATTTGACATTAATCAAGTCCGCCATTGAGAATTTTCAATGCGCCATCACCCGGCTCTCCCTTAGCATCCACCGCAACACCATTCCAACCTCCTCCGAGGAGAAGCACCATGGAACAACATTCGCGGCTGGAAAACTTTCCGATCTCATTCTTCGCCATGATCATGGGCCTGGCCGGCCTGACGCTAGCCTGGGAAAAGGCCCAGTCCGTCTATAAGGTCGATCTTCAGATCAACCCGATACTGATGGCCGTGACCGGCAGCATGTTTCTTCTTCTCATGCTACTCTATCTGAGCAAGATCCTGCGTTACGGCCCGGCGGTAAAAGCGGAACTGCGCAACCCGATCAAGCTGAATTTCTTCCCCACCATCTCCATCAGCCTGATCCTGCTGTCGATCTGCTCGCTGCACATGATCCCCGGTCTGGCAAAGATCCTCTGGTTGACCGGCACCACCATGCACCTGCTGTTCACCTTCTTCGTGATGAACGTATGGATTCATCACGAGCATTTCGAGATTCACCATATCAATCCAGCCTGGTTCATCCCGGTGGTGGGCAACGTGTTGGTGCCGATTGCCGGCACTCAGCTCGGCTACTTTGAGGTCTCATGGTTCTTTTTCAGCATCGGCATGCTGTTCTGGCTGGTCCTGCTGGCCATCATCTTCAACCGCGTGCTGTTCCACCACCCTCTGCCGGAAAAACTGATGCCCACCTTCTTCATCCTCATCGCGCCGCCGGCTGTGGGTTTCATCGCCTATATGAAATTGACCGGGGAGGTGGACAGCTTCGCCCGCATCCTCTACTACAGCGGTCTGTTCCTCACGCTTCTGCTGCTGACCCAGGCCGGACGTTTCATCCGCTTGCCATTCTTCCTCTCATGGTGGGCCTATTCGTTCCCCATCGCCGCCATCACTATTGCCAGCTTTGTGATGTATGAGAAGACCGGGCAGGCAGGATTCCAGATTCTCTCCACCCTGTTTCTTGCATTCGTCAGCCTGATCGTCGTCTATCTCCTGGTGCGGACAATGATGGCCATTGGACGGAAGCGAATCTGTCAACCGGAAGGATGAGCCATGCTTCATCATGCGGCAGGAAACCTTTCACGTGCGCTGTGCCCAAGCGAGCCGCTGCTGGCTGGAGAGCAACGCTTCCCTTGTATAATTTGTCAGGAGCCTAGTTGAAATGAAACACACGCTGTTACAGGAAAAGTACCCGGTATTCACCCTGGAAGTGGAGAAGCAGGAGACCAACTTCCAGAGCGTCAGTGAAATCATCGACTACCTCAAGCAGCGCATCGATGAGCACAAGGTAGCCCGCTATATCGCCAGCTTCGACCATTATGACCATACCAGCGGCTTGGAGGAGGGACAGATCAGTGAAGAGATACTGGATGCCAAGAACATCGTCTTCTGCTTTGGCATCGCCCTGCCCAATCCCCAGGTGATGGCAGTACGGCCCCGCTCCATCGGTGTGGTGGAACTGGCCAACTGCTTCATCATCACCTTCATGGAGGCGCCGATGCCGGTGGCCAACGTCGCCATGGAGGAGTGGGCAAGATCGGTGAAAAACAAGCAGGCAGCATAATGGCCATGATAATAGGCGTCACCAGCCAGAACTTCCGCACCATCACCGGCCACGCCGGCAAGACGCGCCGTTTTCTGGTCTACGAGGCAGACCCGGAAACCGGGGAAGTAAGGGAATTGGAGCGTATCGATCTGCCCAAGGAGATGGCCCTGCACAATTATCAGGGGGGCGAACCTCATCCAGTCGAGTCATTCGATGTCCTGATCACCGGCGGCTGCGGCCAGGGCTTCGTCGGCCGTATGGTGGCCTGGGGGGTGGAGCTCTATGTCACCAGTGAAACCGATCCCATGAAAGCGGTCCAAGCGGTGATCAAGGGGGAACCGCTGCCACAGCCCGAGCCCCATTCACACTAAACCGGGAGCAGCAGAGGTCGGCGTCAATCCGCATAACCCGATTGCCATAGCCAGGCCAAACGGGCAGTTTGACGCCGACCTTTCATGGGAGCTGAAACTCACTGGTCAGCGCCGTAGCGCCGTGCCACATAGCGCTCCACAATCTGTTGGAACGCTTCGGCGATATGTTCACCTTTCAGCGTGACGGTCTTTTCCCCATCCTCATAGACCGGAGCCACCGGCGTTTCGCCTGTCCCCGGCAGGCTGATGCCGATATCGGCATGCTTGCTCTCACCCGGTCCGTTCACCACACAGCCCATCACCGCCACCGACATGCTCTCCACGCCGGGATAACGACTGCGCCACTGCGGCATCTGCTGCCGCAGATAGGCCTGGATATCCTGCGCCAGCTGTTGAAATACTGTGCTGCTGGTGCGACCGCAGCCCGGGCACGCGACCACCATCGGGGTAAAGGAGCGCAAACCCATGGACTGCAGAATCTCCTGGGCAACGATCACCTCCTGAGTGCGGCTGCCGCCAGGTTCCGGGGTCAGGGAGATGCGAATGGTGTCACCGATCCCCTCCTGCAACAGAACCGCCAGGGCGGCGGTAGAGGCAACGATCCCTTTGCTGCCCATCCCTGCCTCGGTCAGACCCAGGTGCAGGGCATAGTCGCAGCGCTGCGCCAATGCCCGGTAGACCCCGATCAGATCCTGCACCCCGCTCATCTTGCAGGAGAGGACGATGCGATCGCGCCCCAGCCCCAGCTCTTCCGCCCGGCGGGCGTTATCCAGAGCGGATACCACCATGATCTCCCTGATCATCTGATCATTGTCCCGTGGCTGCGGCGAGCGCGCATTCTCATCCATCATGCGCACCACCAGTTCCTGGTCCATGGAGCCCCAGTTGACGCCGATGCGCACCGCCTTGCCGAAGCGGCAGGCCATCTCGATCATGGCGGCGAACTTTTCGTCCCGGTTCGCACCCCGCCCCACATTGCCAGGGTTGATACGATACTTTTCCAGCGCCTCACCACAGGCAGGATATTTCTGCAGCAGCTTGTGGCCATTGAAGTGAAAATCTCCGATCAGGGGAAGATCCAGCCCCTGCCTGGCCAGGGCATCACGAATCCGCGGGACGGCCGCCGCCGCCTGTTCCGTATTGACCGTAACACGGACCATCTCGGAACCAGCCCGGGCCAGCTCCGCCACCTGCGCCGTGGTCGCGGCTATGTCGGCCGTATCCGTGTTGGTCATGGATTGGATCCGAACCGGCGCATCGCCGCCGATGGTCACCTGCCCAACCCGGACCCCGGTCGTGGCGTGTCGTTTCACTGGAGCTTCAGACATGGTCTCTGATCCGGTAATCACTAAATGGCAAATTACTGCTGTCCCACAAACTTTGTTCAGTATTCATGCAACCTGGTGTTGAACGTCGA
>CAZJCM010000008.1:0-77939 GCA_964544655.1 uncultured Sedimenticola sp. | reverse complement strand
TCGTGGAGATCCACATGCGGGGCGTTGGCCAACAGGAGTTCATGTGGGAGGACACCGGCGTGGCGGTAGTCATCGACGGCGTTCCGGTCAAGCAGTTAGGCGGCAAGGTGCGGCTGAATCTCTCCAACATCGAGAGTATCAAGGTGATCAAGGGCGGCGCCTCCTATCTCTACGGTAATACCGCCCTCGCCGGGGCCGTGATCATCACCACCAAGAAGCCGAAAAATACCGATGCCTACAGTCTCAAGGCGGAATACGGCAGCTTCAACTACCAGGACTATGTCGCCACCATGCAGAAGGGCGACGACAGATTCGCTCTCACCCTCAACGCCAACTATCGGGAAACCGACGGCTACTGGGTGGATTCAGCATTGTGGAACAAATCAATCAATGGCCAGGGGACCTGGTACATCGACGACAGCAGCGACCTCACCCTGGGCATCGACCTCACCAACAAATACGAGCAGAGTTCCCGCGCCGCAGTAACCGGCGTAACGGCGGCGAAAGAGAACCCGAAGGGAATCGATGACGGCACGCTGAGTTATCAGAAAGACAACTATGTAGATCTGTACAAGGTCTTCCTGACCTATTCGAAGGACTTCTCCAACGATTCCAACCTGATGGTCAGTCCCTACTACTATCAGGACAACTACGAATTCCTCTCCACACCGTTCGACAGCACCACAGGTACTGCCGATGGGCCGAATCAGGACAGCTACGGCAGGAGCAACGAAGAGGATCTGTCACAAACCGGCATCAAGCTGGAGTATCGCGGCACCTACGCCAAGGCCGGTTACATGATCGGCCTCGACATCGGCCAGAAGAGCTACGACGATCGCACTGACACCATCGCCACATACGTCGACAGCCGTGGCCGCACCCAATATGCCGGTGAATACTCCCTGACCAACGACGACGAGGACAGTTACGCCCTCTATGGGGAGATCAAATACGAGTTCATGCCGAAGTGGACCGCCACCGGCAACATCCGGCTCGATCGTCAGGAGTACGACTATACCAACACAACCTATGATTACGACGGCGCCGCATGGAGCACTATCAATTCATCCGCCAGCGACAGCTTCAACAACACCTCCTACCGCCTGGGCCTGGCCTATGCCTTGCGCCCGGACACAACTTTTTACGGCAATCTCTCCACCGGCTTCAGGAACCCTCGGGTGCAGGACATCTACGCCGGCGACATGGGGCGTGCATTGCAGAACAACCTGAATCTGGATGTGGAGACAACCATCAACTACGAGATCGGCGTCCGCGGCAATTTTCTGCTTCAAGGAACCAAGCTGACCTACGAGGCATCGGCCTTTCTCACCGACACCAACGACATCATCAGCAAGGTGGACGGCACCTACTATGGCTGGACGCCAACCATGTGGGACAACGTCGGTGATGCCAGAAACCGGGGCTTCGAGATTTCACTCAAGAGTGACCGCAAAAAGACCTGGTCGTTCGATCTCGCCTACACCTACCTGGACGCCTATTACCGTTCCCACAAGCCCTTCACTGTGGATCTCGACCTGGGTTGGGGCGTGCCTGATCCCGTCTACGATATTACCGGAAATCAGCTTCCCCGGACCTCCGCCCACACTATCGATCTGTTCGTCTACTACAAGCCGGCAGTTAACTGGACGGTTATTTCGGAAGTCTATGCCAAGTCCAGCTACTACGCGGATGAAACAAACCTCGAGAAAATGCCCGGTTACGCCTTCCTCAATCTGCAGGTGCGCTACGAAAAATCTTTCGCCAACAGCAACCTCGAACTGTTCGCCCGGGTGGATAACCTGTTCGACCGGCAATATTACCGAAGCGTCTATCTGTTCAGTGACCGAAATGACGATGGCGTCATGAATGAGGAGGATGCCAGCATCACTGTGGATCCCGGCCGCGTGTTCTACGCCGGCATGAAGTACAGCTTCTGACGCGACGTTCCATCCATGCACCGCCAGGCCCGTGGGCCTGGCGGTGCCAAGGAGCAGTCATCAGGGCCCCATCCGGTAGATCGGCGATTTCGCTCGAACGACAAGGGCCAGACACTCGAGGCAGATTCGAATGCTAAAACAGACCCATAACAGCCGGCGACCGGAGAGACACCCCGGAAACGGATTACCACGGATCCTGACCACGCTGGCAGCGCTGGCAGCAATGGCCGGCACCCCCTTTCTGCCTGCAGCGGAAAACGGCCGGCCAACAGACACCATGCAGGGGCAAGGGCGCCCTGCAAATGCCCCTCAAGGCGCTGATAACCGCAGCCAGGGCTCCAGCCGCCATTCCGGAAACATCAACACCGGTGGGATGAGAAGGGGCCGTGGCAGTCGCCCCCGCGTCCTGATGCTGGCCAACGGCGCCGGCGCTGCCGTCACCCTGTTCAAGCCGGATCTCACCTACCAGCGCCTGCCGGTGGAGATGGGTGGCCGGCTGGTCATCAAGCCCACCGGTATGGACAACTACCATGCAGTGGTGGCGGAACTGGACTGGGGCGACAGCAAAGAGGCGGTGATCCGCTACGAGACCCTGCGCGGCGAACCCAGCGGCAGGAGCCCCCAGGCGCTGCTGGACCTGAACAAGACCGATCTGGAGATCGTGCCCGACCCGCTGCCCCGTGAGCACTACCGCTACTACTCCAATACCGACTGGGCATTCTGCCTGCGATTCAAGGGCCAGCCCCTGCCCGGCACGGAACTGACGCTGGCCACCGCCAATGGCTCGTCGGTGAGCGCCACCACCGGCAGCGACGGCTGCGCCACCATGACCCTGCCCGATGACTTCGAAGAAGTGAAGCCGGGGCGGCGCAACAACGAACCGGCCCTGTTCGAGGTGAGTGCAGAACACGCGGCCGATGGCAAGCGATACCAGACACTGTTGATGGCCGAGTACAACCCCAACCCCGATCACTGGCGCTCCACCGGGCTGGCCGCATTCGTGATGCTCGGAGGGATGTTCGCGGGCGGCATGATCGGCAGGATCACCTACCAGAAAAACACCCCTGCCAAGGGCAGCAGGAAAAAAGGGAGCGCATCGAAATGAGTCCCCTGAAAAATGTTTCAGTCATCCGCAAGATCGTACAGATACTTGCCTTCGTCTTCTTCGTCTATGGCGGCGCTCTGGGCAGCTATTTCATCGCCGACAAGATGACCCGGGCATTCCCCATGCTCACCTGCACCTACGACTTCAAGAGCGCCGACTACTGCGCCCTGATCCCGCTGCAGCATGAGATGAACCATCGGGTCGGTATGGGCATCGTCAACGGCACCGATATCTGGACTGCCCTGACCCCGGTGTTCATCACCCTCGGCACTTTCCTTGTCCTGTTCATCCTGCTCAACAAGGCCTTCTGCGGCTGGCTCTGCCCGCTGGGATTGTTTCAGGAGGTCACCCATGTCATCGGTCAGAAGCTGGGGTTGAAGCGCACTGAATCTCTCAGTGAGTCGACGATGAAGAAAATCAGGCCGATAAAATGGCTGATGCTGGCACTGCTGGTGTTCGGTTTTCCCCTGCTCAGCGGCCTCGGGTTCGTCAGCCACGATCTGGGCAACCCCTATTGCAGCATCTGCCCCAGCCGCATCCTCACCACCCTTGCCACCGGCACCAGCAAAGAGCTCTACATCGACACCTCTTCACCCATCTACATGACCCTTTCGGTGATTGCCGATTTTCTGTTCGGCCTGATGATCGCCCTGGGGCTGTCCCTGCGCCAGCCGTTCTGCCGCATCTGCCCGATGCTGGCCATGCACGCCGTATTCCGCAAGCTTGGGCTGTTGCGTCTGGTCAAGAACGCGACTCCCCGCTGCGACCGCTGCGGACTCTGCGCCAAGGCCTGCCCCATGGACATCCGGGAGATTCACACGGAGATGCTGGAGCGGGACGTGACCTATCCGGACTGCACCCTGTGTGGCCGCTGTGTGGAGTTCTGCCCCGATAATGACGTGCTGCAGCTCAAGTACCTGGGCTTCCCGGTGTTCTCCGCCTCTCCCCAATACTTCAAGGAGCGGAAAAAGGCCCAGACCCAGTGGGAAAAGGCGACACTGTTGCCCGACTCCAGTGGAAAATCCGTGGCGGGGCCAGCCAAATGATGCCCCTCGAGCCCGTCACCCTGAGCTTCGGCGCCGCCCTGCTGCTGGGTCTCAGCTTCGGCTCCGGCCCCTGCAATATCGCCTGCCTGCCCTACCTGGGCCCGGTGTTCATGAGTTCCGACCAGGGCATCCGGGACTCCTGGCGCACCCTGCTGCCGTTCTCCCTCGGGCGCATGACCGGCTACGCCCTGCTGGGCGGGGCTGCCGGCTGGGCCGGGCTGTTCGTGCAGGACTGGATCGCCAGCCCCTGGGTCCGCTGGGTGCTGGGCGGGGCCACCATCCTGGTGGCGCTATCCATACTGTGGCGGCGCCGGGCCCAGAGCAAGGCCTGCGCCAGCCACGCATCCGCCGGCAACAGCGGCAGCATGGAGGTGACGCTGGAGGGTGGCAGCGACAAATCAACGGCTATGCTCCCAGGCGGGTTGTTCATGATGGGCGTCGGCATGGCCCTCAACCCCTGCGCCCCGCTCACCACCATCATCATCGCCGCCGCCACCACCGCCAGCGCCATAGCCGGGATCTCCCTGGGCCTGGGATTCGGCATCGGCGCGGTGATCGTTCCGACCCTGATCTTCGCCTTCGGCGTGGCTCATTTCAGCAGCCAGATCCGGGAGCAGCTGGGCGAATGGCGGGGCGGATTGGAGATCGCCAGTATCGCCCTGCTGATCCTGCTCGGTATCGGCACGGCAAGCGGCTGGATCGCCCCCTGAAACAACCCATGTACAGAGGTCTGTTCCAATGAAGATTGCACGATATGCGGCCCTGGCCCTTCTCCTTGCTTCCACCACGACCTCGGCCGTGGCTGCCGGCCCCCATGCCTCATCATCCGATATAAAGTGGTTCTCGGATCGTTCACCCGAGCGCAGCCATAGCCGTGAACGCGGTATGGGCATGAACCGGGAGCAGGATGTAAATCACTACCAACGCCTCTGGCTGGTGGGTGGAAAGAACCTGAAACGACCGGCCTGCATCAAATCAGTGGACGGCTCTTTTTTTATTCTGGATCCCCTGTCGGAGCTGGAAAAGCTCGATACCTGGAAAAAATCGAAATGCACCGCAATCAAGTTCCCCCGCCGGGATCTCGGCTTCTACAACGCCTATTACCTGGAGAACAGACTGCAGGATGGAGAACTCAGATCGTTCGTGGCCAAGGCGGAGATCCGGCGCTTCGAACACGACGCCGACATGGAATACGATCCGGTCAAGCTGGGACCGAAGAGCGCGCCTGGCGTACCCTTCGACGTACTGCGGCTGCGCGAGCCGGATGAAAGCTTCTTCAGTCGCCCCCACTCCGGCGACACCCTGCGCCTCCAGTTTCTGCTGCACGACCAGCCGGTCAAAGGCGTCCGCGTCACCCTGCTGACCGAGAACGGCTGGCGCAAGACCTTCATCACCGACGACCAGGGCATCGCCCGGATCCAGCTGATCCGTGATTACTTCCCGAAGTGGGATGACTTCAACCGCCGATACCGGGAGCGTTTCCTGATCATCGCCCGCTACCAGGAAAAGACCCCGGGACAACTGGGCGGACATGCCTACGAAAGGGCCAGCTATACCCTGACCTTTCCGGGGCGCTTCTCACCCAATCCCGAGGACTACCGCTCCTACGCCTTCGGGCTGATCCTGGGCACCCTGGCCTTCCTGGTCGCCGGCATCGCCATCTATTTCTATCGTCGCCGGCGCGTCACCCCGTTCAAGGAGACTGAATTCGATGAACAGGATTAAGACCGCTGTCAATCGGGTCGATATCCGCAGGTTCCGCTTCTGGCTGCAGCTCGGCAGTTTCATCCTGCTGGTCTATGGCGGCTTCTTCGCCATCGATCTGGGCCGTGAGCTGCCTATGTTCAACTGCGGCTACAACCGGGATGGCGCCGGCATGTGCTATTTCCTGCCCCTGCAGCATCAGCTGGCCCGCCCCTGGCCACGCCTGTTCAGCGTGGCCAGCCTCTCCGTGCTGACCGCATTCGGCGTCTTCCTGCTCTGGTTCATCGTCCTGAACAAGGGGTGGTGTGGCTATATCTGCCCCCTGGGCACGCTGCAGGACTGGATCACCGCCCTGCGCAAGCGCATGAAGATCCGCTACAGCAACTACACCGCTACCCAGTTTCAGCATCTGAGCAAAATCAAGTACGTGCTACTGCTGCTGATGCTGCTGATCCCGCTGGGGATCGGCGGTGACATGGTGGGCGGAGAATGGCGCGGCGCTTTCTGCAAGATCTGTCCCGGACGCATGATCATGCCCCTGTTCACCGGCGACGTCTCCCAGTGGACCATCGACTTCTCCAGCAAGACCACCATGGTGCTGACCGCCCTCGGCATGATCATCACCGGGCTGTTCTTCGTCGGCGCCTTCTTCAAGAAGCGCTTCTTCTGTTTTTTCTGTCCCATGAGCGCCATGCACTACGTCTTCTCCAAGTTTGCCTTCATCAAGCTGGTCAAGGACGTGGACAAGTGCACCCGCTGCGGCGACTGCTTCCGGGTCTGCGACATGGAGATCCGCCCCATTGCCGACGACGTGGAGAACCGGGACATCCTCAAGGACGACTGCATCCTCTGTCTCAAGTGCGTCGCCGCCTGCCCGGAGGAGGGCTGCCTGAAGGTCAACATCCTGGGCAAGACCCTGTTCGAGGCCACCGAGCATGGCTTCGCCAAACGCATGAATACTGAATTGTGAATGTTCGGCTGCCACACGGATTCGACACCAGTCGCTGCCGGTGGGTGTTTCTGGAAGAAACGTCGGCGGCGGGGATGCCGCCGTCGGGCATACAGGGATCTATTCACGGCAGTTTCTGGAAGAAACATCCACCGGCAGCAACAACCCCGAATAAGCCAAATGCTTGCCTGAAATTGAGCGATACCGAAAAACAGTGACTACCAAGACAGACAACGACAGCCGGCCGGATTTCGAGAAGCGCCGGCGCCAGCGCCACATAGAGACGCCGGATGAGCGCCATCAGCGCCACCAGGCCATGGAGGCGGTCACCGTGCTCGATGCCCTGGAGCACGAGTACAAGGATCCGCCGGAGGCAATGCGTTATTTCTACGACCTGTTCAAGCAGGTCTACTGCGAAGGCGAGCCGGTGCACCAGGGTCGCAAGGCCATCGGCACCATGTGCATTCAGGCCCCGTACGAGATCATCCATGCCCTGGGCGGGGTGCCGGTGCGGCTGTGCAACGGCTTTCACGTAGACGAGCAGACCGGCTCCGACTTCATGCCGGCCAAGTCCTGCTCCCTGGTGAAGGCCACAATCGGCATGCTGCACGGCAACCATACCCCAACCGTGGACGAGCTGGAGATGGTGGTCAATCTCACCACCTGCGACCAGAAGACCAAGGCCGGCGCCATGATTGCCGAAATGGGCTATCAGGTGTACGACATGGAGCTGCCGCGCATCAAGGATAGTGAAGAGGGCCGGGAATACTGGCGCCGCTCGGTGCGCAAGTTCACCAAGAGTCTATCGAAACACACCGGAAAAAAGCTGTCGAGGAAGAATCTGAAGGCTGCCATCACCAGGGTCGGTCAGGCCCAGCACGCCTTCCATCGGCTGGAACGCCTGCGGCGGGAGACCCCCTCCCCCATCCTCGGCAAGGACATGTTCCTGGTCACCAACGCCTTCTTCTTCGATGACCTGGAGCGCTGGACCGATGCGGTGGTGCAGCTGGGCAACGAGATCAGCCGGCGCAGCCAGCAGGGATTCAACGCCGCCGGGCGCCGCTCGCCGCGGGTCATCTACACCGGCTCTCCCCCCATCTTTCCCAACCTGAAGCTACCGATGATGATCGAGCAGGCGGACGCGGTGATCGTGGCCGATGAGACCTGCTCCGCCAACCGGCTGCTCAACGACCGGGTGGCGGTGGACGAGTGGTTCCTCTATGACATGGTGGACGCGGTGGCCGACCGCTATCTGAAAGGCTGCACCTGCCCCATCTTCTCCCACAACGAGGACCGCAAGCGCCGGCTCATCGACCTGGTCCGCACCTACCAGGCCGACGGCGTGGTCTACCAGGCCTTCGCCGGCTGTCAGGTCTACGAGATGGAACAGCGCAGCATCATGCAGGCCCTGGAGAAAGAGAACATTCCCATGCTGTATGTGGAGACCGACTACAGTCCCAGCCATTCCGGGCAGCTCTCCACCCGCATCGAGGCCTTCATCGAATCACTGAAATCCCGCAGGAGGAAAGGCTGATGCCCTATTTTACCGGGGTGGACATCGGTTCCACCGCCATCAAGATCGCCATCATCGACGAGACCGGGGCGCTGCGAGGCCACAAGGTCTCGGCCAGCGGCAGCCTGTTCCACAAGAACGCGCTGGAGGCCTACGACCAGGTGCTGAATCAGATCGGCATCGGCCGCGACGATGTGCAATACATCACCGCCACCGGCTACGGCCGCAAGCTGTTCAAGGAGGCGGACGAAACCATCAGCGAGATCACCGCCAACGCGGTGGGGGCACGCACCGCCGGCAGAAAGTTCGGTGAGATCCGTACCATCATCAACATCGGCGGTCAGGACTCCAAAGCAATCGCCATGGACAGTAATGGCAACGTGGTCAACTTCGCCATGAACGACCGCTGCGCCGCCGGCACCGGAAAATTCCTAGACGTGGTGGCCCACAATCTGGAGGTCTCGCCTGACGAACTGGGTGACTACCACTTTCAGGCCACCGGGACCCCGTTGTCGGTCAACAGCACCTGTGCCGTATTCGCCGAATCCGAGATCATCGGGCTGCTGGGCAACGGCCACAGCCGGGAGGACATCATCGCCGGCATCCACTACTCCATCGCGCGGCGCATCGTACGCCTGGCCAAGCGGGTCGGCATGGAAGAGAAGATCTACTTCGATGGTGGACCGGCCCTGAACCAAGGGCTGGTGGCCGCCATCGAGGACGAACTGGGCCGCGAGCTGTTCATTCCCGACGACCCCCAGATCACCACCGCCTTCGGGGCGGCCGTGCTGGCAGAAGAGGCCTGGCGCTTCGAGCGCGAGGAGGCAGAATCAACCCTTCATGTGAGTGTTGCCCGGGCCATCGATGACCAATCCCACCGGCACCACCACAGACATCCAGGGAGATGATCGACAGTGATGAATATCGCAGAACTTTTCGACAAAGGCGGACTGGTGGTGTGGATTCTCGCCGGTTACTCTTCCGTTGGCCTGGCCATCGTGTTGGAACGATACTTCCTCTTCATCAGGCTGCGCCGTCTCCCCAGACCCCTGTTCAGGAAGCTGGATCAACTACTCGGTCAGCCGGATGCTGATCAGGAAGTGGCACGCCTGAAGGGTCCTGAGGCCCTGGTGGTTCAGAGCATGATCGAGGCCGACCGTGAGGGTGTCAAGGATCTGCACAGCGTCGGTGAACGGGTGCGTGCAGAGCAGCTGGAGCGGATGGAGTTCGGCCTCCCCACCCTGGCGATCCTGGGCAATACTGCCCCCTTGCTCGGCCTGCTCGGTACCATCACAGGCATGATCAAGGCCTTCATGGTGATCGAAGAGGCCGGCGGCAAGGTGGATGCTCAGGCGCTGGCCGGTGGCATCTGGGAGGCCATGATCACCACCGGAGTGGGCCTGGCGGTAGCCATACCGCTGTTGATCCTGCTCCACTTCCTGGAAGGGGTGGTCGAGCGCCGGGGCCAATCCATGCAGCGCACCATCGCCCTGCTGCTGGAGCGTCGCACCAATGGCTGCAGCAGCAGCGCACGTGAGATGGAGCCCCCTCAGAACTGGGAGAAGATCACGGATGGGATATGAACGCCGCCGCCGATCAGCCACGGTTCTCAACCTGACGCCACTGATCGACATTGTCTTTCTGCTGCTGGTGTTCTTCATGCTGACCTCACACTTCATCGAGGAGCAGGTGGTCCCCATCGATCTGCCGGAGGCCAAGAGTGGAGGAAGCAGCAACGAAAAGCGCTTCGTCGAGGTCCTCATCACTCCCGAGGGTGAACTGCTGGTCAATGGCGACCCAGTCCGGTTGGAGGGATTGGAGGAGACTCTGCGCGGGGCGCTGCATGCACCCGGAGTCAATTTCGTGAGACTTCGGGGCGACCAGGCGGCCAATCTGGGGCTGGCTGTCAAAGTCATCGACGCCGCCCGCTCCGCCGGGGCCGATTCCCTGGATATCATCACCCGCCAGCCATGATCCATAGCCGTCTCCCCTGGTGGTTGCTGGCCATCGGCCTCTCCCTTCTTCTGCACCTGCTGCTGTTTCTGGAACTGGGACGCAAGCAGGTGATGGCTGCAGCGCCCATCACGCTGCCCGCCATTACCCATGTGCGCCTGACCTTCCAACAACCGCTTCCCGAGCCGGTGGTCGAGCCAGAGCCAGAGATCGAATCTGAGCCAGAGCCCGAACCTGAGCCAGAGCCCGAACCTGTGATCGAGCCTGAACCCGAGCCCATCTTGGAACCAGAACCCGACCCCGTGGTGGAAGAAGCAAAGCCTGAGCCGAAGCCTGAGCCGAAGCCTGAGCCAAAGCCTGAGCCAAAGCCTGAGCCAAAGCCTGAACCGAAGCCGAAGCCGAAGCCGAAGCCGAAGCCAAAGCCAAAGCCAAAGCCGAAGCCGAAGCCGAAGCCGAGGCCAAAGCCGAAGCCAAAGCCGAAGCCAAAAATCGAACCGCAGCCGATTGCACCCGCACCAGCCGTGGCGAAACCCAGGCCGGAACAGCGTCAAACGGCACCCTTATCCGCACCTCAACCCAACGATGCGGCCGGACGGGAGCGCTATCTCGCAACGCTATTGAGCCTGATCGAGCGTCAGAAGGTCTATCCAAGGGTAGCCAGGCGGCGAAACATCCAGGGCAACATAAAGGTTACCTTCACCATTGCCTGCAACGGCTCGATATCAGACCTGCAGGCAGGGAACGGTCACAGGATATTAAAAAAATCCGCCCAACAGGCCGTGCAGAAGGCGCAGCCCCTGCCACATCCACCGGCGGGAAACCCTTGCCCAATCAAGGTAGAATATGACATGGCCTTCAAATTGAGATGATTCGTCCGATAACAACTGTATCAGCCCCAATGTTGCACCTGGGAAACCGCCATCCACCGAGGCAGATCGATGAAATCCACTACCGCTATCCACAATTTGATTCTGGCCTCCGCACTGGCGGCTCTGTTTGGCAGTTCGCCCTTGCGGGCCGAGTGCAAAGCCGGCGCATACACCATCTTCAGCGGCGATACCATGGAGTACCAAGGCGAACGCATCCACCTGAAAGGCGTTATGGCACCCGGCGATGACGCCCCCTACGCGGTTGTCAGTGAAAAAGCGCTACAGACGCTGATCGTCATGAACTGCCCGGTCAAGTGCTTCGTCTCGGACCGGACAAAAGACGGGGAAGCCGTAGCGGTCTGTTACGGGGGGGACGAATCGGACATCAATGCCGCCATGGTTCGGGAAGGTTACGCCAAGGCAGACCCTGCCTACCCAGACTATCGCGCTCTAGAGGAACAGGCGAAGGCGGAGAAGCTCGGCATATGGAGTGATACCCCCCCGCAGCCGACTTGGACCTGGCCGACCAGGGACGCTGGAAAAACCGATCGGCCGACAGCTGACAAGGCCAGGGCATCATCGGCCGGAAAAGCGGAAATTCCGTTGAAGAGCCAGGAGTGAGTCAGCCTGTTTTACCTGCTTCCAACGACTTACTGTCATCATCCAGGGTCGGCTCCAATCTCCCTCGAGTCCCGTTTTCTGCATTGAAACGACGCAGATCCGCCGCCGGCAGCTGTATCCGGCGTCGATCCTCCGATTCCACCGGAACCACCTGCGTCCCGTCCTGATAATAACGAACGAAGCGCTTTGAACAAGGCCATGACTGGCTTCCTGCCAATGCAGAGGCTATAATAGAACCTGCATAGAACACACGGGAAGCGATCAGTATGCAACAACCTCTAACCCGCCGGCAGCAGGAGATCTATCGTTATCTGCTGGATCACCAGGCTGAATTCCCCCACCCGCCAACCCTGGACGAGCTCTGCACCGCCTTGGGCCTCAGTTCCAAGGGCTCACTGCACAAACAGATTCAGGCCCTGATTGCGGCCGGTCTGGTGGAGCCGATGAACAATCAGCGTCGCGGTATCCGCCTGGCCCGGCAGACGACAGCAGAAGACAGCGAGAGTCTGCCGATGCTCGGCTACATCGCCGCCGGCCAGCCGATCGAGGCCATCGAGCACCAGGAACGAATCCAAGTGCCCGACTTTCTGCGCACCAGCCGCCCCTGCTATGTGCTGCAGGTACGGGGAGACTCGATGATCGAGGACGGAATTTTCGATGGTGATCACATCGTCATCGAGCAGCGCAACCAGGCCCGAAATGGTGAAATCGTCGTCGCCCTGATCGATGGAACCGACGCCACGCTGAAACGGATCGAACAGAAACCCGGGCGCGTGATCCTGCACCCCGCCAATGCCAACATGAAACCCATGCAGTTCTCACCGGACCAGGTGCAGATCCAGGGGGTGCTGGTGGGACAGATGCGGCGCTATCACTAAGCCCCCGGCGCAGGAATGACCCGCATAGCCCGGGGCATCATGGGGAAAGCAATCGATCGAAATCCCTGATCAATTGCACCAACTCCTCAGCCTCTTCCGCCATCTCCTGCTCGATGAACCAGACCTCAGCCAGCGGAGCAATATCACTCTTTCCCGGCAGCTGCGAGCCCTGCTCGAGCAGCGCCCGGATCCGCGGCAGAAAGACCCACTGCAGCCACTGATCGAACTGTAGTGTGTCATAACAAAAGGGTGCCGTGCTGGCGAGGGCCTGGGCGGAAGGGGCCTCATCCGACCAGATACCCAACGCCCGCATCTGCCACTCCATGGCGGCTACCACCCGTTCGACCTCATCATGCTGCATATCACTGACCTGTTGTAAGGGCGGCGCTGCCACCATTCAAATGTACGAAAGAAATTTTACGCTATTAAAATGGTCGTGGGATATGCCCGCATAACGGCGAATGGCTGACGGGGACGCCGTAAATCCCGATGCAGCTGACCTGCGACGGGCGGTAAGCATGGTGTCATCTTGCGCTTGTGTGGTGGGATGCTATATTCATCCGCATTCCATTGTAACCATTCAGGTTGACCAGGGATGATCGGCATTCCGACATGCAGACCCCAAAACGGCCGCGCCATGCACAACAGGCTGAATCGTTACTTTCAGGGAACCGAATCAGCGGTCGACGTCAACCTTCAATCAGCCGGAGAGCAGTATGTCCGAGGTAATGTGGCAGCCAAGTCAGGAAAGCATCGAAAACAGCAATATCACCGCCTTCCGCCGGCGCATGGCGCAACAGCACAGCGTCCGGCTGCCGGACTATCATGAACTCTATCGTTGGTCACTGGAAGAACCGGAGGCCTTCTGGTCTGGGGTATGGGATGACGGCAAGGTCATCGCAGAGAGCCGTGGCGATGAGATATTGCGACATGGCGAGCGCATGCCCGGCGCCCGCTGGTTCCCTCAGGCACGGCTCAATTTCGCGGAAAATCTGCTGCGCCGGCGTGATGAGACGGATGCCATTCTGTTCCGTGGCGAAGACCGGGTCCGCCGCCGCCTGAGCTGGCGTGAACTCTACGACCAGGTCTCTTGTCTGGCCCAGGCGCTGCGCGATATGGGCATCCGGGAGGGGGACCGGGTCGCCGGCTACATGCCCAACCTGCCGGAAACCCTAGTCGCCATGCTTGCCACCAGCAGTATCGGCGCCATCTGGTCCTCCTGCTCACCGGATTTTGGCGTCAATGGGGTGGTAGACCGCTTTGGCCAGATCGAGCCCCGCCTGCTGATCGCGGCTGACGGCTATTTCTACAACGGCAAGCAGTTCGACGCCCTGGACAAGCTGCGGCAGATCGCACAACGCCTGCCCACCCTGGAGCGGGTGGTTGTGGTCCCTTACAGCCGGGATACGTTTTCATTGGATGGCATCGACAACGCCACAACCCTGGCGGCCTTCACCGCCCCCTTTACGGCGCAAGAGATCGCATTCACCCGGCTCCCGTTCGACCATCCGCTCTATATCATGTTCTCATCCGGCACCACCGGGGTGCCCAAGTGCATCGTGCATGGGGCCGGTGGCACCCTGCTGCAACACCTCAAGGAGCACCGTCTGCATTGTGATATCAAACCAGGCGACCGCATCTTTTACTTCACTACCTGTGGCTGGATGATGTGGAACTGGCTGGCCTCCGGGCTGGCTGCCGAGGCCACCCTGCTGCTCTACGACGGCTCCCCGTTCTATCCCGACGGCTATACACTGTTCGAATATGCCGAGCAGGAGCGGATCACCCTGTTCGGCACCTCGGCCAAGTATATCGATGCCCTGAACAAAGCCGGACTGCAGCCGGGAAAGAGACACGACCTGGAGAGCGTCCAGACCCTCTGCTCCACCGGTTCACCACTGGTGCCGGAGGCGTTCGACTACGTCTATACCCAGATCAAGCAGGATCTCTGCCTCGCCTCTATCTCTGGCGGCACCGATATCATCTCCTGCTTCGCCCTGGGCAACCCGGTACTGCCGGTGCATCGTGGCGAATTGCAGTGCCGCGGCCTGGGCATGCGGGTGGAGGTGTGGAACGATCAGGGTGAGGCGGTGCGCGGGGAAAAGGGGGAACTGGTCTGTACCGCACCCTTCCCGTCCATGCCGGTCGGATTCTGGAACGACCCGGACGACGAAAAGTATCACGCCGCCTATTTCACTCGCTTCCCCAACGTCTGGTGCCATGGCGACTACGTGGAGCTGACCGAAAACAGTGGCCTGATCATCTATGGCCGTTCCGATGCGGTACTCAATCCCGGCGGCGTGCGCATCGGTACGGCGGAGATCTACCGACAGGTGGAGCAGCTGGATGAAGTGCTGGAAAGCCTGGTCATCGGCCAGGAATGGGATCACGATGTGCGCGTAGTCCTGTTCGTTCGCCTGCGCGAGCAGGAGGTACTGGATGATGCACTGCGAGAGCGGATAAAACAGCAGATCAGGGCCAACACCACGCCCCGCCACGTACCTGCCCGCATCGTCCAGGTCAGTGACATCCCCCGGACCAAGAGCGGCAAGATCGTTGAGCTGGCGGTGCGTGAAGTGGTACATGGGCGGCCGGTGAAAAATCTGGAGGCATTGGCAAATCCTGAGGCCCTGGAACAGTTCAGCAACCGGGAGGAACTTCAATAATCCCGCCCGCCTGCCGCTATCTCCAGCAACATGGAGGACACTATGGGCCTGACACACCATTTTTCACCGATCATGAGCGCCAAGTCCCTCCCAACAGGGAGGCATTCCCCCCTGCCGGAGAGATCAGCATCCCGTGACGGCGGCAAATCGATAGGGCCGGCCAGGCGCTTGTTGCCGATACTCATCCTCAGCACACTCTGCTCCGCCCCGATGGCGGCGGATTTCTACCGTGCGCCGGTAGCGCCGGCAGCGCACAAGGATGATTCCAACCTCAGCTGCGCCCAACTGGACAAGGAGATACGTGCCCTGCTGCCGCTCACCTACAGCTACCGACCGGGGTTCTTCGAAAACCCATATCAGGGGGCGGCCATCACCCTCGGGACCACGGTCGCCAGCCCGTTCCTGCTGTTTCCGGTCTATGACTACTACCTTGGTTACCGGGAGCAGAAACGGATCATCCCAAGCGAGAACCGGATCGAGTGGCTGCGATATCAGAAGGCCGAAAAACACTGTTTCGAGAGCTGACTGGAGCAGTGACCCCGGATGAAATATGATATCCGCCGCCTCAATGTACCGGCCTCGTCAGCATCATGACCAAACCACCTGAAAACGGCACGCGACAGAACTTCGACGGCAAAGAGTGCATCTATTACGATGGCTACTGGATCCGTTACTATCAGCCGCCGGAAGACACCCTGGCCGAACGCAAACGGCTGATCGACCATCTTACCCGGCGCACCTTCCACCATACCGAATCCGGCATCAACACCCCGGGCGAGCGCCTGGAAGAGGCCCGTGCCGCCTATGAACGGGAGACCGATCCGGCCCGCAAACGGGTCAACGGGGCGATGCTCGCCGGCGCCCTGTTCAACCGTGCCACCGACATATTCACCGCCATCGTGGAACTGGAGGCGAAGGGGGTAAAGATCAGCCGCGACAACGAACTGATGAAACAGTGTTCCAGCTGTTTCCGCCAAGCCCTGGAGCTGGGCAAGCAGGTACGCCATTACAGCGGCCAGGAGGGGATCGACGAGCTCTGGGGCGAACCATTCAAGGCCTTCACCCAACCCATTGCCCAGGTGTTCGACTCCCGTTATCGCAAGATCGCCCAATCCATGCGCAATGTGGATCAGGTGGCAGAGCGGCTAACCGCTGCCTTGGCCGGCGACCCGCTCTTCCAGCAGTTGCCGGAGCAACTGACCGCGCTCGCCGCCGCCGCCAGACAACAGCTGGAGACAATGAAGAGCGATAGCGCTTTTTTCCATATCTGGCCCGCGTTCATCGCCCTGCGGGAATCGGTGGAGAGCTTCACCCCTCAGTTGACCGGCACGGAAAGCCCGGTCAGGCGTCAACATATTGATCAAGGCGTGAAGCTGATCAAAGCAGGGACTGCCCTGATCACCTATCTTTCAGAGGCCCGGGTGCCGATGCCGAAGAGCACCCGCGAATTCCTCGAGCAGTGCAAGGCGTTTGAACAGGAGCAGGATGATTGACGGGCTGACCCGGACCAATATCGGAAAATTCCGTATCCAGAGGCTGATCGACCGTGGTGCCACCAGTTCGGTCTATCTGGCCGAGGATCCCTTTAGCGGGCAATCCGTAGCGGTAAAGATCGCGCATCAGAATCTCTTCACCGATCCGGTCAATGGCGCCCGCTTCAAAAAGATGTTCATCAATGAGGCGAGCCTGGCGGGAAAACTGCGCCATCCCCATATCGTCAGCGTGTTCGATGCCGGCACCGACAAGGACATGCACTACATCGTCATGGAGTATGTGGACGGTGACAACCTCAAGCGCCACTGCAGACCGGAGACACTGCTGCCTATCGACAGCGTGCTGGAGATCATCTTCAAGTGCTGCAACGCCCTCGACTACGCCTACCGGCAGGGACTGATCCATCGTGATATCAAGCCGGCCAACCTGCTCACCACCGGCGGCACCGACATCCGGGTGAGCGATTTTGGCAGCGCCCTGCTGGCCGACTCCGAACTGAGTCAGGTTTTAGAGGCAGTGGGAACCCCCAGCTACATGGCACCGGAACAGATCAGCGGCAAGACCATCAATCACCAGGCGGACATCTATTCCCTGGGTGTGGTCATGTATCAGCTGTTGAGCGGGCGTCTGCCGTATGCCGGCGGTAACCAGTATGAATTGATCCAACGCATCACCCACTCGGACCCGTTGCCGCTGGACACGGCCCGCCCCGGCATTCCGCAGCCGGTACAGGAGATCGTCTACCGCTGTCTGCAGAAGAAGCCGGAACAGCGCTTCGCCACCTGGGCACAGATGGCCCAGGAGCTGGCCAGGGTACACGAGCAGCTGGAGCTGCCGGGGGACGATGTCTCGGACACGCGCAAGTTCAATATCCTCAAACGCCTCCACTTCTTCCGCAACTTCACCGATGTGGAGCTGTGGGAGGTGTTGCGTATCACCAGGTGGCACCGCTTCCCTGGCGGCAAGAGACTCTTGCGCGAAGGCAAGATCGGTGGCTCGTTCTTCGTCCTCGCCTCCGGCGGCGCACGGATCATGAAGGGAGATGCCCTGTTGGGGATGGTGGAGGCGGGTCAGTGTTTCGGCGAAATGGCCTATATCCACGGCAAGAAGCGCCCGCGTAGCGCCAGCGTGGTGAGCAATACCGATGTGACCGTGATCAAGATACTGACCAGTGCCCTGCAGGATGGCTCCGACGCGCTGCAGACCAAGTTCAACAAGGAACTGTTGCGCACCCTGGCGGAGCGGCTGGAAAAGACCTCCCTCATCGCCTCCGCCCTGTAAGGCATCTGGATTCGGGTGAAGATGTCAAAGTAGAATAGGTACAATCAAAAATTACCGGCACTTTTCGAGAACGTCCCTGATACTGGGTGTTTCTGGAAGAAACGTCGGCGGCATGGATGCCGCAGTTGAGCTTACAGGGATGCATTCACAGCGTGCCTCGAACAGCTGCAACCCTCGCCGACCAGTGCAACGGCCCCCGAAACCCAAGTTACAACTTATTCAATTATCCGTAGAGGAACCGAACACCATGAAACAGCGGATACTGATCACCGGCAACAGCAGCGGACTGGGCCACGGCCTCAGTGAAGAATATCTCGACCGGGGCTGGAGCATCTATGGCATCAGCCGCCGCGGCACCGATCTTGCGGGAGACGTGCATGACATCCGCTGCGATCTCTCCGACTTCGATGCCATTCCGGTAGCCCTCGGCGACCTGCTGCAAGGTGTGGCATCACTGGATCTGGTGATCCTCAATGCCGGTATCCTGGGACCGATCCGGGATCTGCATGAGACACCGCTGGAAGAGATTCGCCAGGTGATGGAGATCAACACCTGGTCGAACAAGGTGATCCTGGACTGGCTGCTGGAGAGCGATATCCAGATAAACCAGATAGTGGCCATCTCCTCCGGCGCCGCCGTCAACAGCAATCGTGGATGGGGGTGTTACGCCCTGTCCAAGGCTGCCCTCAACATGTTGATTCAACTCTACGCCCATGAGTTCGGGGAGACACACCTGACGGCCCTGGCCCCCGGCCTGGTGGACACCGCCATGCAGGATTATCTGTGCGAAGAGGCGGATGCCGAGCGCTATCCCACCATGCAGCGGCTACGGGCGGCCCGGGGCACACCGGCCATGCCCTCCCCGCGTGAAGCAAGCAAGCTGCTGGCCGAGGTCATTCCCCACCTGCTGGCACGTCCCAGCGGCGGTTATGTGGATGTAAGAAAATTCGACATCCCTTCCACCCAGGCCCAGGCCCAGGCCGGTCCGGATTCGACCGCACAAGCGCAGGGGTGAAGGGGCGAAGCGCTACGGGGTCAGGCAAGGTTCTCTGCCTGATACCTGCCCCCGTTAGCCTTGCGCCGCCCCTCTACCAGGTTTTGCCATAGCGCCTATTTAAGATACTCCCGCAGCCGCTGAGCCATCGCCTGGGGCGTGATACCATGGGCGAACTTGGTGATGAATTTACCGTCGGGGCCGATCAGATAAACGCTGGCAGTGTGATCCATCAGGTAGAGTTCGGGATCCGTACCTTCTTCCAACACCTTCTCATACCGCACCTTGTACGCTTTTGCCATCCTATCAGTCATCTCTTTACTGCCCACCAGACCGATCAGATCATCATTGAAGTACTGCACATAATTCCGCATCTTCTCCACCGTGTCCCGTTCCGGATCGATGGTGATGAAATAGGGTCGGATCTGCTTTGCCTTGTCCCCCAGCTGATCCAACGCCAGAGAGATGGTCTGCAGGGATGTGGGACAGATATCCGGGCAAAAGGTGTAACCGAAATAGAGCAGGCTGTAATGACCTAGCAGGTCATCCTCCGTCACCAGCGCCCCATTGTGACTGGTCATCAGGAAGCGGCCACCAATCTGCCCGGTGGAAATGGGCTCCGCCTCCACTTGCCCGGCATCCGCCTTGGTCAGCTTCACGCAGTCACGTATCACATCGGTATTGTATTCCATCAGCTTGATGTAGAGATCCGGGCCGGGCTCAAGCCGGGTGCCCAGGCTGTCCAGGAGACCCACATTGACCTCGATGCCATCGGTCAACAGTGAGAGTTCCTTCTCCGGCAGGCCACTCTCCGCCAATACGCAGCTGAATTTTCCTTCAGCCAATGCAGCACGGGCCTGCAGCAGCCGGCCGGCATCCACCGGCCTGGGCGGCAGTGGCATCAGCACCATTCCCGCCTTCATGGCATAGGCCTGCTCGAAATAGAGCTGGGTATCGTGATAGAGCAACACCACTCCCCCTTTCATCCCGCGATAGCCGTATTCCAACACCCGGTCCATCTCTGCAGCCCGGCGAAAGATCTCATCCCGGTTACGACGATACAGATGGGCGCGCACCGGATCCGCATTCATCAGTATCCGGGTCAGGTCATCGATCAGAATCAGACCGTTGCGGCTATCCAGCCAAAAATAGGGATCCCGTCTCGCTTCGTCCTGGCGGCTCGGCAACACCTTCAGACGGGGGTCATCCAGCACTTGGTACACTTCACGCCCCGGCACCTGCTCGGCCAGCGGACGTTGCAGAAAGGCCTCCAGTTCCGGGCCTACCCAGAACACCAGATCGGCCTTGGCCAGGTGTTGTTTCTGCTCTTCAGTGAGCTGGTAGTCGTAGGGCGTCGCCGCCCCCTTGACCAGCAGTTCCGGTTCGTCCCCTCCCTTCATCAGAGCCGCCAGAATCGAGTGAACAGGCTTGATGCTGGCGATCACACGGAATGCGTCATCTGCCGCATGGGTCGTCTGCACTCCCAGAATCAGCAGAAAGATGAGGGCGAAACGACAGAAATTACCTCTTGTTCTACACATGATTACTCCTGATTGGTTACTTGGCCTGGTTCTGTGTCGATGATGCGGCAGGAAATGCCTGTTTCAGGGCCTCGATCGCCTCATCCACCTGTGCAGCGAAAGTGGCAGGGCCGGGACACCGCTGCCGCTGTTCGAGAAACAGGAGAAAAGATTCATTGGTAACGTCATCAAAACCCTGACCCAGGGCCTGGCGTTTGGGCAGGTTTTCGATCAGTGCACGCTTCATGCGACGAGTCTGTTCCAGGTAGCCGCAATGCAATGCCACGCCGTTGAGCATGCCCAACGTCCGGATGGTCTGAAACTGGCTGTCGGTCACCGCCGGCAGCAGGGTACTCCATGCCAGCAGAATGGGCACGGCCAACATCAGCAGATTCACACGACGCATATCTCACCTGTTCGGGAGTTGGACAAAACAGCCACCTGTTCATCACTCGATCTTCAAATCAGAGCGGCAATATTATCACCCATAGATTACAGCGCCCTGCTTTTGATCAATGCCAGACGATATTTTTCCTGACTGAGATCGATGCGACACTTTTCGGCCACGCATGATGAACGAGGTGCAATAACCCCAGGCTATACTACATGATGATCCGCATTCCCATCGTGGCGCCATCTACAGGAGGTCTGTCATTATCCGGGTAACCGTGAGGCGCTCACCGCCACCGCATCCACCTCTCACTGCGGCTTCGACGACGATCCCAACACCATGAACAGCATCCTGGGACGGGAACCGATTCGTAAATTCAAGCGTGAAGACCTGATCTACTGAGGGGACGACGATGGCAGCTGTCCAACAGGCAAGGTTCTGCTGCCATGGAAACTTATTCCTGCAAGGTCAGCGATCCGTAAGTTTGATCTCGATGCGCCGGTTGCGCTGGTAGGCCTCGGGCGTATCCCCCTGATCCACCGGATGAAACGAACCGAAACCGGTGGCGGCAAGACGCTCGGCGGGGATACCCTGGGAGACCAGATAGCGCACCACCGAAACGGCGCGGGCGGTGGACAGCTCCCAGTTGGAAGGAAACTCCGCGGTGTGGATCGGCTGGCGGTCGGTGTGCCCATCCACCCGCAGGATCCAGTTCACGTCAGCGGGGATACGTCCTGCGATCTCACGCAGGGTCACCGCCAGCTTCGCCAGCCCCTGGCGTCCCTGCTCGCCCAAAGTGGCGGAGCCGGAGGCGAACAGCAGTTCCGACGGAAACACGAAGCGATCTCCCACCACCCGCACATTGGGGTTATCCCCCAGCAGTTCGCGCAGGCGACCGAAAAATTCCGAACGATACTTCTCCAACTGACTCACCTGCTTGGCCAGTAGCAGGTTGAGCCGTTTGCTCATATTCGCCAGCTTCGCCTGCTGGATCTCGCCCTTTTCCTCCGACAGCTTCAGGGCCTTGCTGATCACCGACAACTGTTCCCGCAGAGCGGTGATCTGCTGGTTCAGCAGCGCCACCTGAGCCTGGGCCTTGGTGGACAGCTCTTTTTCTTCGGACAGTGCCTGCCTGCCGGCCGCGGCAATGGCAAACAGCTCATCGATACGCACCTGCTTACGCTTGATCTCCGCCTGGGCCAGCAGGGTGCGCTCCTGTTCGTCTGCCAGTTCTGCCTTTAGGGATTTGGTCCGGTCACGCAGTAGTGCAACCTCTCCCCGGCTGCCCGCCAGAGAGCCAGAGAGGCGACTGATATCCTGTTCCAGTTTCTGCCGCAAGGTACGCAGGGCGACGATATCCTGCTGCAAAGAGGCCAGGGTGCGCAGTTGCTGCTCGATCTTCTCCCGGTCCTGCGCCAGCCGGGCGTTGAGCTCGTCCACCTGCCCCATCAGATCGAACTGTTTCTCCAGACTGGTGCTATAGGCCTCGGAGACATGCTTGACCTGGGCGTCCAGTCTGCTGCTGCGCTCCTGCTCCAGGGCCAGCAGACTGGTGATCTCCGCCAGCCGGGCATTGAGTTCATCCAACTCCCGATCCCGGTTGGAGAGGGTCTCGGCCAGGAACACCTGGGCCAGGGTGAAGATCAACAGGGTGAAGATGACCAGCATCAGCAGGGCCGACAGGGCATCCACATAGCCCGGCCAGACATTGATCGAACTCCTGCTGCGACGGCGGCTTGCAAGCATCTCGGCGACTACCCTTGCCGGCCTTCGGCCTCGCCGCCATCAGCCCCTTCCAACTGCCGGCGCAGGCGCTCATTCTCCTTCCGCAACTCAAGCACCATATCGGTCAATTCATTGGGCTTGAAGGCACTGGAGGTCATGGCCACCTCCTCGATACTGTCCGGCTCGTCGATCAGATGGGTGAGGCCGGAGAGCCACTCTTCGAGGCCATCATAGAAGCGGTTCTGGGCGTGCCCCGCCTGGATGTCGAGAAAACCCAAGATCAGGGAGCCGCCAAGTCCGAACAGGGACGAGCTAAAGGCGGTGCCCATGCCGGACAGAGGCTTCATCAACCCCGCCTTGAGGTTGGCGAACACCTGGGCGAAATCGCCCTCTCCCACCTCCAGCCCCAGGATCACGCTACCCACCGCATCGATGGTCCCGAGCAGCCCCCAGAAGGTGCCGAGCAGGCCGAGGAAGACCAGCAGCCCGATCATGTAGCGGGAGATCTCCCGGGATTCATCGAGCCGGGTGCGGATACCATCCAACACCGTCCGCAACGAGAGGGCTGACATCGTGAACCGGTCGTGTTTCACGTGCACGTCCAGGTTCTTCGCCAACGGTTTCAGCAAGCGCGGTTCACGCTTCAGGGAGAGACCGGTCTGGCCGGTACGAAACACCTTGATCCATTCCAGTTCCGGCCGCAGGATCAGCACCTGGCGGAAAGTGATCCAGATCCCCACCAGCAACACACCGCTGATCACGGCGTTGAACACCCAGTTGGCCATGAAGGCGCTCTTCAGCGGTTCGTACAGGAGGGCGCAGACGGCAGCGACGATCAACAGATAGATAACCATCCAGAAGAGGGTATGTCTTGGATTACTCATACGGCAGCCCTGGCATCATGGAGTGGCTGGGAACGACACCACCACTCTGTTAAGGTTCTTTCATCAGAACATACCATAACCGCCCGAGCCAAAATACATACAAAATCACACCGGACCCAGTGCAATACCATGTCTATCCCCAGGTCACTGCTCCTCTGCCTCTTGCTCTGTTCCCCCCTGTCCGCCCTGGCATCCGAGGTGGGACATCCGATCGAGCTGTCAGAGCAGTTCACCACCGGCGATCGGTTCATGGGCATCCGCCTGCTTGGAACCCTGGTGCTGAACGGTGATCCCGCCCTGGCGGAGTTGTCCGACCTGGCCTGGGATGCGGACGAAGGGATCCTCTACGGCATCACCGATCGCGGCCAGCTGTTACATCTGCGCCCGCGCTTCGAGCAGGGCCGGCTGGTGGGGTGTGAGCTGCTGGCGAGTCACGCCCTGCGCAACGCGAAAGGGAAGCGGCTACGCAAATACCGGCGCGACGCAGAAGGCCTGGCGCTGGAGCATGGGCGCAACGGGATACGGGGCGACAGCCAGCTGTTGGTCTCCTTCGAGGGCCAGCACCGGCTGGTTCGCTACAGCACCAGCGGCCGATATATAAACAAACTGAAACGGCCCGCACCACTGCGTGATTCACGCCTCTTCACCGGTAAGAACAAGGGGTTGGAAGCCCTTACACTACACCCGACACTGGGCCTGATGACCGGCCCGGAACGCCTCCGCGACGACCAACCGATCCCCCTCTTCAATGCCCGGGGTGACAAGTGGCTGTACCAACCCTTCGAGCACAAGGGCTCCCTGGTCGCTCTCGAGGCCCTGCCGGATGGCGAGCTGCTGGTACTGGAGCGGGCCTTCGATTTCCCCTTCATCCCCTGGGTCATCACCCTCTCCCACATCCAGCCGACGAAAGAGAACAGGAACCAGGTGTTAACCGCCCGGGTGGTGGCCCGTTTCGACAGCGGCGAAGGCTGGGTGATCAACAACTTCGAGGGGCTGACCCGCACACAGGGCAACCGCTTCTTCATGGTCAGCGACAACGGTGGCATGCAACTGCTCCCCACCCAGTTACTCTATTTCGAGCTACTGCCCTGATCTTTCCCCATGGCACGCAGCAGGTGCCCGGCATCAGGCTGACGCCGGGCGCAGCAACGGCTCAACAGCGGCCAGACGTTCTCCAGGATCCTGGGCTGGGCACGGGCATTGGGATGCAGCCCATCACTCTGCATCAGCTCAGGATCGTCTGCCACGCCTTCGAGCAGGAACGGCAGCAGAGGGAGCCGATACTCATCCGCAATATCCTGGTACATACGGCGGAACTCAGCGGTGTAGACAGGACCAAAGTTGGGTGGTATCAGGATGCCCAGCAGCAGCACACGGCTGCCCGCCTTCTGGCCCAGCTCGACCATCTGTGCCAGATTGCGCCGTACCTGCCCAAGCGCCATACCCCGCAGGCCATCGTTGGCCCCCAGTTCCAGGATCAGGATATCCGGCCGATGGGCCGCCAACGCCGCCGGCAGACGGTTCAAACCACCTGCCGTCGTATCGCCGGATATGCTGGCATTGACCACCCGTTGGGGATAGCCTTCCCGTTGCAACCGGGACTGCAACAGGGTCACCCAGCCGCTGGCGGAATCGATGCCATGGGCCGCGCTCAGGCTGTCGCCCAGCACCAGGATCGTCGGCCGCCCGGCGGCAGCCGTGGTAGAAGCGCTCATCATCAATAACAGAACCAGGAGTAACCGTCTCATGGTTGGCCATTGTACCCCGATCACCCCGCTGGTCAGTGCAAAAAATCTGCACAAGTGGATTGATACCGCTGCCGGTCGCCTCACCATCCTGCAGCAGATCGATCTCACCCTGGCCCCCGGCGAGGCGGTGGCCATCCTCGGTGCCTCGGGCTCCGGGAAATCCACCCTGCTCGGCCTGCTGGCCGGTCTCGATCTGCCCAGCCAGGGGGAGATCCGGCTGTTTGGAGAATCCCTCAGCGGGCTGGATGAAGACCGTCGGGCAGCGCTGCGCGCCGGCCGCATCGGTTTCGTTTTCCAATCGTTCCAGCTGTTGCCCGGCATGACTGCGCTGGAAAACACCATGTTGCCGTTGGACCTGAGCGGGCAGCGCGATGCCGCTCAGCGGGCGCAGGCGATCCTGACCGACGTGGGCCTGGCAGAACGGCTGCACCACTTCCCGAATCAGCTCTCCGGCGGCGAACAGCAGCGGGTGGCCATCGCCCGCGCCTTCGTCACCCAACCTGCGCTGCTGTTCGCCGATGAACCCACCGGCAGCCTGGACCAGGAAACCGGACAGCGCATCTCCCGGCTGCTGTTCGAGCTGCGTGAAAGAGAGGGTGCCGGCCTGCTGCTGGTGACCCACGACGAGCAGCTGGCGGCGGCCTGCGACCGCCGTCTGCGGTTGGAATCGGGTCACCTGGAGCAGGTCGAATGAACAATCGCCTGCTATTCGCCCTGCGCCTGTTTCGCCGCGACTGGCGGAATGATGAACTGCGACTGCTGGCCCTGGCCCTCGCCTTGGCCGCGGCCGCGGTGACCACGGTGGGATTTTTCACCGAGCGGGTGAACCGCGCGATGCAGCTGCAGGCCAGCGCCGTGCTGGCGGCCGACCTGGTGTTGTCGGCAAACGACCCGTTGCCACCATCCTTCACCAGCGAGGCACGTCGGCTGGGGCTGCAAACGGCCCGGGTGCTGCGCTTCCCCAGCGTGATCATGCACAACGACCGCACCCAGCTGGTGGAGGTCAAAGCGGTCGATCCAAACTATCCACTGCGCGGTGAACTGCGGGTGCGGGATGTGGCCATGGGCAAGGAAATCAGCGTCCAGCAGCCGCCGGCCTCGGGGCAAGCCTGGGCCGGCGGCCGCCTCTCCGCCGCCCTCGGGCTGCAACCGGGTGACCGCTTCGATCTGGGCTACAAACGGTTCCAGTATCAATATCTGCTCAGCCGCGACACCGGCGAGGCGGCAAACCTGTTCCGGCTCGGGCCCCTGCTGCTGATCCCGCTACAGGACCTGCCCGCCACCGGGCTGGTGACACCGGCCAGCCGGGTGCGCTACAAGCTGCTGCTTGCCGGACCGGTGGAAGCGGTCGAACAATACCGCCAGTGGGCCAAGACGCGTCTACCCAAGGGCGTTTCTCTGCAAGGGATGAGTGACAGCCGGCCGGCGCTGCGCAACGCCCTGGAACGTGGCGGTCGTTTCCTCAGCCTGGCCGCCCTGGTTGCCGTGCTGGTGGCCGCCGCAGCGGTAGCCCTGGCCAGTCAGCGCTTCGTAACCCGGCAGGCAAATGCCAGCGCCATCCTGCGCTGTCTGGGGGCAGGCCGCCCGTTCATCCTGCAGACACTGATGATCCGCCTGTCACTGCTCACCCTCTGTGCCGGCCTGGCCGGCATCCTGCTCGGCACCATCGCCCAACAGCTGCTGGCCCAGGCGGTGAAGGACTGGTTCAGCGGGCCACTGCCCGCACCTGGGCTGCGACCCCTGGCCATCGGCATGGGCACCGCTTTCATCACCCTGTTTGGATTCGTCCTGCCCCCGATACTCAGGCTCGTCGCCGTGCCGCCTCTGCGCGTGCTGCGGCGGGAGCTGCCACCGCCCCCCGCCTCCAACTGGCTGAGCGGCCTCAGCGCCTTCAGCGCCATCGCCCTGCTGCTCTACTGGCAGGCCGGTGAGCTACGCCTGACCCTGTTGGTGCTGGGGGGCGCCCTGCTCACCCTGATCCTGCTGCTGGGCACCAGCCGGTTGCTGATATCCCTGCTCACCCCCCTGCGCCACCACGGCAACAGCACCTGGCGCTACGCCCTGGCAGGGCTGGCACGAAATCCCGCCATCACCAGCGTCCAACTGACCGGCTTCGGCATCGGTATCCTGGCCCTGCTGTTGCTGGCGATCGTGCGGGTGGATCTGCTCACCACCTGGCAACGCACCATTCCGGCGGATGCACCGAACCAGTTCCTGATCAACATCCAGCCTGGAGAGCGGAAGGCGCTGCAACGCTTCCTCGCGGAGAACCAGCTCACCGCCACGCCCCTGCACCCCATGCTGCGGGCCCGCCTGAGCCATATCAACGGGCGCCAGGTGAGCACCAACGACTATCCTGCGGAGCGGGCCCGGCACCTGCTCAACCGCCAGTTCAATCTCTCCTGGTCTGCGCAGCCGGCACCTGACAATCACATCATCCAGGGCCGCTGGTGGCGCAGTGACGAACTGGACGAGTCCCTGCTCTCCGTAGAACAGGGATTGGCCGAGACCCTCGGCATCCACCTCGGCGACCGGCTCACCTTCGACCTTGCCGGTACCCCGGTGCAGGGCCGGGTCAGCTCCCTGCGTACGGTAAAGTGGGACTCCTTCCGGCCCAACTTTTTCATCATCGCCACTCCAGGCCTGCTGCAGGAGTTCCCGGCCAGCTACATCACCAGCTTTCACCTGCCAGCCGGGCAGGAGGCGCTGGCCGCCCGGCTGGTGGAACGCTTTCCCACCATCACCCTGATCGATGTCAGTGCCCTGATGCAACAGGTCCGGGAGATCATCACCCGCGGTGCCACCGCGGTGGAGTATGTCTTTCTGTTCACCCTCGCCGCCGGCCTGCTGGTACTCTATGCCGGCATCCAGGCCAGTCGGGAACAGCGCCGCCAGGAGGCCGCCATCCTACGCACGCTGGGGCTGCAAAGGCGCCGGCTGCTGCTGGCGACAGGCATCGAATTCTTCACCCTCGGCCTGCTGGCCGGTCTTCTGGCCACCATCTGCGCCAGCCTCACCGGCTGGCTGGTCTCCAGGGAGCTGCTGGAGCTGAACTACCACTTCAACCCCTGGCTCTGGCTCATCGGACTGTTCGGCAGTGCCGGTCTGATCGGCATTGCCGGTCTGCTGGCCAGCTACCCGCTGGTGATCCGGCCTCCGCTGCAGGTACTGCGTGAGGAGTGAAGGCGATGCAGCAACTCTCCGGTTTTCTTCTCACCCGGCATTGGCGTGATACGGCGGACGGCATTCAGCTCAGCTTCTGGGCCCACACCGATGAGGGGCCGCTGCGGTTGCAGTTTCAGCGCCAGCAGGCAGTCTGTTTCATACCGCAGGAGACCGTGCTGAGCGGCGCCGGCTTTTCCGCTATCGATTTCGAACGCCGCCCGCTGGCGCTGCAGACCCTGGAAGGGGAACCGGTGGATGGACTCTACTTTTCCCAGCAGCGCCAGCTGCAGCAGCTGCGGCAACTGGCAGGGCAGCAGGACGTGATGCTGTACGAATCCGACCTCAAGCCCAGCGACCGCTTTCTCATGGAGCGTTTCATCAGCGGCGGCTTTCGCGCCAGTGGCGAGCTGATCCGCCGACCGAACCACCTGGAGATGCACCACCCCAGGCTGCAACCCGATGACATCCTGCCCCGGCTCAGTTATCTGAGCCTGGATATCGAGACCGATGGCATCGATGGCGAGATCATCTCCATCGCCTATTGCGGCGCAGGGCGGGAGGCAATCCTGCTGCAGGGGCGCCAGGAACAGTGGCCATCGGATCTGCCAATCCACTGGTATGGGGATGAGAAAGCGCTATTGCGGGGGTTTCTCGATCACTTCAGTCGGCTCGACCCGGACCTGATCCTGGGCTGGAACCTGATCAACTTCGACCTGGACTATCTGCAGCGGCGCTGCCACCACCACCGGATCCCTTTCCGTCTGGGCCGTGGCGGCGAAACCGCCACCATTCTGCAGCCCCAACAGGCGGGACAGCAGCGCATCGCCTCGATCCCCGGCCGGGTGGCCCTGGATGGCATCGACAATCTGCGCGCCGCCTTCTGGCGTTTCGACAGCTTCGCGCTCGATGAGGTGGCGCAGCAGCTGCTTGGCCGCGGCAAACGCATCGACCACAAGCAGGACAGGGTCGAAGAGATCCGGCGGCTGTTTCGGCAGGATCGCCCCGCCCTCGCCGCCTACAACCTGGAGGACTGCCGGTTGGTGGAGGCGATCTTCCAACACACCGAGCTGATCCCGTTCTGCATCCGCCGGGCCGCCATGACCGGCCTTACCCTGGGACGCCAGGGTGGTTCCGTGGCCGCCTTCGACAACCTCTATCTGCCCCGGCTGCATCGGGCCGGCGTGGTGGCCCACGATATCGGCAATCTCAGCTTCGACACCAGCAGCCCCGGCGGCTATGTGATGGACTCCCGTCCCGGCCTCTACCACAACGTGCTGGTGCTGGACTTCAAGAGCCTATATCCCAGCATCATCCGCACCTTCCGCATCGACCCCCTGGGCATGGCCCGGCCGGGGGTCGATCCCATTCCCGGTTTTCTCGATGCCAGTTTCTCGCGCCAGGAAAGCATTCTCCCCGACATCATCACCCGCCTGTGGGAGCAGCGGGATCAGGCCCGGCAGCAGGGCGACCAGCCCCTCTCCCAGGCAATCAAGATCATCATGAACTCTTTCTACGGAGTGCTCGGCTCCAGCGGTTGCCGCTTCTACAACCCCAAGCTGGCCAGCAGCATCACCCGCCGCGGCCACCAGATCATCACCCGCAGCCGGGACCGGCTGGAGACCTGGGGTCACCCGGTGATCTATGGCGACACCGACTCCCTGTTCGTGCTGCTGGGGCCTGAATATGACGAGGCTGCCGCCCTGGAGCGGGGGCAGAAACTGGCCCGACAACTCAACCTGTGGTGGCAAGAGGAGATCCAGCGTAAATTCCATCTGGAATCGTTCCTCGAAATCGAGTTCGAGACCCACTTCATCCGCTTCCTGATGCCCACCATCCGCGGGGCCGAAACCGGCAGCAAGAAGCGCTATGCCGGCACTGTGCGCAGCAAGAATGGAGCGTTACAGGTGCGGTTCAAAGGGCTGGAGAGCGTGCGCAGTGACTGGACACCCCTGGCACGGCGTTTTCAGCAGGAACTCTACCGGCGCATCTTCTTCGATGAGCCCTATGCAGACTACATCCGCCGCTTGAGCGCTGACATGCTGGCGGGGCGCCTGGACGATGAACTGATCTACCGCAAGCGCCTGCGCCGGCCACTGGAGAGCTACCAGAAGAATGTCCCGCCCCATGTGCAGGCGGCACGGAAGGCGTCCCGGCCGGGACGCTGGATCAGCTACTATATCACCGTCAACGGCCCGGAACCGGCAGACGACCGCCACAGCCCGATCGATTACCAACACTATCTGGAGCGCCAGCTGGCTCCATCTGCAGATGGCATCCTGCACTTTCTGGATACCGACTTCGCCACCGTCAGCGGCGATCAGCTGGCTCTGTTTTGAGTTATGAACTCCCATCCCCGGGGCTCAACTGCGGCCATCCAGGCCGCAGATGCCACCGAGAGAGGGAACCAGCGGCCATACATAGAGTAACTCCGCCCCCTGAGAGTTACGTTCAGTTCACCCTGAGATGCTCTCCCTATTCCTCGAACTCACGGTAATCGAAGGTCAACTCTTCCCCTTCCCGGATGGTCTTGCGGGCATAGAGATCAAGCCCGTCGAACTCGGTATTGCCCGGGTTGGCATGGTTCAGGTAGCGCAGCAGATTGCGGCCGCTGCACCCCACCGGCTCAGCGTCCTCACCATTCTCGTATACCCAGAGCACATAGGTGCCGTTACGTTTCGCCCGTGGGCCATGATAAGTCCCGATGTACTCCCCTTTTGCGATACTGCGCCGGGCGAACAGGCCGGTGCCGTGAATCTTGGAGGGCGCGGAATAGACCGTATCCCGCAATTGTGTGTTCTTGATTTTCTTATCCATTTTCGTCAACTCAAGACGTCCGGCCGAATGCTTCCGGCCGCCGTCACCCTGATGTCACTTGTTCTCCAGGGCGCCGGCCAGGGCGGCAGCCATCGCCCCCTGTGGTGACGCCGTTCGCTCTTTACGCTCATGCTGCTTCCGCGCCGGCCGCCGGCCCGATGCCGCAGTGGCCGAGGGGCGGCTGCGCTCTCCGGCACGATCGTTCAGGCGCATGCTGAGGCCGATGCGGCGGCGCTCGAGATCCACCTCCATCACCTTTACCCGCACCAGATCACCCGCCTTGACCAGTTCCCGCGGATCCTTGATAAACTTCTCCGACATGGCGGAGATGTGCACCAGCCCGTCCTGGTGCACGCCGACATCGACGAAAGCGCCGAAATTGGTCACATTGGTGACCACCCCTTCCAGTATCATGTCTGGCTTGAGGTCGGACAACTCCTCCACCCCTTCCTGAAAGCTGGCGGTCTTGAACTCGCCCCGCGGGTCGCGCCCGGGCTTGTCCAACTCCCGGATGATGTCACTGACCGTGGGTATGCCAAAGCGCTCATCGGTGAAGTCCGCCGGATCCAGGCTGCGCAAGGTCTTGCTGTCGCCGATCAACTCGCCGACATCGCGACCCACCTTGTCGATGATGCGCTGCACCACGGAATAGGCCTCCGGATGCACGGCGGAGGCATCCAACGGGTTCTCGCCACCCGGGATGCGCAGAAAACCGGCCGACTGCTCGAAGCTCTTGGCCCCCATACGCGGCACCTTCAGCAGCGCCTTGCGATCCTTGAAGCGCCCCTGCTCATTACGAAACTGGACGATATTGGCCGCCTGGGTGCGGCTCAACCCGGAGACCTTCTCCAGCAACGCCGGCGATGCGGTGTTGACGTCGACCCCCACCGAGTTGACACAGTCCTCCACCACATTGTCCAGGGCACGGGCCAGCCGGGTCTGGTTGACATCGTGTTGATACTGGCCGACACCGATCGCCTTGGGTTCGATCTTCACCAGCTCTGCCAGTGGATCCTGCAGGCGCCTGGCAATGGAGACGGCCCCGCGCAGAGAGACGTCCAACTCCGGCAGCTCCTTGGACGCCAGTTCCGATGCGGAATAGACCGAGGCGCCGGCCTCGCTGGTGATCACCTTCTTCAACCCCAGCTCCGGATGCCGCGCCATCAGGTCGGCCGCCAGCCGGTCGGTCTCGCGGGAGGCGGTGCCGTTGCCGATACTGATCAGGGCCACCCGGTGTTTGCGCGCCAGCTCCGCCAGTGTGGCGATGGCCGCATCCCACTGCCGTTTCGGCACATGGGGATAGATGGTGGCGGTATCCAGCACCTTGCCGGTGCCATCCACCACCGCCACCTTGACCCCGGTGCGCAGTCCGGGATCCAGCCCCAGGATCGCCAGATGGCCGGCCGGTGCCGCCAGTAACAGGTCTTTCAGATTGCTGGCGAAAACCCGGATCGCCTCCTCTTCCGCTGCCTCCCGCAAGCGCATCTTCAATTCCAGATCGAGGTGGGTGAAGAGCTTCACCTTCCAGGCCCAGGAGACGCACTTCAGCAGCCAGGCATCCGCCGGGCGGCCCCGGTTCTCCACCCCCGCTCGGCGTGCCACCATCAGCTCGCAGGGGGTGAGGCCGCTGGCCTCCTCGTCCACCTTCAGCTCCAGGTTGAGCACGCCTTCCCCACGCCCGCGGAACAGGGCCAGGGCCCGATGGGATGGAATTTTGCGTATCTCTTCCCGATAATCGAAGTAGTCGGAAAACTTGGCCGCCTCGCGCTCCTTGCCGGTCACCAGCGAGGCATGCAGGATGCCGTTTTCCCACAGATAGTCCCGCAACCGGCCGATCAGTTCCGCGTCTTCGGCAAAGCGCTCCATCAGGATCTGGCGGGCGCCGTCCAACACCGCCTTGGTGTCAGGGAAACCCTTTTCCGCATCCAGGTAACCGGCGGCCTCGCTCTCCGGCTCCCGCTCCGGCTGCGCCAGCAGGCCCAGCGCCAGGGGCTCCAGTCCCGCCTCACGGGCAATCTGCGCCTTGGTGCGACGTTTCGGCCGATACGGCAGATAGAGATCCTCCAGCCGGGTCTTGGTCTCCGCCGCCAGGATCGACTGTTCAAGGGCTGGATCCAGTTTGCCCTGTTCGCGAATACTCTCCAGGACAGTGGCACGCCGCTCCTCCAGTTCCCGCAGATATCCCAGCCGCTCTTCCAACTGACGCAATTGGGCATCGTCCAGCCCACCGGTCTTCTCTTTGCGGTAGCGGGCAATGAACGGGACGGTGGCCCCTTCATCCAGCAATCCGATGGCGGCAGCCACCTGCGGCACTTCTACCGATAGTTCGTGTGCAATCTGTTTCGTGATCTTCTGCATATCGCCTTCATCGTTGATCTGTATAACTTTTAAGGAACCTCTGATGCATCAGGGAATGCGGCAGCTGTCACCATATACTGCCATGATGCTTTTCAACTCTTGCAGAACCAACCGGCACTCATCACCATCGAGCATATCCACTTCGGGGATGGTATCCCCCGCTTCCAGCAACCGGATATCCTGCCTGACCATCTGGCAACCCTTGTTACATATGGCCTCGACGCAAAGCGCTATCTTCTGATCATCCATTTTTTACGTACTGAATTGGGTTAATTGCTCAACGGATGGCCTTCCGTTCACCCGGCAGCCGGGGCATAGCAGGCAGGATCCGGAGGGCTTGCGAGCCCCGTCCTTCGAAGACGCAAACCGAGGCACCATCCCATTGCCGAAACCAGGCGTTCTCTTTTCGTTCTGTTTCTGCTAAATTAGAACCAATGGAGAACAATGATGCTCCAGGGAAGGGGCTCAGCACGATTCACAGGAGAAGACACATGCCGAACCAAGGTCGCTATATCATGCGTGAGCAGAGCCACGATGCCATCTCGTCTATCATGAAATACGATGTCACCCGCCGCACCGATAAGTCGGACCGGGTCTGGTATCTGCTTTCTGTGGCTACGGTCACTTTCGTCTATCTGCTGGCAATGGCGATTTCAGGAAGCTGATTTCGCCACCCCTTCCGTCATGGGCGCAGCACCAGCTACAGTCCGGTGTCTGCGTCCGTGAAATACCTATTGTAATACCTCCCCTTCACAACACGCCGCCTGGATACAGGCGATGGACATCTCTGCCACCTCTACCTTCGTTCCAACATCACAGGGTCGTGGCCTCCCGGCCATGGACAGGGACAGGGACATATTCAAAGTGAAAATGAAATACTGAATGAAATCGTCATCAGCCGATTGCTGAGACTGGAAATGATCGGTGGGTACTGCGGCAGGCGGCGGCCCGTCGGATCGACAGGCTGCTGATTCTCTAACCCTCGGAGATCTCCTTACCCATCCCCGCATTGACCCGTTCGCGCAGTTCCTTTCCTGGCTTGAAATGGGGCACATACTTTCCTGCCAAGGCGACCGATTCACCCGTCTTGGGATTGCGGCCCTGACGCGGGGGACGAAAATGGAGGGAAAAACTGCCAAAACCACGAATCTCTATACGCTCGCCCGAGGCCAGCGCCTGACTCATCTGCTCAAGCATGCATTTTACTGCCAGCTCCACATCACGGTAGGCGAGATGCCCTTGCTCTTTTGCTATGACATCAATCAGCTCAGACTTCGTCATTCTCGATATCCCCTTTGGTTGACCCAAGCGTTGCGGCTCTGGTCTGACAGGCTTGTTATATATAGGAAACTTTGTCGGCCTGGCACATCGCTCCGCCCGCTCACAGGGGGCGGCGATGCCGCCCCCTGCAGACCGCGGATGCAGTGGTTACTCCTGCTTGTTATCCATCTGCTGCTTCAGCAGATCGCCAAGAGTGGCGGTACCGGTCCCGCTGTCACGGGAGTAGGTTCGGATGGCCGCCTGCTCCTCGGCGTAGTCCTTCGCCTTGATGGAGAGAGTGATGGTGCGATTCTTGCGATCGACGCCCATGAACTTGGCCTCGATCTCGTCACCTTCCTTGAGTACGCTACGGGCATCTTCCACCCGGTCGCGGGAGATCTCGGAGGCGCGCAGGTAACCTTCCACGCCATCGTCCAGGGTAATGACGGCGCCCTTCGGGTCCACCTCTTTCACCACACCCTTGACGATACCGCCCTTGTCGTGGGTACCCAGGAAACTGGAGAAGGGGTCCTTGTCCAGCTGCTTCACGCCCAGGGATATGCGTTCACGCTCAGGATCGACGGAGAGCACCACGGTCTCCAGCTCGTCGCCCTTCTTGTATTCGCGGATCGCCTCTTCGCCGGCCTCGTCCCAGGAGATGTCGGAGAGGTGCACCAGGCCATCGATGCCGCCGTCCAGACCGATGAAGATACCGAAATCGGTGATCGACTTGATCTTGCCGGTGACATGATCGCCCTTGTTGTGGTTCTCGGCGAAATCATCCCAGGGATTGGCCAGACACTGCTTCATGCCGAGGGAGATGCGGCGACGCTCTTCGTCGATATCCAGCACCACGACCTCGACCTCATCACCCAGCTGCACCAGCTTGGAGGGATGGATGTTCTTGTTGGTCCAGTCCATCTCGGAGACGTGCACCAGACCCTCGACACCCTCTTCGATCTCAACGAAGCAGCCGTAGTCGGCGAGATTGGTGACCTTGCCGAACAGGCGGGTGCCTTCGGGATAGCGGCGCGCCAGATTGACCCACGGATCGTCGCCCATCTGCTTCAGGCCCAGTGAGACACGCTGCTTCTCGCGGTCGAACTTGAGCACCTTGACCATGATTTCGTCGCCGATCTCGACCACCTCGGAGGGGTGCTTGACCCGCTTCCAGGCCATGTCGGTGATGTGCAGCAGGCCATCGATGCCGCCCAGGTCGACGAACGCACCGTAATCGGTGAGGTTCTTGACGATACCCTTGACCTCCATCCCCTCCTGCAGGGACTCGAGCAACTTCTCGCGCTCTTCGCTGTACTCGCTCTCCACCACGGCGCGGCGGGATACCACCACGTTGTTGCGGCGGCGATCCAGCTTGATCACCTTGAATTCCAGATCCTTGCCTTCCAGATATGTGGTGTCGCGCACCGGACGAACATCCACCAGGGAGCCCGGCAGGAAGGCGCGGATCTCGCCCAGTTCGACGGTGAAACCACCCTTGACCTTGCCATTGATACGGCCGGTGACAGTATCGCCGGCCTCGAAAGCTTTTTCCAACACCTGCCAGGCGTGATGACGCTTGGCCTTTTCCCGGGAGAGACGGGTCGAGCCGGTGCCGTCTTCCACCGCCTCCAGCGCCACTTCCACCTGGTCACCGACAGCGACCTCGAGTTCGCCGTCCTGATTGAGAAACTGGTTTTTCGGGATAATGCCTTCAGACTTAAGTCCGGCGTTGATGATCACCGCATCGTTGGTGACATCGAGGACGGTGCCAATAACGATGGCACCACTGGTGAACTGTGTGTCGGCAATGCTCTGTTCAAACAGTTCTGCAAAGCTTTCTTGGGTTTCGGTCATGAGAGTAAAGTCCTGAATCGGCAGCGCCGATCATCGGCCCGGAACAGCAGGCCACTGGTTGAGTTTTATATAAAACGATCTGAACGATTTCAGATCCCCTGTCATTTGAAGCAGCGAAATAATTCGTTACTTCACATAGTTACAACACATTGGTAAAGGAATCCGGGAAGTGACACGGTCCCAACCAGGCTGCCGGGACGAAATGTTCGAAAACACCCTCTTACACCCAAGCCGGTCTGCCGGATCAGTCACAGACACCTTTCAATTCCGGCCAGGCCAACTGCACCCGGTCCAGAACCCGTTGCAGCACTTCCTCTATGGAAAGTGCCGTCGACTCCACCACCAGCGCATCGGGCGCCGGCGTCAAAGGAGCCACACTCCGGTTCCGGTCACGCTCGTCGCGCTCGCGGATTTCCGCAATGAGGCCGACAAGATTAGCATCCAACCCTTTTTCTTTCAACTGGTTATATCGCCTTCTGGCACGCTCTTCCGGGCTCGCGGTAAGAAATATCTTGACCGGGGCCTGGGGGAACACCACCGTTCCCATGTCCCGCCCATCGGCCACCAAGCCCGGCTCACGGGCATAGTCCCGCTGCCACTGCAGCAACGCAGTGCGCACCGCCGGGACTGCGGCTACCCGGGAGGCGGCATTACCCGCCTGCTCGGTACGAATCGCCAGGCTCACATCATCCCCATCGAGAAACACCTGTTCACCCCTGAACTCGACCTGCATCTCTCTGATCAACCGCACCAACTCGTCCGCCTGACCGCTGTCCACCCCGCGGCGGGCAGCAGCCAGACCCACCAGCCGGTACAGGGCGCCGCTGTCGAGGATATGCCAGCCGAGACACTCCGCCAGCCGCCGGGCAATGGTGCCCTTGCCCGATCCGCTGGGTCCATCGATGGTGATAATGCGATTCACCTCAACGGCCCCTCTGTTCGGTCACATCCAGCCCGGCGCGGGACGCCAGCCCGACGAAACCGGGAAACGAGGTGTCGACATTGTCACAGTCGGTGATACGAATCTCACCACTTGCCCGCAGGGCCGCCATGGCGAAGGACATGGCGATACGGTGGTCGCCGTGGCTATCCACCTCACCCCCCTTCAGCGTGCCCCCCTGGATACGCATACCGTCGGCCGTGGGCCGCGCATCGACACCCAGGGCTTGCAGCCCGTCTGCCATCACCTGAATCCGGTCGCTCTCCTTCACCCGCAACTCTTCCGCGCCAGTGAGTACCGTCTCCCCCTCGGCGCAGGCGGCGGCGATGAAAATGGCCGGAAACTCATCGATGGCCAGCGGCACCTGTGCCTCTGGTATGCGGATGCCATGCAGCGGCGCGCTGCGCACCCGCAGATCGGCCACCGGCTCTCCGCCCGCCTGACGCGGGTTGAGCAACTCGATGTCGGCCCCCATCTGGCGCAGTATGTTGATCACACCATCCCGGGTCGGGTTGACGCCCACATGCTCCAATAAAAGGTCTGAGCCGGAGGCGATACTGGCACCGACGAGAAAGAAAGCGGCAGACGATATATCGGCCGGCACATCCAGATCACAGCCCTGCAGGCGGCCGCCGCCAGTGAGACAGATGCGGTTGCCACTGCGCCGCACCGGATAGCCAAAGCCCTGCAGCATGCGCTCGGTGTGATCCCGGGTCGGTGCCGGTTCGGTGACACAGGTCTCCCCCCCGGCATAGAGCCCGGCCAGCAGCAGGCAGGATTTGACCTGGGCACTGGCCACCGGCAGCGGGTAATCGATGCCTTGCAACTTATCCGCCGGCTCAATCCGAAGCGGCGCGGTGCCCTGCTCCGTGGCACTGATCCGCGCCCCCATCAATGCCAGGGGGTCAGTGACCCGGCGCATGGGACGGCTGGAGAGTGAGCTGTCGCCAGTCAGCGTAAGGGGAAATCTCTGGCCCGCCAGCAGACCGCTGAGCAGACGCATGGAGGTGCCTGAATTGCCCAGATCGAGGGGGCCGTCCGGCTGCTGCAGTCCCTGCATGCCGACCCCATGGATGGTCACCCGTCCGGCCTCCGGCCCCTCTATCCGGACGCCCATGCGGCGAAACGCGTTCAGCGTGGCCAGGCTGTCGGCCCCTTCCAGAAAGCCGCTGACGCGGGTGATCCCCTCAGCCAGTGCACCAAGCATGATGGAGCGGTGGGAGATGGATTTGTCCCCCGGAACGCGAAGGGTCCCGGAGAGGCTGCCGCCCGGCCTGGCGGAAAACAACAGTTGATCGGAAGAGCTCAAACCGGCCTCCGGCGTCATAAAAGACCTGAAAAAAAGGTTGGAAAGCTTAGCCGGATGAGCCAGTGAAGTAAATAAGTAGGGCGCAGCAGCGACAGCGCTCACAGGCTGATGCAGGGTGGATAAGTGCTGTTGGATTATCTATTCAGGCGCATCCAGCAGTCCATCCACATAGCGGTCGCGGGCTGCCTTGGCACGACTGAACACCTCCAGCAGTTGCTCGCCGTCACCCCGTTTGATGGTCTCGGACAGTTCGCTCATCTCCTGGATATAGCGGTCCATCACCTCACCGATAGCATCCCGGTTGGCGACACAGATGTCCCGCCACATCACCGGATTGCTGGAGGCGATGCGGGTGAAGTCCCGGAAACCACCGGCCGCATAGCGGAAGATCTCGTCGTTCTCCTTCATTCGGGCCAGGGTATCCACCAAGCTGAAGGCGAGCATATGGGGCAGGTGAGAAGTGGCGGCCAGCACTTCATCATGGTGCGCCACCGACATTTCTGTAACATCCGCCCCACACAGCCGCCACATGCGGGCGACCTTGTCCAGCGCTTCAGAAGAGGTCGTTTCCAGAGGGGTCAGAATGATACGCCGGTTGTTATAGAGTTCAGCGAATGAGGCCTCGACGCCGCTGTTTTCGGTGCCTGCGATGGGGTGCCCAGGCACGAAACCAGTCGGCAACTCCCCCAGACCCTGCCGGCAGGCCGCCACCACGCTGGCCTTGGCGCTGCCACCATCAGTGATTACTGCATCGGCGTCCAGATGGCCCCGCATGGCGGCGAAGGTATCGCCCATGGCCCCCAGGGGAACCGCCAGAAACACCATATCAGCCCCTGTTACCGCCTCTCCCACATCATGGGTGAAACGGTCGATCACGCCCAGCTCCAGCGCCCGCTCCAGGTTGGGGCGGCCACGGCCACAACCGACCACCTCGCCCACCTCACCAGCGGCACGCAGGGCACGGGCGAGGGAACCGCCGATCAATCCCACCCCGATAATGGCCAGACGGCGGATCAACATCAGCCGAGGACCTTTTCCAGGGCCTGGAGAAAACGGGAGTTCTCCTCCTTCAGTCCCACCGAGACCCGCAAATGATTGGGCAGGCCGTAGTTGGCCACCGGTCGCACGATGCAACCCTCCCGCAGCAGGGCCTGATCCACCTCCGCCGCCGGCCGGCCCAGGTCGATGGTAACGAAGTTGCCCACCGAGGGGATGTAACCAAGTCCCAGCTGCTGCAAGCCGCTGGTCAGCTGGGCCATGCCTTCCCGATTCACCGCCACTGCCCGCTGGATGAATGCCTGGTCGTCCAGGGCAGCCAAGGCCGCGGCCTGGGCCATGCTGTTGACGTTGAACGGCTGGCGCACCCGGTTCAGCAGGTCCGCTACATCGGGATGGGACAGACCGTAACCGATGCGCAGGGAGGCCAGCCCATAGGCCTTGGAGAAGGTTCGGGTGACGATCAGGTTCGGGTATCGGTCCAGCCAGCGACTGGCATCGGGATAGTCCGCCTGATCCACATATTCGATATAGGCCTCATCCACCACCACCATCACATCCGCCGGCACACCGGCGATGAAGTTCTCCAGCGTCTCCTCGTCGAGCCAGGTGCCGGTGGGATTGTTGGGGTTGGCGATCCAGACCACCCGAGTGCGGTCACCAACCAGATTCATCATCTGTTCCAGGTCGTGGCCATAGTCCCGGGCGGGGGCGATACGCAGGGTGGCGCCAACGGCCTGGCTGCTGATGGGGTAGACGGCGAAGGCGTATTGGGAGAAGAGGGACTCACAGCCGGGGGCGAGAAACACCCGGGCGATCATATCGAGCACATCGTTGGAACCGTTGCCCAGGGTGATGCAGGCGGGATCGACACCGTGCTTTTGCGCCAGCACATCGATCAGGGCGAAACCGCCGCCATCGGGATAGCGGGCCACCTGCCCCAGTTCATCCCTGATCGCCGCTTTCGCCTGCTCGCTGCAGCCCAGGGGATTCTCGTTCGAGGCGAGTTTGACCGAGTCACTGATACCCAGTTCCCGCTCCAGTTCGGAGACCGGTTTACCCGGAACATAGGGTTTCAGATTGGCGATGCCGGGGGCGGCAATGGTGAGAAATCGGTTGTCTGGCTGATTCATGGATCAATGAGCCCTGGTGGTTGGATCAATATTCGTAACTGTTCAGTTGTAGTCGGGATTGTCGCTTCTACAAGACGGCGTTGGGGTACGAGCCCAGGATCTTCAACATCCGCGCCTGCTGCTGCAGATCCTCCAGCGCACTGGCCACGTTGGCATCGTCCTGGTGGCCTTCGATGTCGATGAAGAAGACATAGTCCCAGTTGCCCTGGCGGGACGGGCGGGACTCGATCCGGGTCATGCTGATACCGTGCCGCCCCAGCGGCGACAGCAACTGACTGAGACCGCCGGCAACGTTACGGGTGGCACAGATGAAGGTGGTCTTGTCATCGCCACTGGGCAGGGCCTTCTGCCGCCCGACGACCAGGAACCGGGTGGTATTGTCCGGCTCGTCCTCGATGTTGCGCGCCAGCCCCTTGAGCTGGTACAGCTCGGCAGCCATCTCGCTGGCTATGGCCGCTGAGCCGGGGTCGTCACGCACCTTCTTCGCCGCCTCCGCATTGCTGCCGACGGTGATCTGCTCCGCCTGTGGCAGATTCCGGTCCAGCCAGAGCCGGCACTGGGCCAGGGACTGCTGATGGGAATAGACCCGCTGTACCGACTCCAGATCCGCCTCCAGGGAGAGCAGGTGGTGGTGGATGCGCAGGCTCACCTCGCCACAGATGAACAGCGGCGAGCGAATGAACATGTCCAGGGTGTGGTTGATTATTCCCTCGGTGGAGTTCTCCACCGGCACTACACCGTAATGGGCGCTGCCCGACTCCACCTCCCGAAACACATCGGATATGGAGCCCAACGGCCGGGTACGGATGGAGTGGCCGAAGTGCTTCAACGCGGCGGCCTGGGTAAAGGTCCCCTCCGGCCCCAGGTAGGCGATACTCAGTGGCTGTTCCAGGGCGAGGCAGGCGGACATGATCTCACGGAACAGCCGCGCCATCTCCTCGTCACCCATCGGACCGGTGTTGCGCTTCTGCACCTGCTTCAGGATCGCTGCTTCCCGTTCCGGGCGGTAGAAGAAGGCATCCTTGTCCTCCTCCAGTTTGATGGCAGCCACTTCCTTGGCCGCTTCGGCGCGCTGATTGATCAACTCCTGGATCTGCAGGTCCAGCGCATCGATACGCTCACGAATGGCCTGTAGTTTCACCTCGCTGCTCATGCCACCGGCTACTCAGGCTTCCCGACCACAGCCCAGGCAACGTACCGAGAGCACACCATCGATGGCCGCGATACGCTCCAGAGTCGCCTGATCGGGTTCTTTGTTCATGTCCATCAGGGTGACGGCGATGTCGCCCCGGGACTTGTTCAGCATGTCGACGATATTGAGCCCGGAGTCGGCCAGGTCGGTTGAGATCTGACCCACCATATTGGGCACATTGGAGTTGACCACCGCGATGCGATAACCACCGTTGCGCGGCAGAGTGATAGCTGGAAAATTGACCGAGTTGCTGATGTTGCCGTTTTCCAGGTAGTCCTTCACCTCTTCCGCCACCATGATGGCACAGTTCTCCTCCGCCTCCCTGGTGGAGGCCCCCAGGTGCGGCAGGGTGATGCAGCGCGGATGGTCCTTCAACAGGTTGCTGGGGAAGTCGCAGACATAGGCGTACAGCTTACCCGCATCCAGGGCCGCCACCGCCGCCTGGTCATCGATGATGCCGGAACGGGCGAAGTTGAGCAGCACCGAGCCATCCTTCATCAGCCTCAGCCGCTCTTCGTTGATCATGTTCTTGGTGGATTCCACCAGGGGGACATGGAAGGTGACGAAGTCGGCGCGGGAGAGCAGGTCGTCCACGCTCAGGGCCTGCTCCACGTCAGCGGCCAGCTTCCAGGCGCTCTGCACGGTGATGGTGGGATCGTACCCGATCACGTTCATCCCCAGGGCACGGGCGGCGTTGGCCACCTTCACACCGATCGCGCCCAGGCCGATGACGCCCAAGGTGCGGCCCGGCAGTTCGAAACCGACGAACTGTTTCTTGCCCTGCTCCACCGCCTTGTTGATCTCCGCATCCTCACCGCTCAGACCGCGGGAGAAATCCCACGCCTGGCCCAGGTTGCGGGCCGCCATCAGCATGCCCGCCACCACCAGTTCCTTGACCGCGTTGGAATTGGCGCCGGGGGCATTGAACACCGCCACCCCCTGTTCGGTCATCCGCTCCACCGGGATATTGTTCACCCCCGCGCCGGCGCGCCCGATCGCCTTCACCGTCTGCGGGATCTCCATGTCGTGCATCTTATAGGAGCGTAGCAGGATGGCATCCGGATGGGAGATCTCCGACGCCACCTCGTATTTCTCGCGTGGCAGGCGATCCAGCCCGGCAACAGCAATATTATTCAATGTCAGTATCTTATACATCTTTTTTAATCCTTTATATTATGCAGCCCCTTGATCAACCGTGGCGCTTCTCAAACTCGGCCATGAACTGAATCAGGGCCTGCACCCCCTCTTCCGGCATGGCGTTGTAGATGCTGGCGCGCATGCCGCCCACCGAGCGGTGCCCCTTGAGGGTGACCAGACCCGCTTCCTTGGCCTCGGCCAGGAAGGTGGCATCCAATTCCGCATCCGCCAGGGTGAAGGGGACATTCATCCAGGAGCGGCAGGCCGGATCCACCGGATTGTTGTAGAAGTCGGAGTCATCGATCGCCTTATACAGAGCCTCGGCCTTGCGCTCGTTGATTACCGCCATCACCTCCAGGCCGCCATTACGCTTCAGCCACTGAAATACCAGGCCGGCCAGATACCAGCCGTAGGTCGGCGGGGTGTTGTACATGGAGCCGGCGTTGGCCATGGTGGCATAGTTGAACATGGTGGGCGTGCCGGCAATGGGCTCACCGATCAGATCTTCGCGCACGATCACCACCGTCAGCCCGGCCGGGCCGATATTCTTCTGCGCACCGGCATAGATGATGCCGTACTTCGAAACATCCACCGGCCGCGACAGGATGGTGGAGGAGAAATCCGCCACCAGTGGTACATCGCCGGTCTCCGGCAGGTAGGGGAACTCGATGCCCTGAATGGTCTCATTGGGGGTATAGTGGACGTAGGCCGCATCCCCGCTCAACTGCAGATCGTCCTGGGCCGGGACCGCAAACCGGCCTTCCGGACTGGCACCGGCGATGTTCACTTCACAGTAGCGTTTCGCCTCGGCGATCGCCTTCTTCGACCAGGAGCCGGTATTGATGTAGTCGGCGCCTTTCTTCCCGCCCAGCAGGTTCATCGGCACCATGGCGAACTGGGCCGAGGCCCCGCCCTGCAGGAACAACACCTTGTAGTTGTCCGGTATCGCCATCAACTCGCGCAGATCCGCCTCCGCCTGCTCGGCGATGGAGGTGAACTCTTTGCCACGATGGCTCATCTCCATCACCGACATGCCGCTGCCACGCCAGTCGAGCATCTCCTCCTGGGCCTGCCGTAACACCTCTTCCGGCAAAGCAGCCGGACCCGCGCTGAAATTATAGACTCTGGACATCTTTGGCTCTCCGGTACAACGTTAAGAAAAAGTCAGTGTAACTGTTCAATTGCCCTCATGGTCATCGCTGCCAGCGGCTGTTTCTTCTGACCCCCGTCAGTACCTGCCAATTCAGCGATTTGTGCTGAATCCTCATGGCAGCTGAACAGTTGCAAGTGAAACAGATTCACTCTTACATCAAAGGATCGAATCACGCTGTCCATACAGCATGGCTCCGACCCGTCCCGATGGATAGCAAACAACCGGACGCTCAATCGTCCCCGGCAACCGGGGTATCCGTTTCCTCATCGCCATCATCTTCATCAAGGGATTCGATACGGGCGATGCCGACCAACCGCTCCTTCTTGGACAGCCGGATCAGGGTTACCCCCTGGGTATCACGCCCCATCACCGATACATCCGCCACCGGGGTACGCACCAGCGTGCCACCATCGGCGATCAGCATCACCTCATCCTGCTCGTCCACCAGGATCGCCCCCACCTGGCTGCCGTTGCGCTCCGAGGTCTTGATCGAGATGACGCCCATGCCGCCCCGGCCCTTGACCGGGAACTGATCGATGGGCGTACGTTTGCCAAAGCCGCGCTCGGTCACCGTCAGCACCGTCCCTTCTGGCCCAGTGATGATGAGAGAGATCACCCGCTGGCCATCAGCCAGGCGTATGCCACGCACCCCGCAGGCGGTTCGGCCCATGGTGCGCACCTGATCTTCGGGGAAACGAATCGCCTTGCCGGCCGAAGTGAACAGCATCACATCGCGCTGGCCATCGGTGATGGCGACGCCGACCAGCTGATCGTCACCGCGCAGGTCGACGGCGATGATGCCGCTGGCCCGGGGACGGGAGAAATCGGTCAGACGGGTCTTCTTCACGGTTCCGGAGCTGGTGGCCATGAAGACGAACTTGTCCTCGTCATAGCTGCGGATCGGCAACACGGCATTGATCCGCTCCTCTTTCTCCAGTGGCAGCAGGTTGACGATCGGCTTGCCGCGGGCGTTACGCCCGGCCTGGGGCAGTTCATACACCTTGAGCCAGTAGACCCGGCCGCGGCTGGAGAAGCAGAGAATGGTGTCGTGGGTACTGGCCACGAACAGCTTATCGACGAAATCCTCATCCTTGGTGGCGGTGGCGGTCTTGCCCTTACCGCCGCGCCGCTGGGCCCGATAGGTATCCAGGGACTGGGCCTTGGCATAGCCGGCGTGGGAGAGAGTCACCACCACGTCCTCTTCGGTGATCAGGTCCTCCAGGGTGAGATCCAGACGGCTCTCGAGGATCTCGGTACGGCGCTCGTCGCCATACTGATCGCGGATAGCGATCAGCTCGTCACGAATCACCTGCATCAGGCGGTCGGGACTGGAAAGAATATCAAGTAATTCTTTAATTCTATCTATTATCTCACTGTATTCTTTCAGGATTTTATCCTGCTCAAGACCCGTAAGACGATGAAGCTTGAGATCCAAAATGGCCTGTGCCTGGGTCTCGGTGAGACGATAACCCTGATCGGTGAGACCAAACTCCGGCGCCAGATCCTGAGGCCTGGAGGCATCGGATCCGGCACGCTCCAGCATCGCCTCGACAGTGCCCGAACGCCAGTGGCGCTCCAGCAGTCCCCGCTTCGCCTCGGCCGGGCTGGAGGCCGCCTTGATCAGCTCGATCACCTCATCGATATTGGCCAGTGCCACGGCCAGGCCTTCCAGCACATGGGCCCGATCCCGCGCCTTGCGCAATTCGTACAGGGTACGCCGGGTCACCACCTCGCGGCGGTGGCGGATGAAATATTCCAGCACCTGTTTGAGATTCAGCAGGCGTGGCCGGCCATCCACCAGGGTGACCATGTTGATACCGAACACGCTCTGCATCTGGGTGTGCTGATAGAGGTTGTTCAGCACCACCTCGCCCACCTCGCCACGGCGCAGCTCGATCACCACCCGCATGCCGTCCTTGTCGGACTCGTCACGCAACTCGGTGATTCCCTCGATGCGCTTCTCCTTCACCAGTTCGGCGATCTTCTCCAGCATGCGCGCCTTGTTCACCTGATACGGCAGCTCATGGACGATGATACGCTGCTTGCCGCTGCGCTCATCGGTCTCGATCTCACTGCGTGCGCGCAGGTAGATGCGGCCGCGACCGGTGCGATACGCCTCACGGATGCCGTGGGCGCCGTTGATGATGGCGGCGGTGGGAAAATCCGGGCCCGGAATGTGGGCCATCAGGCCGTCGATCGTAATCTCAGGATCATCTATCAGGGCCAGACAACCGTTGACCGTCTCGGTCAGATTGTGCGGCGGGATATTGGTGGCCATACCCACCGCGATACCGGCGGAGCCGTTGATCAGCAGATTGGGGATACGTGCCGGCAGGACCGAAGGTTCATGCTCCGATTCATCGTAGTTGGGGATGAAATCGACCGTTTCCTTGTCCAGATCGTCCAGCATAGTGTGGGCGATCCGGGCCATGCGCACCTCGGTGTAGCGCATGGCGGCCGGAGCATCACCATCCACCGAGCCGAAGTTGCCCTGGCCATCGATCAGCATGTAGCGCATGGAGAAGGGCTGGGCCATGCGCACGATGGTGTCGTACACGGCGGTATCGCCGTGGGGATGATACTTACCGATCACGTCACCGACCACGCGGGCCGACTTCTTATACGGCTTGTTCCAGTCGTTGCCCAGCTCATGCATGGCGTAGAGCACGCGACGATGAACCGGCTTCAGACCATCCCGTACGTCCGGAAGGGCACGTCCGACGATCACGCTCATGGCGTAATCGAGGTAGGACTGCTGCATCTCATCTTCAAGATTGACCGGGAGAACTTCTTTGGCAAATTCGGTCATGGGCACTCGTCTGTTCTTGTCGCCAGATCAGGACGCACCCGCTCGCCGGGCATATCCCACTAGCAGCTGAAATTTAGCCGTCGATTGTAACATAAAAGAGGAGGGTACTGCCGTAGAAAAAAACCGCTCAAATCGGCTTTCAGCCCCCCTCAGAGGGGGTTTCCATCAATTCAGCCATCTTTTCCTCATCCGGCGAGTGCACAACCCCCCGCTCGGTGACGATGGCATCCACCAGTGCTGCCGGCGTCACATCGAATACCGGATTCCAGGCGTCAGCCCCATCGGCCCCCACTCTGGATCCGCCGCACTGCAGCACCTCGGCAGGATCCCGCTGCTCGATGGGAATATCGGCACCGGATGCCAGAGACATGTCAATGGTGGAGGTCGGCGCAACCACCATCACCTTCACTCCGTGGTGGCGGGCGGCTACGGCCAGGCTGTAGGTGCCGATCTTGTTCGCCACGTCACCGTTGGCTGCGATGCGATCAGAGCCGACGATCACCCAGCCCACCTCACCCCGGGCCAGAAGACTGGCGGCGGCACCATCGGCAAGCAGGGTCACCGGAATACCGTCCCGGACCAGTTCCCAGGCGGTCAGGCGCGACCCCTGCAGCCAGGGCCTGGTCTCATCGGCGTAGACCTGCCGGACAGTGCCGGCAGCGAAACCACTGCGAATCACCCCCAGGGCGGTGCCATAACCACCTGTTGCCAGGGCGCCGGCGTTGCAGTGGGTGATGACTGCAGTGGGCGTCTCGATCAGGGCCGCCCCCAGCTCCCCCATCGCCCGGTTGGCCGCCACGTCCTCGTCATGGATCGCCCGCGCCTCGCTCAGCAGGGCCGGCTCCGGGTCCTGGCCCTCTGGCAGCCCCTGGATCATTCGCTCCATCCGTTTCAGGGCCCAGAATAGATTGACCGCCGTGGGACGGGCCGCGGCCAACAGCGCGAGGTCATCGGCAACGGTCCGTTTCCACTCTGCGCCGGCAGCGGCATAGCGATGGCGTGCCGCCAGCACCACGCCGAAAGCGGCGGTGATACCGATCGCCGGTGCACCCCGCACCACCATATCGGTAATCGCCTGGGCCGTTGCCGCCGCCGTCTGCAGTTCCAGGTACTGCTCCCGGCCCGGCAGCAGGCGCTGATCCAGCAGGTAGAGACGATCATTGGCCCAGACAATGGCGTGATCGGCATCGGCCCGTATATCCAGCGGTTTTACTTCCATCTTTGATCCACCCATGGCAAATTCCAGTCAGGAATCCGGTTGCAGCGAGCATCCCACCACCTTCAAAGAGGCCACGGGCCCCGGCGGAGGACCCTCTGGTTCACATCGCGCCTCCAGCAAGGAAACCGCCAACCGGTTGTGTACAATCGCAGCATTCTACTACAGTTTCAGGAACAGACCTTGAGCATCGACACGCTGATACACGCCCGCTGGATCATCCCGGTGATCCCCCACGGTGAAGTTCTGGAACATCACAGCATGGCAATCCAGGCGGGCCGCATCCTGGAGATCCTGCCCACCGTGGCGGCCAGAAGCCGATACCAGGCAGAGCACGAACATGAACTGCCCGATCACGCCCTGATCCCCGGCCTGATCAATGCCCACACCCATGCCGCCATGGCCCTGCTGCGGGGCCTGGCCGACGATCTGCCGCTGATGACCTGGCTCAACGAACACATCTGGCCGGCTGAGAAACGTTGGGTGAGCGAAGAGTTCGTCGCCGACGGCACCCGGCTGGCGGTAGCGGAAATGCTGCTTGGCGGCACCACATGCTACAACGACATGTATTTTTTTCCCGACGTGGCCGGGCACGCCATTGCCGCCGCCGGCATGCGCGGCGTGATGGGCCTGATCCTGATCGACTTCCCTTCGGCCTGGGCAGAGAATGCAGATGACTACTTTCGCCGCGGCCTGGAGGTGCACGACCAGTTCCGCAACGACAGTCTGATCACCACCGCCTTCGCTCCCCATGCTCCCTACTCGGTCTCCGATGCCCCCCTGGAGCGGGCACGCACCCTGGCCGACGAACTGGACATCCCTTTGCACATGCATGTGCATGAGACCCACGACGAGGTGGTTCAGAGCCTGGCCCAATATGGCCAACGCCCGCTGGCACGCCTGCACCAACTGGGGCTGGTCTCCCCGACCCTGATGGCGGTGCACATGACCCAGCTGGAACAGGACGAAATGGCGCTGTTTGCCGCCAGCGGCGCCAGCGTGGTGCACTGTCCGGAATCGAACCTCAAGCTGGCCTCAGGCTTCTGTCCTGTGGCACAGCTATGGCAGGCCGGGGTCAACATTGCCCTGGGCACCGATGGCGCCGCCAGCAACAACGACCTGGATATGTTCAGTGAGATGCGCAGCGCTGCCCTGCTGGCCAAGGGGGTGGCCGCAGACGCCAGTGCCCTGCCGGCGGCCGATGCCCTGCGCATGGCCACCTACAATGGCGCAGTGGCTCTGGGCATCGCCGACGAGACCGGCTCTCTGGAAGAGGGCAAGGCGGCAGACGTGGTCGCAGTGAATCTCGACACTCCCGCCTGCCACCCCATCTACCATCCCATCTCTCAGCTGGTCTACGCCACCGGGCGGGATCGGGTGAGCGATGTCTGGGTGGCAGGCCGACAGCTGGTGCGGTCCGGCAAGCTTACCACCCTGGACCAGGCGCGACTGCTGCAGCGGGCCCGGGAATGGCAACAGCGCATCGCTACCAGCGATGCCGCAGCGAAAAATCAAGGCCCGGCAAATGAGCCCCATAGTCCCCAATAATCAACGGAATCCAAGGTGAAATCCATGCGTATACCGATCGCCATCGGCAGCCTGCTCTGCAGTGCCGCCATCCAGGCCGCATCCCCCATCACCCCTGCCGGTTCGCCGGTGATCGTCTATCAGAGCAACGACGGCTTCGACGATGTCAAGGAGAATGTGGAGCTGGCCATCACCGGCCAGGGCATGCAGGTGACCAATACCCTGCACATCAGCAGCATGCTGGAACGGACCGCCGCCGACACCGGTCTCGGTGAATCACCCTATATCAAGGCGGAGTCGCTCGAGTTTTGCAGCATCCAGATCTCCTATCGCATGGCCCTGGCCCACCCGGCCAACATGGCCAACTGTCCGCTGACCATCAGCATCTATCAGCAGCGGAGTGACCCGGACCACACCTACATCGCTTATCGCCGGCCAGGCATGTTGGGTGAAGCGGCAGCCGTGGAGAAGGCACTCACCAGACTGCTCGACGGCATCGCCCGGGAAGCCCTGGAATAGGAGCACGACCATGACCACACCACGCCACCGTTGCAGCTGGGCCGGCAGTGACCCGCTCTATCAGAAGTATCATGATGAAGAGTGGGGCGTGCCCTGCATGGACGACCGCACCCTGTTTGAATTCCTGATTCTGGAAGGCGCCCAGGCCGGGCTCTCCTGGATCACCATCCTGAAGAAGCGGGAGAACTATCGCCTCGCCTTCGACAGCTTCGATCCCAGACGCATTGCCGAATACGGGGCCGGGCGGATCGAGCAACTGATGCAAAATCCCGGTATCGTGCGCAATCGACTCAAAATCACGGCGGCGGTGCAGAACGCTCGAAACTACCTGGAATTGCAGGCGACCCACGGTAGCTTTTCCGCCTTTCTCTGGGACTTCGTCGATGGCCGCCCACGCCATAATCACTGGTCCGACCTATCTCAAGTACCGGTCACCACTCCCCTGTCCGATCGACTCTCGAAGGAGTTGAAAAAACGCGGCTTCAAGTTCGTCGGCAGCACCATCTGCTACGCCTTCATGCAGGCGGTGGGCATGGTCAACGACCATACCACGGATTGTTTCCGCCACCGGGAACTGACCAGGCTGGCTGGTCAGATGTCATGAACGAAACAACCAAGTGCCGGAGATGAATTGATCTCCAACTGTTCAGCTTTTTCATGGAGCGTCACTGAGTATTGGCTGTTTCTTCGGGAAAACGCCGTAAATACATTCCTGTAGGCTTGGCGGCGGCATCCTTGCCGCCGACATTTCCTACAGAAACAGCCAATATCGGTGATTCAGCGGCCAGCACGAAGCTGCACTGAATAGTTATAATTCATCTCCGGTACTTGTTTTCATTCCCCCCAGGAACCCCATGGAATCCATTTCAACTGAACTCTTGCTGCTGATCGGCGGCGCCGGTCTCGCCGGCTTGGTGGACGCCATCGCCGGCGGCGGTGGTCTGATCACCCTGCCCGCGCTGCTGTGGGCCGGGCTGCCGCCATTGCAGGCACTGGCCACCAACAAGCTGCAGGGCAGCTTCGGCACCCTGTCGGCGAGTCTCCATTTTTTCGTCAAGGGACATTTGCAGTGGCAGATCTTGCGTCCATTGATATTGGCCACCTTTTTCGGCGCCCTCAGCGGCACCCTGCTGGTGCAGTACCTGCCGGACGATCTGCTGCGCAAGACGGTGCCCCTGCTGCTGATCCTGTTCGCGCTCTATTTCCTGTTCTCTCCCCGGGTTGGGGATCTGGATGCCACTCAGCGTCTCTCACTGGGCTGGTTCGCCGCCGCCCTCTGTGTCCCTATCGGTTTTTACGACGGTTTCTTCGGTCCTGGCACCGGCAGTCTGTTCGTGCTGGCCGTGGTCTCCCTGCTGGGCTTCAACCTCACCCGTGCCACCGGTGTCACCAAGGTATTGAATCTGACCAGCAACCTGACCGCCTTGCTGTTCTTCTCACTGGGGGGGCATGTGCAATGGAAGCTGGGCCTGACGCTGGGTATTGCCCAGGCCACCGGTGCCTGGCTTGGCTCTCATCTGGCGATACGCCACGGGGCAGCCATCATTCGTCCCTTGCTGGTCATCATATCCGTCGCCATCTCGGCCAAGCTGATGTTGCCGGGGTGAGGATCAGCCGCGCGGCTTGCCCCCACCGCGCTGGCTTCTATCGTCCTGTTCTTTCTGTTCCCGATCGTCCTGCCGCCGCCGCTCGGCGCTTTGCAGGCGGTCCATTACCTTGTCCAGGGCCTGGGTGCGAACATGCCGCTGCTGCCAGGCGTCCCTGTATTTACCGCACTCATGGCGGCTTCGCTCGACGATCTTCTGCTGCTCGCTGATCGCCCGCTCCAGTTTGCCGATGAAGGTGCGATACTCCTGCAACTGGGGTATGGAGATGCCGTTGCGGCTGGCATCCTGAAAGCGGCGCAGATATTCGTCATGGTACTGCTTCAGTTCCGCCAGTTTCGCCTCCTGCTCCTTCGCCCGGCGCTGGGAGTTACCCAGGTCCCTGGCAGCCTTCTGCTCCCGGGATTCTGCGATCCGTTTCACCGGTTCAAATCTTTTCGATGGCACCATTTCTGTTACTACTCGGTCATTGGGCCACGACGGCCGGAGAGTCCGTGGGACTCGGCATCAATCTACTGCGTTGGCGGGAACAGGGTCATCAGATCGGACAGGCTGTGCTCCAGAGAGACCGGCGTATCCATATCCTGACGCAGGAATGCCTCCAGTGACGGCATCGCCTCGATGGCGGCGTCGATCTTCTCATCGGAACCACGCTCATAGGCACCGACGCTGATCAGATCCTGATTCTGCCGATAAACGGAGTAGAGCTGTTTGAATCCCCGGGCCGCCGCCTGATGCTCCTTGCTGGTGATGTCGCTCATTGCACGACTCACCGAGGCCTCGATATCGATGGCCGGATAGTGGCCGCTGTCGGCCAGCCTGCGCGACAGTACGATATGGCCATCCAGGATCGCCCGCGCCGCATCGGCAATGGGATCGTTCTGGTCATCGCCTTCCGCCAGTACAGTGTAAAAGGCAGTAATGGAGCCGCCGCCCTTGTCACCGTTGCCGGCCCGCTCTACCAGTTGCGGCAGCTTGGCGAAGACCGATGGCGGGTAGCCCTTGGTTGCCGGCGGCTCGTGGATCGCCAGGGCGATCTCCCGCTGGGCCTGGGCGAAGCGGGTGAGGGAGTCCATCAGCAACAGCACCTGCTTCCCCTGATCCCGGAAGTGCTCGGCGATACTGGTGGCCAGCATGGCGCCATGCATACGCCGCAACGGCGGATTGTCCGCCGGCACCGCCACCACCACGGCCCGGGCCATGCCCTCCTCACCAAGGATGTTCTCCACGAACTCTTTCACTTCCCGGCCGCGTTCGCCGATCAGTCCAACCACGGTGATGTCCGCATTGGTGTAGCGGGTCATCATCCCAAGCAACACGCTCTTGCCCACACCGGAGCCGGCGAACAGCCCCAGGCGCTGGCCGCGTCCGACACTGAGCAGGGCGTTGATGGCACGCACCCCCACATCCAGAGGCTCACGGATCGGCGTGCGGGCCAACGGGTTGAAGGTCTCTCCGGTCAGGGAGCGGCGCTGATCGCTATGCACCGGCCCCTTACCGTCCAGCGGCCGGCCGGCACCATCGATCACCCGCCCCAGCAGATGGTCGCCGACCACCGCCTCGCAATGTTTGCCGGTGGGGATCACCCGGGCATCCTGCTCCAGCCCCCGGATATCACCGGTGGGCATCAGGTAGAGACTTTCGCCGGAGAAGCCCACCACCTCGGCCTCGATACGGTCGCCACTGCTGTTGACCACGTCGCACTGGCCACCGATGGCGGCACGGCACCCCACCGCCTCCAGGGTGAGGCCGACCATGCGCGTCAATTTGCCCTCCACTACCAGGCCGCGACTCTGCTCCAGCCGGGAGTGATAGGCGTGCAGGCGCTCCCGCCAGATGGCATTACGGTCGATCATGATACCGCTTCCCCGTCCCGCTCATCACCCAGCAGGGGGGCGATAATCGCAGCCAGACGTGATTCCAGGGTGGCATCGACCTGAGACGTCTCGGTGAGGACGCGGCAGCCGCCGCGAGTGAGCACCGGGTCCTCCACCAGTTTCCAGCCCTGCTCCGCATCACCCATATCGTAGATCTCACGCACCAGGCTGGCATCCTCCGGGTGTAACACCACGCGGATATTACGTGAGGCGACCGGCAGGATGGCCAGGGCCTCACGCACCACACCGATGATCTGCCCCGGATCACTCTTCACTTCGCGACGCACCAGTTGCCGCACCATGGCGATGACCAGATCCAGCAACTCCCTTTCCACCTGATCATCCAGTTGTCGTAACGGGGTATCCAGGGTGGTGAGCAGCTCATCGAAGCGCTGTAGAGCAGCCTGGATCCGTGCCCGCCCCTCACTCAGTGCCTCCCGGTGACCATATTCGAAGCCCTCCTTCCGGCCCTGCTCGAAACCCTCGTCATGGGCCGCCTGCTGCAACTGCTCCAGCTGGTCTGCGGTCAGCAGGGAACCCTGACCTTCGTTGCCAGCTCCCTTTTTCGCCACCGGCTGGTCCATGCTCGGCGGACGCCACTGCTGGACCTCGTCACCCAGCTGTCCACCGGGAATGATCCGGGTAGGCATCACCTTCATCTTGGGGGTCTTAGACGAAGTCATCGCCGCCAGCGCCTCCCAGCATGATCTCACCCGCATCGGCCAGGCGCCTGGTCACCGTGAGGATCTCTTTCTGCGCCGCCTCCACGTCACTCAGACGGGCCGGCGGTGCCGCCTCAAGATCATCGCGCAACATCTCGGCTGCACGTTTCGACATGTTCTTGAATATCTTCTCTTTCAACGCATCATCCGCGCCACGCAGCGCCAGCAGGAGCTGATCCGAGGCCACTTCCCGCAGCAGGGTCTGAATCCCCCGGTCGTCGATATCGATCAGGTTCTCGAACACGAACATGTTGTCCTGAATCTCCTGGGCCAGGTCCTGATCGGTGGATGTGACCTGCTCCATGATGCTGCTCTCCACCGAGCCCTCGACCAGGTTGAGAATATTGGCCGCAGTCTTGATCCCTCCCAGGCCGGAGGATTTGACGTTATTGGCGCCGGAGAACTGCTTCTCCAGAATCTGGTCCAACTCCTGCAATGCCGCAGGCTGGATACCATCCAGGGTGGCAATGCGCATGATGATATCGGGGCGCACCCGCTCGGGGAACTCGGACAACACCAGCGCCGCCTGGTCCGGTTCCAGGAAGGAGAGCACGATGGCGATGATCTGTGGGTGCTCCAATCGGATCAGCTCGGCGATGGAACGCGGATCCATCCATTTCAACTGTTCCAGGCCCTTGCTGTTACGCCCCAGCAGGATACGGTCGATGACCCCGCCCGCCTTGTCGGCGCCCAGTGCCTGGGTCAGTACATTGCGGATATACTCATCCGAATCCAGGCCCAGGGCCGTCTCATTGCGCAGGGTTTCGACGAAGGAGGACATCACCTGCGCCATCTGCTCGGTGGTGACCTTGTTCATGGTCGCCATCGCCAGTCCCAGTTCCTGCACCTCCTTCGGACCCATATGGGCGAGGATGGATGCCGCATCCTTCTCCCCCAGGGCCAGCAACAGGATCGCCGCCCGGTCCAGGCCTTTCAGTTGGTTGACCTTTTCTGCATTCTCATCCGGCATCTTCATTCACCCAGCTCTTGACCACCTGCGCCACCCGCTTGGGGTCCTCCTCCACCATCTTGCGCGCTGCCTCCAGTGTCTCTTCGTAGCTTTCCGGACCGGGCAGTTGCAGGCTGCCGCCACCCGCACCCGCGCCCTCGAGCTGGGGTACCCCATCGGCACCGGCCATGGCTTCACCAGGCTCACCGGCTTCCCCCTCTCTTCCCCCCTCACCATCGATACGCTCCAGCACCGGCGGTGCGGTAAGCCGTTTCATGGTCGGGCGCAAGACAAAGAAGATCAGCAACAGCACCAGGATCACGCCACCCAGCTGTTTCGCCAGACCCCATACCCATGGCTGTTCCCACAATGCCGGTTCAGGTAACGCCTCTGGTGCCGGGGGCACGGTAAAAGAGGCATTGATCACCTGGACGCTGTCTCCCCGTGCGGCATCGAAACCCACCGCTTCCTTCACCAGTTGGGTGATGCGGGTGATCTCTTCTGGCGTACGTTGGGTGCGAATGACGTTGCCGTTCTCGTCCTGGGTAACCAGGTCATCCACCACCACCGCCACCGACAACTGCCGCAAGGTGCCGGTGGAGAGTCGGGTATGGCTGACGGTCTTGTCCAGTTCATAGTTCCGTGTTGCCCGTTTACTGCTGTTCAGCGGACGGGCCTGATCGGCAGCACCGGCCTCACCGGTCGCCTGTTGTGGCGCAGTCCCGGCGGCAGGCGGCTGGTTACTGAGGGCACCCGGTACCCCTTGCACCGGGGTCAGGGTACTGGCCTGCTCATCCACTTGCTCACTGCGCAATGCCGGCAGGTCGGGGTTGTAACGCTCCTGGGTCTGCTCGGTGACGGTAAAATCCACCTGGGCAGTCACCTGAGCCCTGACCCGGTCGTACCCCAACACCGGAGAGAGGATATCCTCCACCCGCTGGCTGTAATACTCCTCAAGCCGTTTGGTGTACTCGAACTGGCTGTTGCTGAGCGCCATGTTGGTATCAGCAGACTCGCCACTGTACAGATTACCCCGGGTATCCACCACCGTGACTTGCCCCGATTCCAGATCCGGCACGGCCGATGCCACCAGATGAATAATGGCGGCCACCTGCTGTTTCTCCAGTGGACGGCCGCTGTACAGATCCACCACTACCGAGGCGCTGGGTTTCTTGCGTTTGCGTACGAATACGGATTGTTTGGGCATGGCCAGGTGCACCCGGGCCATCTTGATGTTGGAGATAGTGGCGATGGTGCGGGCCATTTCATCTTCCAGCGCACGGTGAAAGCGGGCCGCTTCGAGGGCGCGGCTGGTACCAAACCCGGTTTCCTGCTTCAGCAGATCGAAGCCCAGGCTGTTACTGCGCGGCAAGCCTTGGCCGGCAAGCTTCATCCTTGCCTCCTGCAACTTGCCGCTGGGCACCATCAGAGCGCCACTGTTCTCATCCACTTTGTATTCGATGCCCGCCTGCTGCAATGCACTCATCACCTCACTGGCATCCTTCTGTCCCAGATTGCCGTACAACAGGCTATAGGTCGGTGTCTGGGACCAGAGCACCACCGCCACACCGAGGGCGACACTGGCGGCAATACCGATCATTACCGCCAGCTGACGCACTACCGGGTTTTGTCCCAGGCGCTGTACCGGCAACGATTCGACCGTCTTTTCTTCGCTGTTTGCGGCGTCCATCTAAGGCTATCCTCGATTGTTATGTCGCTACTGACTGATTCGGCTTCAGATTGGCATGCTCATGACTTCTTTATACGCATCCAGCAGTTTGTTCCTGACCTGAACCATGGCCTCGAATGAGATATTCGATTTCTGCACCGCGATCATCACTTCAGCCAGGTTGACGTCCTGCTCACCCAGCTCAAATGATGTCTTCAGCTCTTCTGCCACTTGCTGTGTCTCATTGACACTGTCGACGCTCTGTTTCAGCAGGCTGCTGAAACTGACATCACCCGCCGGCTGTGGCGATTCAGCGCCCCCTGCTGCCTGGGCCGCCATACTGCGCATCTGCGCCAATACCTGATCGATACCGTTTACACTCATTTTTTCACCTGACTGTCAAAAATCTGCCGCTATCGATTTGCATGGTGACTACCCATGCAGTTTTCACACCAACTGTGCAATCAACCGGGAATCGCCACGCCCGCATCCCGTAACCGGGCTATCTTGTAGCGCAGGGTGCGTTGACTGATACCCAGTCGTTCGGCCGCGCACTTACGGCTACCATTGCCCTCACGCAGGGCGTCCAGGATCATCTGCTCCTCTACCGAGCGCAGATCCTCGCTCAACCCCCGCGGCGCCGATGATGCCATCGCCACCTGCGCCGCCGGCTCGGGTTCGACCTCGAAGCTCAGATCAGCAGGACCGATTTGACCCCCGCCGGACAGAATCAATGCCCGCTGCATCACGTTATCCAACTCCCTGACATTGCCAGGCCAGCGATGACTGAGCAGCCGTTGTTCCGCCGCTTGGGAGAGTTGTGGCAACTCCAGTCCCTGCATCGTCGCCTGGCGCTGCAGCAGAAAACGGGCCAGCGGCAGGATATCGCGCGTGCGCTCACGCAGTGGCGGCAACAGCAGGGGGAATACGTTCAGACGGTAATAGAGGTCCTCGCGAAAGCGGCCCGCAGACACCTCTTCCCGCAGATTGCGATTGGTGGTGGCCAGCACCCGCACATCCAGTGCTATCAGTTTGCGTCCCCCCACCCGTTCCACCTCCTTCTCCTGCAGCACCCGCAGCAGTTTGGCCTGCAGCGCCAGGCTCATCTCGGAGATCTCATCCAACAGCAAGGTCCCCCCCTGGGCCTGTTCGAATTTTCCAGGGGCTGACTGGTGGGCGCCGGTATAGGCCCCCTTCTCATGGCCAAACAGCACCGCTTCGAGCATATTTTCCGGGATAGCAGCACAGTTGATGGCGATGAACGGGCCATCACAGCGCGGGGAATGGCGGTGGATATAGCGGGCAAACACCTCTTTTCCTGTGCCACTCTCACCACCGATCATCACCGTCACCTGGCTGCGGGAGACGCGCCTTGCCAACTCCAGCAGCTCCCGTGTACGCAGATCCTCTGCGATCACCCCGGTATCCTCGCTCTGCTGAAGCACCACCGCCTGCCTGACCTTTTCCAGCAGCAGTTCCGGCTCGAATGGTTTGGCCAGGTAATCCACTGCACCGTTACGCATTGCCGTCACCGCTTTTTCGATGTTGCCGTAGGCGGTCATCAGCAGCACCGGTGTCTGCGGGTAACGGTTGCGCACCCGACCCAGCAGCTCATGGCCATCCATCGGACGCATCTGCACGTCACTGACCACCAGCCCTATCGGTTCCCGGGCCAACAGATCCAATGCAGCCTGCCCATCCGCAGCGACCGCCACCCGATACCCAGCCAGTTCCAGGGTGTCGCTCAGCGCCTCGCGCAGACTCGGATCATCTTCGACCACCAATACTGTCGCCTGTCTCATGCCAACTCCTCATCACTACCGGTACACAGCCTATCGACTGCGGACGATCTCTCTGCCGGCGGTCCCACGACCGCCTTTGGTAACTGAAATATGAAGCAGGTGCCTTCTTCCACCTCCCGCTCCAGACGCAGGCTGCCCCGGTGTTCCAACGCCACCGCCTGGGCCACCGCCAGCCCCAGACCATTTCCATCGTGGCGGGTGGTGAAGAATGGATCGAATATCCGCTGCTCGATCGCCGCCGGCACCCCCGGACCCTGATCCTTGAATTGCACCATCCAGTTCACTGCATCGTCCTCCAGGACGATCTCCACCCGCCCGCCATCGGGGCTGTGTTCCAGTGCATTGCCGGCGATATTCATCAAGGCACCCAACAGTGCATCCCGGTTTCCCAGGACCTGCGCGGTTTTTCCGGCACCGGTTAGCCGTAACGTCACCTGCCGCTCCCTGGCCAATGGCTGCAACGTCTGCACCAGCTCTTCCAGCAACGGACCCAGGGCCAACTGAACGGGTTCGTACCGCCCCCCGCGGGCAAAGGCCAACATATCGTTGATCTGACTCTCCATGTGCTTCAGACGAGCCAGGGAGCGCCGGGAAAAACGCTCACGCTGGCTGGCCGTCAGATCATCCCGGGAGAGATGGGAGGTATAGAGCATGGCGGAAGAGAGGGGGGTACGTATCTGGTGCGCCAGCTGGGCCGCCATCTCCCCCATCGCACTCAGGCGCTGACGCCGTTCCAGCCGGGCCTCCAACTGCCGCTGCTCCGTGATATCGAGCAGCAACAGAATACGCCCAGGCTCTGGGGTGAGCAGCCGTTCAGTGACATTGACGATACGGCCACTACGCAACTCACGTTCGCCATCATGACGCGCCGGAAGGAAGTAGCGTGACGCCAGGTCAGGCCAGGACAGGCCGTTGGCGATAGCGGGGAAAAGCTGTCCTGCGGTCGGGTTGTATTGCTGGATGCGATCATCGCCATCCAACACCATCACGGCGGCCGGCAGGGTGTCCAGCAGACGGGAAAGGCGGTTGGCCAGACGCTCCTTCTCCGCCAACTGCTGCATACGCTCACTTCGCGCAGCCGCCAATTCCGCATTCAGCGCCGTCACCCGCTGTTGCAGTTGCTGGTAAGCATCGACCAGTTGAGTGGAAATCTGGTTGAACGCCTGAAAGGCGCTTTCCAGTTGTTCTCTGGTTCCGGTACTTGCTGCTGACATTGGGGTTTCCACAGTGAGTTGCATCGTTTCGCCCTTTCAGGCTCACCCGACACGCATGCAGAAACTATGCCAGCAATAGGATATGTACTAATTCAATGTGTTAGATACCGTTGATTCGGACTGCGTCAAATCCCCGTCGCCTCCTGGCTACGCTGCAGGCCATATTTGCGCAGTTTCTCAACCAGCGTCGTGCGCCGCATCTGCAACCGCTTGGCAGCATGGGCCACCACGCCACCGGACTCGTCCAGGGCCTGCTGGATGAGGTTCATCTCCAGGTTGCTCAGGTGGGCCTTCAGATCGATACCATCGGTAGGCAGCCGGGGCACCGAGGCGACGGTATCCGGCTCCTCGCCCTGGGTGTTGACCAACGGCAGTTCGCCCACTTGCTCGACCACACGGATGCCAACACGAAACTTCTCCGGCAGGTCGTTCACATCCACCACCCCATAGGGATGCAGGATCGCCATGCGCTCGATGAGATTGGCCAGTTCCCGCACATTGCCCGGCCAACGGTACTGGGTAAGCGCCATCACCGCCGCCGGCGTGAGCCGCACCGAGCCCCGTTTCTCGGTCTCGATGCGGGAGATCAGGTCATTCACCAGTACCGGGATATCTTCCGTGCGCTCACGCAGTGGCGGCATCTCGATGGGGAAAACGTTGAGTCGGTAATACAGGTCCTCACGGAATTTATCCTCTTTGATCGCCTGTTCCAGGTTTCTGTGGGTGGCGGCAATGATGCGCACATTGCAGTGGATGGTCTTGTTGCTGCCGACCCGCTCAAAGCTGCGCTCCTGGAGCACCCGTAACAGTTTGACCTGCATCGGCATGCTCATGTCGCCGATCTCATCCAGAAACAGGGTGCCACCGTCTGCCATCTCGAAGCGCCCCTGGCGGGCGTTGAGCGCCCCCGTGAAGGCCCCTTTCTCATGGCCGAACAGCTCACTCTCCAGCAAATCAGGAGGAATCGCCCCGCAATTGATGGGCACGAAGGGGAAGCCACGGCGGGAGGAATTGTAGTGCAGCTTACGGGCCACCACCTCCTTCCCGGTGCCGGATTCGCCCAGGATCAACACCGTCGCATCTGTATCCGCCACCTGCTCGATCATCTTGTTGATCTGGCGAGTGGCGCGGCTGTTGCCCGAGAGGCTGCGGAACAGTTCCAACGGCCGCTTCTTCGCCCGCTCCACCTGCTGCTGCTCCTGAAACAGCTGAGCCTTGTAAAGCAGGTTCACCACCGCCTCATACTTCAGGGGCAGAGAGAGCGTACCAAGAAAGCGCAGCCCCTTGACGGCCTGGCCGGCAGCATCATCCTGATCCCCAATACGCAACAGGGCCGGCATCGGGGTGGTGGTGGACACCACCTTTGACAGACCTTCGATCTCATCTGCAGTCAGCTCCGGCCCCAGCAGCACGGTGACAAAGGCACCATCATCGGCTGACTTCATCCGCGCCGCCAACTGGCTCGGATCGTTAACTATTTCTACTGAATAATCAATAAATTGAAATATATTTTTTATGTAATTTATTCGCTCTTGATCGCGCTCCACCAAGAAGATAAACCCGCTTTCGAGTTTCTCGAAACTTCCTACCTGGTCATTCATCAAAGACGTCTGCTCCCGGTTCTATAGAGTGATGAAGCAAAATCATTCTGCATCGTGGCAAATCCATGCCCTTCTCTAAAAGCTTCCACAATCGGTAACCATTCAGCTGTATTCTTGGGCATCGCTGTCACGGGATATTTCTTCCGGAAACCGCTGTGAATACATCCATGTACGCTCGACGGCGGCATCCTTGCCGCCGACGTTTTCTCCAGAAACACTCCCTGACAGTGGTTTGCACTTAATCCTCATGGCAGCTCAACAGTTACCGATAACGTTTTCTTTTGTTTGAAGAAGTTAATCACTCCAACCCGGGATTGTCAAAATTATGTCGCATAGCCGAGTTATGACGATCCCTGACCATCCTGTGACCGCCGTCGCAGTTGCGCAACCTGACGCCGGTGCTGGCGAAAAATGTAGCGCTCCCACAACGCCTGCAATGGTTCATCCAGCATTTCGAACGCTGCACTGACCTTCCACGCCCCCTCTTTCCATTTCTTTTCCGTCACCACGGCAGGCAGTTGCAGCGGCCGGGGCAGACGCTGATCGGGCCGCAGCAGTATCCACACAGGGGCACCCGTTTCCGGCACCTCACCGGCCTCAGGCCGCCAATGCACCCCCGCCGCCGAAAATGAGGCATGACAGATTTCAAGCGATCTCTCTTCCGGCTGCAGAGTGGCGAGCAGTTCCAGTACCAGATCCAGCTTGGCCTCTATCCGCAGTAGCTCTGTGGCATATTCTTTTTCTTCATCCCCCTCCGGCCGCCATTCATCGGAGAACAGCAGCAACCGCAGCAGATGCTCATTCCCTGCCCCCGCTGCACCATCGGCTGTGGCGCGCGGCAGCCAGCCAACCGCCGTCACCGTCTCTATCACCACGCCATCCGACAGGGGGTTGCTCGTTTCAGCCATCACCAGTAACACCTCGTTTCTCAAGTCGATTTACCATAACTTGACATCCATCCCCTGTCGACATAGAAAGATAACCTCCAGCACAACCGAAGGCCCCGCCATTGAGCGACATCTCCACCAGTATGCTGTTTGGCATACTCATCTTCCTCATTTTCCTGTCCGCATTCTTTTCCGGGTCCGAGACGGCCCTGATGACGCTGAATCGCTATCGCCTGCAACATCTTGCCAACAGCGGGCACCCCGGCGCCCTGCGCGCCTCCCGTCTGCTGCAGCGCCCGGACCGGCTGATTGGACTGATTCTCCTGGGCAACAACTTCGTCAATATCCTGGCCTCTTCGCTCTCCACCATCATTGCCGTCCGACTCGGAGGTGAGGCCGCCATTGCCGTTGCCGCCGGCATTCTCACTCTGGTGATCCTGATCTTTGCCGAGGTGACACCCAAGACCCTGGCCGCCCTGAAGCCGGAGCGCCTCGCCTTTCCCGCCGCCCTGATCTATACCCCGTTGCTGAAACTGCTCTATCCCATCGTCTGGCTGGTCAATATGATCACCAATGGGTTGCTGCGGCTGATCGGCATCTCTCCGGAAGAGATGGAGGGACAACCCCTCAGCCAGGAGGAGTTGCGCACCGTGGTGATGGAGGCGGGGGCGATGATCCCGAAGAAACATCAGAAGATGCTGCTCAACATCCTCGACCTGGAAAAGGTGAGGGTGGAGGACATCATGGTCCCGCGCAACGAAGTGGATGGCATCGAGTTGGAGGAGCCGATGGATGAAATCGCCCAGCGCCTGCAAAACAGCCAGTATACTCATCTGCCCCTGTTCGAGGATGGCATCGACAACGTCATCGGCATCCTGCACATGCGCAAGGCCGTGCATGCCATGACCCATGGAGAGATGAGTAAGGAGGTGATCCGGCAGATCGCCGATCCGCCCTACTTCATCCCTGAGGGCACCACACTGAATCGCCAGCTGATCAATTTTCAGCGCAATCGGCAACGGGTGGGATTGGTGGTGGACGAATACGGCGACGTGCTGGGCCTGGTCACCATGGTCGATCTGCTGGAGGAGATCGTGGGGGAATTCAGCACCGACCCCGCCGACAGCATTCCCGACGTGCAGCCCCAGAAAGATGGCTCTTATCTGGTGGCCGGCAGCGCCAACGTGAAGGAACTGGTGAAAAAGCTCGGCTGGCAGTTACCAGTCGACGGCCCGCGCACCCTGAACGGTCTGATCATCGAGTACCTGGAGGCGATCCCCGAACCGGGCACCAGCCTGCTTCTGGCAGGCTACCCGGTAGAGATACTGCAGACCCAGGAGAATACGGTGAAGATGATCCGGATCCACCCGGACAAGCGCCGTGGTTGAAGATCTGCACGGCACTGCCGTCATAGGGTTACCACGCCAAACCATAAACCTTAGGGAGAGAGCCCATGAACCCACCAATCGATGAAACCGAACGTCGACGTTTCCATCGCATTCTGTTCGATGCACCGGCCAGGGTCTCCGATGGACAGCGGGATTTCATCACCAAACTGGTGGATATCTCCCTCAACGGCGCCCTGCTGGTAAAACCGGATGAGTGGTCCATCAGTCTGGGCATGCCGGTGGTCCTGACCATTCTTCTGGACGACAACAAGAGTCGCATACGCATGGATATGGAGACCGCCCACCAGACCAGTGACAGCATCGGTCTCAAATGCCGCACCATTGACCTGGAAAGCATCAGCCACCTGCGCCGCCTGGTGGAATTGAACCTGGGTGACAGTACCCTGTTGGAACGGGACCTGGAGGCGTTGGGTTAATTACTGCCGCTGCGAATACGCTGCAATTTCTCCTGTACCCGCCGGCCGCGCTCGATCCGTTCGATCAGCGACTGGCGACCTGGATCCAGGGTCAATGCAGCATCCCATACCGCAATCGCCGCGCCGCTGCGCTGCTCACGATAGAGGCGATCGCCCAGCGTAGTCAGCGCCACCACCCTGCGCTCCAGATCGGCCTTCACCTGCGCCAGCAGCGCCTTCACCTTGGATGCTTGCGGATTCAGCTTCAGGGCCTTCTGCAACAATACCAGTGCGTTGCCAGGTGCCCCGCGCGCCATCTCCGCCTCTGCTTCACGCAACAGCCGCGTTATCCGTTGCGCCATCCGCCGCTGCGCCTGCCGTGCGCTGCGCCGCTGCTGCGCCTGTTTCCTGGCTGCCGCATCCTGTTCGATCTGCCTTAGCCGTCGACGAACCTCGACTGCAGGATCGATCTGGTGGGCAAGCATAAGACAACGCCTGGCCAATCGCGGGTGTGATGCGACCTCCACCTCACCACAGACGAGCAACTCCGGCCGCATGGACTGCAGCCTGTTCTGCCGAAACAGAATACGGGAACGCAGCAGCGGCCCGTCACCCTCCAGCCGGGCCAGCTTCTCCAGCAGTGTAATGCTCTCCAACAGGTCGGTCGCTTCCACCACCAGGATGCTATCGTTGAGAAAACGGCGTTCCGCAGCATCCGGGTCCTGGCCATTTTTCACCCCACCCCCCCCTGAAGGCAGCAGGCCGGTGCAGGCAGCAACCAGACACAGGGGCAAGAGCAGCAGCAGCAGCCGACCGGCCGACAGCCAGCGATTGCACAGTGCGACACCGTTATCTATATCCTGCCGGCCTGATCGTCGTTGTGGCGATGCCCAGGCGCTGCCCGTCCCGGACCTGACGTGTCCGCTCCTCTCCGTGGGCAGCTTCATGGGAAAAGCATATCCAGGCTCTCGCGCAACAGGCTCTCCCCGGCAAACAGCGCCAGATCCGTCTCGTAGAGGGTGACTGAGCCTTTACGCCCCCGCACCTGGATGTCCCCCAGCGGGCTTGGCCGTATGTAACCAGCCACGCCCGACTGAACCGCAGCCTCTGCAGTCAGCAGGATCCCACCCGGCTCTGCCAGCGCACAGATACGTGACGCCACGTTTACCGTATCCCCCACCACCGTATATTGCATACGTTCATCACTGCCGAGGTTTCCAGCCAGCATGGTGCCGCTGTTGATCCCGATACGGAAGGTGACCGGCCGCTTACCACTGGCCGCGCGCTGCTGATTCAGACGTTCTGCGATGGACTGGATCAACACCGCGCAGGTGAGGGCGTGAAAGGCGTGCCGGTCATCCTGCTCCGGAATCCCAAACAGGATCATGATGCAGTCACCAATGAACTTATCCACCGTACCCCGACAGCTGCTGCCTGCCATCACGAAGTAGCCAAATACATTGTTCAGCAGCTCTGCCACCTGTTCCGGCTCCTGGTTTTCCGACAACTCGGTAAAGCCGACGATGTCACAGAACAGCACGCTCCCTTCCCTGCGACTGCCGCCCAGTTCGCGTGCCCTCCCACTCTCCAGCACCCGGCTGGCCACACTCGGCGCCAGATAACGGGACAACGCCTGTTCCACATCACGCTTCCCCTCCAGGCTGCTGGCCAGGCGCCAGAAAGCAGCGAGCAACTGGCCAATCTCATCAGGCCGCTGCAAGGCATGGGATACCGGCTGTTCTCCGCGATCTATCGCCTCACCCACTTCCACCAGCTGCTGAATCGGCCGGGCGAAACGGCGGGCCAGGGGGACGGCCAGCATGACACCCACGGCAATCAGCCCCAGCGTGGTAAGCAACAGTGCATTCAAAGTACTCCGTCTGGTCCGTTCCAGTGGTCTTTGGTCGATACCGATGACAGCCAGCCCCACCCCGGTGCCCTGATAACGTACCGGTTCCATATAGTAGGCCACATGGTCCGCATCATTGGACCACCGTTGGATACCCTGTTGCCGGATCACTGATACGGGCGGCGCAGAACCACCACCCAGCAGCTTCTGTCCACGGTCATCGTACAGTTGGACACCGCTGATCAACTCATTCTTGAGCTGCTGGCTGACCAGCACCTCCAGTGAGAGGCGATCATCGGCCATCAACGGCTCACTGACGGCACGGGACAACTGTTCGATCAGCATCGAACCCAGCAGATCACCCTGCTTGCGGTATGTCATCTGCTGCTGCTCGATCAAAAACCAACCAAGCAACAGCATGACCAGTATCACCAGGGCTGCGATTCCCGCAGACCATCGGACGGCCAGGGAAACAGGATAGATTTTCTTGATCAATCACATCTCCTCATGACCCGGCAACGCAAACGTCCTGTAAACAGACCGCCGGACCAGGGGGCGTATACTACCCAAGGCGCGGCAGCTCAGATCAGCTCCAGGATCTCCGGCAGACGATCGATAGCCACCACCTCCAGACCATCGATCGGCCGCCGCGGGGCGTTGGCCCGAGGCACGATGGCCTTACGAAAACCGTGCTTGGCCGCCTCCTTCAACCGCTCCTGGCCGTTCTGCACCGGACGGATCTCACCGGCCAGGCCGACCTCACCGAAGGCTACCAGATCCCGCGGGGCCGGACGGTCACGGAAGCTGGAGAGCACCGCCAGCAGCACCGACAGGTCCGCCGCCGTCTCGGTAATACGCACCCCCCCCACCACGTTGACATAGACGTCCTGGTCGTACATGGCAATGCCGCAATGGCGATGCAGCACCGCCAGCAGCATGGAGAGGCGGTTCTGCTCCAGCCCCAGGGTGACCCTGCGCGGATTGGCCAGGGGGCTCTCGTCCACCAGCGCCTGCACCTCCACCAACAGCGGCCGACTGCCCTCCCGCGTGACCAGGATGACACTGCCGGAGATCTCCTCTTCATGCCGGGACAGAAAGATGGCTGACGGGTTGCTCACCGCTTTCAGCCCCTTGTCAGTCATGGCGAAGACACCCAACTCGTTGACTGCGCCGAAGCGATTTTTGATGGTGCGGATGAGACGGAACTGACTGCCTGGCTCACCCTCGAAGTAGAGCACCGTATCCACCATGTGCTCCAGCACCCGGGGACCGGCCAGGGCCCCCTCCTTGGTCACATGGCCGACCAGGAACACAGCGCTGCCCCGCTGCTTGGCGAAACGCACCAACTGGGCCGCAGATTCACGCACCTGGGCCACCGACCCCGGCGCCGACTGCAACTGTTCGGTATAGATGGTCTGGATCGAGTCGATCACCATCACCGCCGGCGACTCCTGCCGGGCCAGGCTGAGAATTCGCTCCACACAGGTTTCGGCCAGCAGCTTCAGCCCATCACCAGGCAGCCCCAGCCGCTGTGCCCGCAGGCTGATCTGCTCCGGCGACTCCTCACCGCTGACGTAGAGAGCGGGCAGGGTTTCGGCCAACCCGGTCAGGGTCTGGATCAGCAGGGTCGATTTGCCGATGCCAGGATCACCGCCGATCAGCACCACCGAGCCCGGCACCAGGCCACCGCCCAACACCCGGTCCAGCTCGCCCGTGCCGGTGGGGATACCACTGCTCTCCTCCGCCGGCACACTGGAGAGGGTGCGCACCCGGTTCTCATTGGCCTCACCGGCATAGCCGTCGAAACGGGGATTGCGCGGCCTTGCCGCAGCCGCCGCCGTCTCTTCCAGGGTGTTCCAGGCCTTGCAATCGGGACACTGCCCGGCCCATTTGGGCGACTGGCCGCCACAGTTGCTGCAGGTGTAGACACGCTTTCCGGCCGCCATCGCTACCCTTCCTCCATGAAGCGTACCCGGCGGGTGACGCCGCAAAACAGCTCGTAACTGATGGTACCGGCCAGTGCAGCGATCTCGTCCGCGGGCAGGCCGCGCCCCCAGAGCACCACCGGGTCACCCACCGCCGCCCGGGGTTGGGTGCGCAAGTCCACCGTCACCATATCCATGGAGACCCGCCCCACCAATGGCACCCGCTGCCCGTTGACCAGCAATGGCGTTCCCGGCGGCGCATGACGAGGATAGCCGTCACCATAACCGATGGCCACCACCCCTACCGGCATCCGTTCCGGGCAGCGCCAGCTGCCGCCGTAGCCGATGGGATCGCCGGCCTGCAGCCACTTCACGGCAATCAGGCGGCTCTGCAGGGTCATCACCGGTTGCAGATCGTGATCGGCCGGGCGCCCCTGCTGCATCGGTGAGCTGCCGTAGAGCATGATGCCGGGCCGGTTCCAGTCGCCATGACTGGCCGGCCAGCCGAGGATGCCGGCAGAGTTGGCGATGCTGGTCTCCACGCCAAACGCCTCCGCCAATGGCTTGAACCGGGCGAGTTGCTGCCCGGTCATCGGGTCGGCCGGATCATCGGCACAGGCCAGGTGAGTCATCAGACGCAGGGGGGTGGCCACCGCAGCGGCATTGGTGAGGGTTGTAAAGGCGGCCGCGGCCTGCGCCGGGCAGATGCCCAATCGATGCATGCCGGTGTCCACCTTGAGCCAGCACTGGAGCGGCCGCTCCAGACGGGCGGCGGCCAACAGCTCTACCTGTTCCTGTTCCGCCACCGCCAGCTGCAGGCGGTGCTGGCTGGCCAGCGCCAGCTCCTCCCGGCCAAAACAGCCCTCCAGCACCAGCAGGGGCTTCTCCACCCCTGCCTCACGCAGCGCCACCCCCTCCTCCACCCGGGCCACGGCAAACAGATCCGCCGCCTCCAGTGCCGCTGCTGCACGCAACGCGCCGTGGCCATAGGCGTTGGCCTTGATCACCGCGATCAGCCGGCTGTGCGGCGCCGTCTGACGGGCCCGGCGCAGATTGTGGCGCAGTGCAGCAAGATCGATCAGGGCGCTGGGACCCATGGTGCGGCCTCAATAATCCTCATTGGCATACACGTCATCGATGAAGTTCTCGAATTTGGTGTACTGGCCAAGGAAAGTGAGACGTACTGTGCCGATGGGGCCGTTACGCTGTTTGCCGATGATGATCTCGGCGATGCCCTTGTCCGGGCTGTCTTCGTTGTACACCTCATCCCGATAGATGAAGACCACCAGGTCGGCGTCCTGCTCGATGGCGCCGGACTCGCGCAGGTCGGACATGATCGGGCGCTTGTTGGTGCGCTGCTCCAGACTGCGGTTGAGCTGGGACAAGGCGATGACCGGCACGTTCAGCTCCTTGGCCAGGGCCTTCAGGGAGCGGGAGATCATGGAAATCTCATTGGTGCGGTTCTCCGAGGCAGAGCCGGCCTGCATCAGCTGCAGGTAGTCGATCATGATCAGACCCAGTCCATCGTACTCGCGCATCAGACGGCGCGCCTTGGCACGCAGTTCGGTAGGACTAAGGGCCGGGGTGTCATCGATGAACAGTTTGGCCTCGGCCAGGATGCTGACCGCCGAGGTGAGCCGCGGCCACTCGTCGTCCTCCAGCTTGCCACTGCGCACCCGGTGCTGATCGATGCGCCCCAGGGACGACATCATGCGCATAGCCAGGGACTCTCCCGGCATCTCCATACTGAACACCGCTACCGGCTGGCCGCTGTTAATGGCTACGTTCTCGGCGATATTCATCGCCAGGGTGGTCTTGCCCATGGAGGGACGGCCGGCGACGATCACCAGGTCCGCCGGCTGCAGGCCGGAGGTCATGCGGTCGAGATCGGTGAAACCGGTGCTCAGACCGGTGATCGGCTCATCGCTCTCGAACAGGGTCTCGATACGATCCACCGCCTTGGTCAGCAGGCTCTTGATGGACTGGAAGCCACCGCCGCCGCGGGCGCCCTGCTCGGCGATCTCGAACACCTTCTGCTCCGCCTTGTCCAGCAGGTCGGCACTGTCCAGGCCCTCGGTGTTGTAGGCGCTGTCGGCGATCTCATTCCCCACCTGGATCAACTGGCGTTTCACCGAGTGCTCGCGCACGATGTCCGCATAGGCGCGGATATTGGCGGCGCTGGGGGTATCCTTGGCCAGGCTACCGAGATAGGCCAGACCACCCGCCTCCTCCAGCTTGCCGTGCCGCTCCAGCTCTTCCGACAGGGTGATCACATCGAACGGCTGGGTTTTGTCCGCCAGCGACTCGATGGAGCGGAAGATGAGCTGATGCTCACGGCGATAGAAATCCTGCTCCACCACCCTGTCGGCGATCTGGTCCCAGGCCTGATTATCCAGCATCAACCCGCCCAGCACCGACTGCTCGGCCTGGATCGAATATGGCGGCACACGCAGGCTGTCGGTGTACTCCGCTTCGCTGTCGTCAACAGTGGGAAAGGCCGGTTCTTGCATGGGTGTGGGCTCAGGAACGTGTAGATGAAAGGATACGGAAAATGGAGGCGGCGGAAAAGGTGCTCCACAGAAACGAAAACGGCACAGAGTAAGACTCTGTGCCGCTACAGCGTCGCGGCCTGGTGGTCGCCTCTACAGAAGGCGGCCCACTGCGGAAGCGCAGCCCGCTGATCAATCCTCAGCGACGATGGCCAGGTTGATCACCGCATCTACATCCGTGTGCAGATGCACCTGGATCTCGAATTCACCGATGGCATGGAACGGCCCCTCGGGCAGGCGCACCTCACGCTTCGCCAGTTCTACGCCAGCGGCCGTCACCGCCTCGGCGATATCGGCAGTACCGACGGAACCGAACAGGCGGCCCTCATCACCGGCCTTGCGTGCGATACTCACCACTTCCAGTGCCTCCAACTGCGCCTTACGTGCCTCAGCGGCGGCCAGGGCCTCGGCGGCGTTCTTCTCCAGCTCGGCGCGACGCGCCTCGAATGCCTCCAGATTCTCCTTGGTGGCGGCGACCGCCTTGCCGGAAGGAATCAGGTAGTTGCGTCCGTAACCGGACTTAACATTGACCTTGTCACCCAGGACCCCCAGGTTCTCCACTTTCTCTAACAGAATGACATCCATCACTAAATACCCCTGAATCAGGTGTTAAATCTTCAGCCCGCCCCACCTTTGTTCTGTAGGCGCGCCCTTAAATCAATCCACGAATCGGCAAAACCGAACACCGCCAGCACCAACACCGCCTGGGGCATGGCAAACAGCAGCAGGAGATAGACCCCGACCAGCCAGCCGATGCTGGCCCGGGCCCTGGCCACCAGACCATGAGTCAGCGCCATTCCCTGCAGGAACCACCCCGCCATCAGCAGCATAGAGAGGTAGACCACCAGGTTGCCGCCAGGTCCGCCGCTCCACAGCCGCAGTATAAGCACCAGCAGCGTAACCACAGCCACCGGACGGTGGATCCGCAACTGCTGAAACTCAGCCCGGAATCCCCCCGGGTTGTAGAGTAACGCCTGCCACCAGCGGGCCAGCAGCAGGGCAACCATGGTCTGCAGGAAAAAGCCTGCCGCCAACACCCCGGGCATCCAGCCGGCCAGCGCCTCAAGCAGTGCCTTTTGCTGCCCTGGTTCCAACACCTGGGCCTCTTCCAGGGACTGGACCAGGGGCGCCAGCACCTCACGCCATGCGGCGACCGGATCCTCGCTCTGAAAGTACTGACCGGCGATGATCAGCAAACCCAGCAGCAGCCCCACCTCCAGCGTCAGGGCCAGAGAGCGGCTGCTGCGCAAGACCATGGACAACAGCCACGCCGGCAGCCACAGGAACAGCACGAACCCCACCACCTGGAACACTGCGCCTACTGCCACCAATCCCAGCAGCGCGCAGGCAACAGCGGCGAAAAACACCAACAGAAGCCCTTCATAGGGCCCCTTGCGCAGGGTGACCAAGGCCACCACCGCAGTACTGAGGATACTGACCGGTGGCACCAGCAGCGCCACCATGGCCAGCACGGCAGCCAGCATCACCGCTTGAGAGCGACCACGCATCACGAAGGATGCCAGTAGTTTCATAGCGTTACCCGGCCGCCCCGATCAGCGACCCGATCGGTATCGGGTCATCCGTTTACTCAGCTCAGTGGCTGTCGGTGTACGGCAGCAGCGCCAGGTAACGCGCCCGTTTGACGGCGGTCGCCAACTGACGCTGGTAAATGGCCTTGGTACCGGTGATACGGCTGGGTACGATCTTGCCGGTCTCGCTGACATAGGCCTTCAGCAGGTTGAGATCCTTGTAATCGATCTCGGTGATACCTTCAGCGGTGAAACGGCAGTACCTTCTACGACGAAAATAACGTGACATGACTATCCCTCAATATTCTATTCTGTCGCCGCCATCGTGTAACGGTGGCGGGCAATATGCCGGGCCTACTCGGCCGCCGGCTTACTCTGCTCTGCTGCCGCGGCTGCTGCAGGGGCCTCTGTGGCTGCCGGACGCGTCTCTTCCCGCTCTTCTGCAGAGCGTGCCAGCGGAGAAGGCTCGGTCACAGGACCTTTCTTGACCAGCACCAGGTTGCGCAGTACGGCGTCATTGAAGCGGAAAAGATTCTCCAGTTCCTGCAGGGTCTCACTGCCGCACTCGATATTCATCAGCACATAGTGGGCCTTGTGCAGTTTCTGGATGGGATAGGCGAGCTGGCGGCGGCCCCAGTCTTCCAGACGGTGGATCTTGCCTTCGCTGCCTTCGATGACGGAGCGGTAGCGTTCGATCATGCTGGGAACCTGCTCGCTCTGGTCCGGATGGACCATGAACACGATTTCGTAATGTCTCATTGTTACTCCTTACGGATTGATACAGCCTCCCGGTCAGGCCGGTGAGGCAAGGAGCCCGGGGCACGGAGAAACCTCCACTCCCTCGGGAAGCGGCGGATTCTACCCTGACCACGGGTAGGCCGCAAGTCACGACGATTCGGCCGCGGCCAATACGCTGGCGGCGCCGTATCCGGCGGCGATTGAATAACGGGGATGCCCGCATCCATCACTGAAGGGCATATCGGGGCCAGCCACCCCGCCGCAGAACCCTGGAGCCGGTTGAATTCGCTCAACCGAGTCGCTGACGCAGCGCCTCGTAGAGACAGATACCGGCAGCCACTGAGACGTTGAGGCTCTCCACCGTGCCAGACATGGGCAGCTTCACCAGGTGGTCACAGGCCTCCCGGGTCAACCGGCGCATACCCTTTTCCTCACCACCCATGACGATGGCCAGCGGGCCGGTCAGGTCAACCTGGTATAGATCCACATCTGCCTCGCCGGCAGTGCCCACCAACCACACCCCCTGCTCTTCGCGCAGCCATTTCAAGGTCCGGGCCAGATTGGTAACTTGGAAAAATGGCATATTGCCGACTGCACCACTGGCCACCTTGCAGGCGGTGGGCGTGAGACCGGCAGAGCGATCCTTCGGTGCGATCACCCCGTGCACACCGGCCCCATCGGCACTGCGCAGGCAGGCCCCCAGGTTGTGGGGGTCCTGCACCCCATCCAGTATCAACAGAAATGGGGGCTCATCGAGTCCGGCCAGCAGCGTTCGCAACTCACGCTCATCCCTTGCCGCCGGCGCCTGGGTACGAACGATCACGCCCTGGTGGTTGCTGTCCGGCAACAGCTGATCCAGCTCATCGCGGGAAACCTGATGAATAGCCACGCCAGCTGCTTTTGCCAAGGAAATGATCTCCTGCACCCGCCGGTCTCGGCGGCGCGCCTCCACCCATATCTCGAGGACAGAGCCGGAACCATGTTTCAGCGCCGTGCGCACGCTGTGCAGGCCACCGGTGATCTGGGAATCGCTCATAACCACTGGGCCTTGCTACTCATCCCTTGTCAGCAGTATTCTTTTTCGAGCGGCGTCGTTTGCTGCGGCTTTTTTTCTTTACCGTCTTCTCCGCCGCCTGACCTGCGGGTTTCTGCTTCTTCCGCGCGCCTGATGTTGCCGGCGCCTGCTCCTTTCCTGATTGCTTGCGCCTGGAACCCGCCTTTCTCTTCTCTTGGGACTGCCCCGCCGCATCCTGCTTACCCGGTTTGCGCTGTGCCTTTCCTGAACGGCGACGGGATCTGCCGCCGCTGCCCTTCTGTTTCAGCGGCGCCTCCCCATCAAGGGCAAAATCGATTTTCTTGTCATCCAGATTGACGGCCGCCACCTTCACCCGGATGGGGTCGCCCAGACGATAGACCTGACCGGAGCGCTCGCCGGTCAGGCGATGGCCCACTGGGTCGAAATGGTAATAGTCGTTGTCCAGCGAGGTGATATGCACCAATCCTTCAACATAGATGTCGTCCAACTCGACGAACAGACCGAACGAGGTCACGCTGGTGATGATGCCGTTAAAGCTCTCCCCCACCTTGTCCAGCATATACTCGCACTTCAGCCAGCTGGTGGCATCCCGCGTCGCCTCATCCGCCCGGCGTTCGGTGGTCGAACAGTGCTCGCCCAGAGTCTCCAGCTCCGTTTCGGAGTAAATGAAGTCCTGCGCTCCTCCACCATCCAGCAGGTGCTTGATGGCACGGTGCACGATCAGGTCAGGGTAGCGCCTGATCGGCGAGGTAAAATGGGAATAGGCAGGAAAGGCCAGACCAAAATGACCAATGTTTTCCGAGCTGTAGAGTGCCTGCGACATAGAGCGCAACAGCACCGTTTGAATCAGGCGGAAATCGGGACGATCCCTGACCGACTCCAACAGAGCAGCATAATCCGCCGCCTGCGGCTTGGCGCCCCCGCCGAGGGTCAGCCCGAGTTCAGCGAGAAAGGCGCGCAGATCGACCAGCTTGTCTTCCTGCGGAGTTTCGTGGATACGATACAGGGCAGGCAGTTTCTTGCGTTGCAGAAAACGGGCCAAAGCCACATTGGCAGCCAGCATGCACTCTTCGATAATACGGTGGGCGTCATTGCGCTGAACCGGCACGATACGCTCTACCTTGGACTCCTCATTGAAGACGATCCGGGTCTCAGTGGTATCGAAATCGATGGCACCACGTTTGATGCGGGCCCCATGCAGTGCCTGGTACAAGGCATACAACTCCTCCAGATGAGGCAGCACTGCGGCATACTGCTGGCGCAGAGCGGTATCATCCTGCTGCAGCATGGCCGCCACTTGGTCGTAAGTGAGCCGCGCATGAGAACGCATCACCCCACGATAGAACTTGGAACGGGTGATATTGCCTTCCTGGTTGACGTACATCTCGCACACCATGCACAGCCGGTCCACGTCGGGATTGATGGAACAGAGGCCGTTGGAGAGCACCTCCGGCAACATGGGAACGACACGATCCGGAAAATAGACTGAATTACCCCGCTTCCTCGCTTCCCGGTCCAGCGCAGAACCAGGCTGCACGTAGCTGGAGACATCTGCGATACATACCAGTAGCTTCCACCCCTTGGGCTTGCGCTCACAATAGACCGCATCGTCGAAATCCCGGGCATCCGCACCATCGATGGTAACCAGGGGCAGAGCACGCAAATCGGTACGCCCTCGCTTGGCCGACTCATCCACCGTTGCCGGCAGGCCGGCGATCTCCGCAGTCACCTCTTCCGGCCAGTCGACGGGAATCTCATAGGCCTGGATCGCTACATCGGTCTCCATACCCGGCGCCATATGTTCGCCCAACACTTCGACGATACGCCCCACCGGCTGGGTGCGCTTGGTGGGTTGCTCGACCACTTCCGCTACCACGATCTGACCGTGTTCCGCCCCATCCAGATCCCGCTCCGGGATGATGATCTCCTGGTTGATACGCTTGTTGTCGGGCATTACGAACCCAACACCATGCTCGATATAGAGGCGCCCGACCACGCGGTGATTGGCCCGCTCCAACACCTCGACCACCGCACCTTCCCGGCGCCCGCGGTGATCCACCCCCACCACCCGGACCACCGCCCGGTCGCCATGTAGCAGGCTGCGCATCTGCCGCGGGGTAAGAAATAAATCGTCGCTGCCCTCGTCTGGCTTGAGAAAACCGAAACCGTCGGCATGGCCGATGACCCGGCCGGCGATCAAATCTTTCTTATTGACCAGGCAAAAGGAACCCCGCCGGTTGCGCACCAGCTGACCATCACGCTCCATGGCGTTCAGACGCCGGCGCAACGCCTCCAGTTGATCCTCATCGCTCAACCCCAGGCATTCGGCAATCTCATCCCGGCGCATTGGGGCACCAAACGCCGCCAGTTGCTCCATGATGAATTCACGGCTGGGGATGGGGTTGTCGTACTTCTTCGCTTCGCGCGCGAGATTGGGGTCACGAACCCGCGCAGGCTGTTTTTTGCTACGTCTTGCCACGTTAGATATCAATCCTGTTTTGTATGTGTACCGTCAGGTAATCCGGATGATTGTACTCTTCGCGGACCTGACTGTCCCTTGAGATCGGGCAGGGGCACCCGTTTTTCAAGCTGAAGAAGGCAACGGGCCTGCCCGGCCGACCACATCCCGGCCTCATTCCGCCCACAGCACTCTCATCAATTCATTCAACAGCAGACGCTCTTGTGACGACAGCGGCAGCTGGTCAGGGCTACCGGAGAAATCCTGCCCAGACGCCAGCGCCACGTCCAGGGCATCCAGAATGTATGGCCACCGATCATTCTGCGCCAACACCTTCATCGGATATTGCCTGACCCAAGCCTCAAGCCCGGGGAAACGCCGTCGGATCTCCCGGGCCGTACGGGCGAATCGCTGAAACTCATCCTCCCGGCCGATAAAACTGATCAGATCCAATGGCTCATCGAACACCACCTTGCCGGGCAGCCTCCGCTGCCCCTCTGCCACTGCAATGACATCCTGATATTCGATCCGGTAGCCCTGTCCGACATAACACTTCCCGGCCTCCTCCAGCATCTGGGAAGCGTGCTGGAGTTGCGACAACGATGCGGGTTGCGAGGCTGATTCGAGAGGAATCTCCAGCGGAAACAGAGGGACTTTCCCCATCCATCCCTGCAACACCAGGCCACTCTCCCACAGTGCAATGCCCTTGGCACGTATCTCATCCAGCTCCAACATCACCCTGATCTCCGCTGAACAGCTGAAAAAGAGACCATCGCAATTGCGGCAAGATCCCGGAAGAAAACTGGCAACACCGCAATTACTCTTTTAGCATCAACATATTATCAACACCAGAACATATTCGCCAACAGACCATTGACATCCCAAAAAGATCCCGGTAAAGTTCGCGGCCTCACTGGTTGATCGAGCGCCGTATGGCACACACCGGTGTGACTTGCCGAGGTGGCGGAATTGGTAGACGCGCTAGCTTCAGGTGTTAGTTGGGGAAACCCAGTGGAGGTTCAAGTCCTCTCCTCGGCACCATTTTTATAGACCATCCCAGACCATC
>CAZJCM010000007.1:0-83460 GCA_964544655.1 uncultured Sedimenticola sp. | reverse complement strand
GGGGGTCAACCTGCTCACCGCCTTTCTCGCCTCCTGGGTGATCGGCCTGTTCGAGGCCACCATCCAGCAGGTGGTGGCCCTGGCGGTGCTGATGCCCATCGTCGCCAGTATGGGGGGTATCGCCGGGAGCCAGACCCTCACCCTCACCATCCGCGGCCTCGCCCTGGGCCAGCTGTCTGGAAAGAACGCCCGCTGGCTGGTGCTCAAGGAGTTGGCGGTGGGGGCCCTCAATGGAATGATCTGGGCCCTGGTGGTGGCGCTGATCGCCGGTGTCTGGTTCAGCAGCCTGGAACTCGGCCTGCTGATCGGCGTCGCTCTGATAATCAACCTGATGCTGGCCGCATTCACCGGCGCCACCCTGCCCCTGCTGCTGGAAAAACTCGGCATCGATCCCGCGCTGGCCGGATCGGTGCTGCTCACCACCGCCACCGACATCATCGGCTTCTTCGCCTTTCTCGGCCTCGCCACCCTGTTTCTGGTCGAGTGAACAACCGCTGTCATGGCTGCTTTGATCGAAACCCGAAATCTCTGCCGCAGCTTCGCTGAACGTCAGATAGTGCGTAACATCAGCTTCAGCCTCGAGCCCGGCGAGGTGCTGGGCTTTCTCGGCCCCAACGGAGCGGGCAAAAGCACCACCATGCGCATGCTCTGCGGGGCCTTGGGGGCAGACAGCGGGGAGATCCTGATCGACGGCATCGATCTGCGACGACGGCCGGTGGCGGCCAAACTGCGCCTGGGGTACCTGCCCGAGACCCCGCCCCTCTATCCCGAGCTGACGGTGGACGAATATCTGCACTTCTGTGCCCGCCTGCACGGCCTCGACCGCGCCGCCTCCCGCCAGGCCCTGCCTCGGGCCAAGGCGCGCTGTGGCCTGACTGACAGCGGACAGCGGCTGCTTGGCAACCTGTCCAAGGGCTACCGCCAGCGGGTGGGCATCGCCCAGGCAATCATTCACGATCCGGCGGTGGTGATCCTGGATGAACCCACCAGCGGCCTGGATCCCAACCAGATCCGGGAGATCCGCCAGCTGATTCGGGCATTGGGCGAAGAGCGGGGCGTACTGCTCTCCACCCATATCCTGCCAGAGGTGCAGGCGGTGTGCGACCGGGTGATGATCCTGCACCAGGGCCAGCTGGTGCACCACGCCCGCTCCGGCCGGCGAATGACCAGCCGGGAGATCACTATCCAGCTCCAGCGACCGCCGGCCACGGATGCGCTGCTGCAGCTGCCTGGAGTGAGCCATGCCCAGCCCGTGAGCCGCGACCGCTTCCAGCTGCAGCTCGACGAGTCGGCGGATCAAGGCCGGTTGGCGGCCACCTTGGTGCAGCAAGGCTGGGGACTGCTCGCCCTGATCCCCATTGATGATGACCTGGAACAGACCTTCGCCCGGGTTACCGGCGGCGAGGAGATGGGCTGATGCTGGCCATCGCCGGGCGCGAGCTGCGCAGTTTCTTCTCGTCCCCCCTCGCCTGGAGCCTGCTGGCGGTGCAACAGCTGCTGCTGGCATGGCTGTTCATGCTGCAGCTGGAGGGCTTTCTGCAGCTGCAGCCCCGGTTACTGGCGCTGGAAGCGGCACCAGGCGTCACCGCATTGGTGGTCGCCCCCCTGCTCGACTCGGCGACCAAGGTCCTGTTGCTGCTGGTACCCCTGTTCAGCATGAATCTGTTCAGCCGCGAGCTGCGTAGCGGCACCATCGACCTGCTCCTCTCCGCCCCCGTTTCCATCACCCGCATCGTACTGGGGAAGTATCTGGCCCTGCTCGGGGTGCTGGCGGTGCAGTTGATCCTGGTGGCAACCATGCCCCTCTCCCTATTGGCCGGTGGCGAGCTGGACCGGGGCACCCTGGCCGCCGGCCTGCTCGGCCTGGCCCTGACCCTGGCCCTGTATGGTGCCGTAGGCATGTTCCTCTCCAGCCTCAGCCGGCAACCCTCGGTGGCCGCTGCAGGCAGCTACGGCGTGCTGTTGCTGCTGTGGATCCTGGGGCTGACCGCAGAGGGCGACATGGGGAGCCTGCTGAGCTGGCTGTCTCTCTCCAACCACTTCCGGCACCTGCTGGACGGCCTGGTGATCAGCAGCGACCTGCTCTATTTTCTGCTGCTCATCCTGGCCTGCCTGCTCCTCACCATCCATCGCCTGGATGGACTGCGGGGGCGCTCATGAACAACGGCTGCCCCCGGCAGAAGCGGCTGCAACAACACCTTGGCGGCCTGCTGTTCTATCTGCTGCTGGCCATCACGGTTGCCCTCGCCGGCTGGCTCGGCGAACGTCACCCGCGCGCCTGGGACTGGTCGGACAACGCCGGCAACAGCCTGAGCGCAAACAGCATCACCCTGCTGCAGCGCCTGCAGGCACCAGTGGAGATCCAGGTCTTCGCCGCCGACGAGCCACGCCTACGGCAGCCGATCCGCGACATCGTCGCCCGTTATCAGCGGGTCCGGCCGGAGATCCACCTCAGCTTCATCGATCCGGCCCGGCGCCCCGACCTGACCCGCGAGCTGAACATCCGGGCCAACGGCGAGATGCGGCTTACCTACCAGGGCCGCAGCGAACAGCTGCGCCAGATCGACGAATACAGCATCAGCAATGCCATCCAGCGCCTGATCCGCCAGGGTGGGCAATGGATCACCACCGTCACCGGCCACGGCGAACGTAACCTCCTGGGCCATGCCAACCACGACCTTGGCAGCTTTGGTGACGAATTGAAACGCAAAGGCTACCAGATCCGCCAGCTCGACCTGGCACAGCAGCCGCGGATCCCGGATGACAGCGGGCTGCTGCTGATCGCCTCCCCCCAGACCAGCTATCTGGCACGCGAGATCCGTCAGATCCAGGATTATCTGCAACGTGGTGGCAACATGCTCTGGCTCACTGAGCCCGATCCCCAGGGCGGACTCGAGCCGCTGGCCAAGGTGCTTGGCATAGCCCGCCTCCCCGGCATCATCGTCGATGCCGGGGCGGCGGATCTGAGGCTGGATGATCCGGCCATGGCAGTGGTCTCTCACTACCCCGATCACCCGGCCACTCAGCACTTCGACCGAGTCACCCTCTACCCCTACAGCGCCGCCCTGGAAGGGGTGGATGGCAGTGACTGGCAGCTGACCTCACTGCTGCAGACCGGCGCCCGCAGCTGGAATGAGACCGGCCCGATCCGTGGCAAGGTGACCCTGGACCGGCAGCAGGGTGAGCGCCTGGGCCCCCTGACCATCGGTCTGGCGCTGCAGCGTCAACGGCAGTCCGGGGAACAGCGGGTGCTGGTCGTCGGCGACGGGGATTTCCTCGCCAACAGCTATCTCGGCAACGGTGGCAATCTGGACCTGGGCCTGAATCTGATCCGCTGGCTCAGCGGTGATGACGAACTGATCGGCATTCCCGCCCGCACCAGCCGGGACCTGAATCTGCGGCTGTCCCGAACGGCCGGGCTGAGCATCGGCTTCGGTTTCCTGCTGCTGTTACCACTGCTCCTGTTCCTCACCGGGCTACTGATCTGGTGGCGCAGGAGAAGACGCTGACCATGAAACGACAAAGCTGGATCAACCTGGCACTACTGGGGATAATCGGCCTGCTCGGTCTGGCCCTCTGGTTGACGCCGGAGCAGCAGCCGCAGCAGGATCAGGCCCGGCTGACCCCCCTGCAGCCGGATGCCATCACCCGCATACGTATCGACCACAAGAGCGGGCCGCCAACGATCCTGCTCCGGCAAGGTGAGGTATGGCGCATGGCGACACCCTATCAGGCAGTGGCAGACGGAGGCCGTATTCAGCGCTTGCTGGCAATCGCCAATACCCCCAGCCTGGAGCATTTCCCCCGGCCAGCGGAAGGACTGAACCGGTTTGGCCTGGCCCAGCCCCGCATCCGCCTCCGGCTCGATGGCGTGATGCTGCAGATCGGCGATCGCCACCCTTTCCAGGACGCCCGGTACGTGGCCATCGATGACCGCATCCACCTGATCCGGAACCGCTTCATGCCCTACCTGCAAAGCCCGGCCGAGACCTTCATCGACCCCCGCCTGTTACCCGCAGGCAGTCGCATCGAAGGCATCCGCACACCACGCTGGCGGCTACAGGAGAGCGGCGACGGCCGCTGGCAGTTGCAGCCGCCGCTCCCTGGCCTGTCCATGGACCAATTGATGGCGAAACGTGACCAGTGGCAGAATGCCCGCGCCATGGCAGTACACAAGGCCCCGGGCGAAGAGAGCGGTGAAGAGGTGCGCATCCAACTGCAGGGAAGGCCTCAGGCCATTCGCTTCGGCATCCTACAGCGTGATGGAAAGAGCTGGCTGATCCGCCGGGATCTCGGACTGGCCTATCAGTTACCGGCCGGCAGTGATTTGTTGGCACCTCCGGGAAATGCCAAGCCAACACCGTAGGAAAAATCACTGCTGGAGCGCCAGAAGAACAACCTCGTGCCCGGTTTTGCCCCCGGGCAGCACCCCGACAGGCAATCAAACCGACAACCGTTACTGATTCAGATGCCAGAACTTCCAGAAGTAGAGACCACTCGCCGCGGCATCCTGCCCCACATCCAGGGCAAACGGATAACGGGGGTGGTGGTGCGCCAGCGACAACTGCGCTGGCCGGTACCGGCAGATCTGGCAAGCAGCCTCACCGACGCCACAATCGAACGGGTGGAGCGCCGTGCCAAATACCTGCTGCTGGATACCGGCCGCGGCACCCTGATCCTGCACCTGGGCATGTCCGGCAGCCTGCGCATCCTGCCCCCCGGCACCCCTGCAGGGATCCACGATCATCTCGACCTGCTGTTCGCTGACTGCCTGCTGCGATTGCGCGACCCACGCCGCTTCGGCGCCGTGCTCTGGACCCGGCAGCCGGTGGAACGGCATCCATTGCTTCACCACCTGGGTCCCGAACCCCTGTCCGATGCCTTCGACGGGGATCACCTCTATCGGCAATCGCGCAACCGCCGCACAGCAGTGAAGAACCTGATAATGGACGGGCGTGTGGTGGTTGGCGTCGGCAACATCTATGCCAATGAAGCCCTGTTTCTCAGCGGCATCCACCCCAACAGACCCTGCGGGCGCATCGCCCTGGCCCGCTACCAGCGGCTCGCCGACACCATCAAGCAGGTACTCCAGGCAGCAATAGCACAGGGTGGCACTACCCTGCGGGACTTCCAGCAGGAGGATGGCAACCCGGGGTACTTTGCCCAGCAGTTGCAGGTGTACGGACGCGAGGGAAAGGCCTGCACCCACTGCGGCGCCACTATCCGCCAGCGCCGCATCGGCCAACGTTCCAGCTTCTATTGCAGCAACTGCCAGCGGTAAAAAACCGGGTCAGGCCAGGTGTTCGATCAATTTCCGGATAAAACCCTCGGCCTTGATGAGCTGAGAGATTTCGATGTATTCATTGGGTTTGTGCGCCTGATCGATGGAACCCGGCCCACAAACCACCGCCGGGTATGCCGCCTCCTGGAACTGCCCGGCCTCAGTGGCGTAGGAGACCACACCGGCCTGCTCCTGGCCGGTCAGCTGCTGGCATAGATGCACGGCGGCACTCCCCGCCACCGCCTTCAGCGCCGGCGCATACGAATTGACCTCAGTGACGATATCGCAGTTGGGGGAGATCTTACGCATCTCTTCGATCAACGGCTTGCAATAGTCACGCAGCCGTTCGACAAACTGCAGGGAGGTGTCGCCGGGAATGGTGCGCACATCCCAGGAAAATTCACAGTGACGGGAGATGATATTAATCGCTGTGCCACCGTTGATGACACCCACATGAATAGTGGTGTACGGGGGCTCGAACGGGCAGTCGGGCGAGGCGTTCTCCCGGTTTTCCTGCATCATCTGTTCCAGGAAAGTGACCAGCCTGGCACCGGTCATCACCGCGCTGACGCCCCGTTCCATCTGGCTGGAGTGGGCCTCGTGACCGGTAATGGTGGTGGTGAAACTGCCGATTCCCTTGTGGGCATTGATGATCCGCATGCCGGTCGGCTCCCCGACGATCACCGCCTGGGGCCTGGGCAGCACCTGTGCCATCTCGCGGATCATATAAGGGGCACCGATACAGCCCACCTCTTCATCGTAGGAGAGGGCGAAATGGATCGGCTTCTTCAACCCCTTCCCGACCATTTCCGGCACCAGGGCCAGGGCGATGGCAATGAAGCTCTTCATGTCCGCCGTGCCGCGGCCATACAGCCGTCCATCCCGTTCCGTCACGGTGAAGGGGTCGGTATCCCAGGCCTGATCATCCACTGGAACCACATCGGTATGGCCGGAGAGCACCACCCCACCCTCCTCCATCGGACCCACGGTGGCATAGAGATTGGCCTTCGAGCCGTCTTCATTGGGAAGCAGATGACTGTCGACACCATGACCGGCAAGGTATGACTGAACGAATTCGATCAGTGCCATGTTGGAGTTTTTCGAGACGGTATCGAAAGCGACCAGCCTCTCGATCATCTGCCGTGGACTATAGCGATCCAAATCCGCTCCTCCAATCTGCCAGGCACCACCGGTCCATCGATCCGCAGCCCCTTTGTCTTCACCTTATCCGGCTACGAGCGATCAAACCCGGGTTCGCGCGCAACATCGGACAGTATTGTGGTTTTCATGGATTCAGAGTGGTTGCGGCGTAAGGCAGGGGTCAGAGTCAAACCGCACAAAATATGACGGAAAAATACACGTCATTGAAGCGGTTCGACTCCACCCCCTGGCGTATGGACACAGGTTGCCGGTCAACTGACCACCGGCTGGCAGTTGTTCAAGCGCCGATCGAAGAACAGGGTAGAGACGCCACCCTGTCTGCTCCAGGCCTTGACGATTGCCAGGATGCCCAGATCGATGAGGGGTTCGAGCAGGATCACCGTCATATAAGCACTGCCGAAAGTAAACACATTGCTCAGGTTCTCGCTGCCAAAGCCCTGGCCGTAGAAGGCCCAGAACGCCACCCAGGCCACTACCGAGCCTTCCCACACCACCGACATGCGAAGCATCTGGCCATAGCTGAGGTCCTTGTAGGCGGTATGGGCCGGAATGATCCGCTTTGCCGCCGCATTGAGAACCAGGATGGATGCCAGCAGGGTGGTCACATTGATACCGTACTGAGGAAGATCGAACGGAGCGAAAAACAGCCCCTGACTCAACAGCCCCAAGGCCAGACCGATGGCCGCAGGTGCAATACCGAACATCATGAAAATGGTGGTGCCCAGAATCAGATGCACCTCACTGACGCCGATCGGATAGTGGGGAAGCACCTCGAAACAACAAAACACCACGATGGAGGCAAGCAGGGTCTTGATCAGGAACGAGAATGCGCCGTTATCCTTGATATTATCCCAGGCAAGCTTGGCCGCAACACCAACCACGGCCGCGGCAGTGCCATAGCTGAGGAGCATCTTGGCGCCTTGTACTATACCGGCTTCTATGTGCATTTTTATCTCCTTGGAAGATTGTATCTATGCAAGGCGCCCTCTCTATCCCACTGAAGAGAGTGACACCCGGGCATGCATCACAGATGGTAGAGTGCGGCGTTATGAAAGGAGGCGAAGACAGGACCGTGCCATGGAAAACAAACACAAACGGCACTACCGCAAACGACTCCACGATCGCCACCCGCGATCTGCTGGCATGTCACTACGGCCTGAGGCTGGTTTCCGGGCTTGAGAGCGGGCCTGTGCCCGGCGCGACACCTTCTCAGGGAGCTTCCCCAATGGTTACATTGTCACGCCTCGTCTCCCACACCGTTGCGGGGGCAGCGCCGGATTCACACCGGCTTCCCAATTATTCCTGCAGCCTCGCTGCAGAACACCTGAGGCAGACAAAGTATAGCGGACCGCAACCCATCATGAAACTAATTTCCCCCCGTTGCCGGTGGACTACGGGGTTCGCAGCGACAGCACATGGGGTGATCGTTTTCCACTATAATCCCTCCCCATCGCTCGCAACCCGAACAGACAGACCATATGCGCCCCCAGACCGACGACCTCCGCATCCGCGGCATTCATGAACTCATCTCTCCGGCCCAGTTGCTGGCCGATCTCCCCATCACCGACCGGGCAGCTGAGACAGTCAGCACGGCCCGTAACGAGATCCACGAAATCGTGCAAGGCAGTGACGACCGGCTGATCGTGGTGGTCGGCCCCTGCTCCGTGCACGACCCGGTGGCGGCCCTGGATTATGCCCGGCGCCTGAATGAAGCACGTCGGCAGCTTAACAACGAGTTGATGATCGTGATGCGGGTCTATTTCGAGAAACCCCGCACCACCGTGGGCTGGAAAGGGCTGATCAACGATCCAGACCTGAATGGCACCTTCCGCATCAACCAGGGCCTGCAACTGGCACGCCGGCTATTGCTGGATGTCAACGAACTGGGATTGCCAGCCGGCAGCGAGTTTCTGGATCTGATCAGCCCTCAGTATATCGCCGACCTGATCAGCTGGGGCGCGATCGGCGCCCGCACCACGGAGAGCCAGGGGCACCGTGAACTCGCCTCCGGCCTCTCCTGCCCGGTGGGCTTCAAGAACGGCACCAACGGCTCACTGAAGATCGCCCTCGATGCCATTCGCTCGGCCTCCCAGCCACACCATTTTCTGTCGGTCACAAAGGAAGGCTTCTCCGCAATCTTCGCCACCAGCGGCAACGAAGATTGCCATGTGATTCTGCGTGGTGGCAACCGGCCGAACTACGACACGGAAAGCATCAACATCGCTGCCGAAGAAATGGAGACCGCCGGCTTCACCCCGCGCATGATGGTCGATTTCAGCCATGCCAACAGCCGCAAACGTCATCAGAAGCAGATCGATGTGGGCCGCGACATAGCCGGCCAGATCGCCCGCGGCAACCAGCGCATCATCGGTGCAATGATCGAGAGCTTTCTGGTCGCCGGACGCCAGGAGTGGCGGGCCGATCAGGAACTGATCTACGGTCAGAGCATCACCGATGCCTGCATCTCCTGGGACGACACGGCCCCTCTGTTGGAGACCTTGGCTGAAGCGGTGAAGCAGCGGCGGAATTGCTGACGTCCGCTCCCCACCTGAGTTCCGGCTCACCGGATGCACACTACGGCCCCAGATAGCTGACATGCCTCAGGCAAGATCCGAAAATCGATCGACCGTAAGTGCCCGGCCATTGTCAGCCTTGCCCATCTGGCGCTAGTATTTTGTGCTTATGCGGACAGAATCAAAGAGGGGAGCGGAATGAACGACAAGGCCGACGAAAAAACGAAACACAACAAGAAAAAGAAGAAAAAACCCTACAAGATTCCAAACGACCTCTATCTGAAGGAGTTGCACCGACTGCAGGTGGAACTGGTCAAGCTGCAGGAGTGGATCAAGTACAAGGGTCTGCGGGTGGTGGTCATCTTCGAGGGCCGCGATGCGGCCGGCAAGGGCGGCGTGATCAAGCGCATAACGCAATACCTGAGCCCCCGCGTCTGCCCTGTCGTTGCCCTCGGCACGCCCACTGAACGGGAGAAGAGCCAGTGGTATTTCCAGCGCTATGTCCCCCATCTTCCGGCCGCCGGGGAGATGGCCCTGTTCGACCGCAGCTGGTACAACCGGGCCGGTGTGGAGCGGGTGATGGGGTTCTGTACCGATGACGAGTACCGGGAGTTCATGCGCTCCTGTCCGGAATTCGAGCGCATGCTGGTCCGTTCCGGGATCATCCTGATCAAATACTGGTTTTCCGTCAGTGACGAAGAGCAGGAGCGGCGCTTTCAGAGCCGCCTGACCGATCCGCTGAAGCGCTGGAAACTGAGCCCCATGGACCTGGAGTCACGCAAACGCTGGTTGGAGTATTCCAAGGCCAAGGACGAGATGTTCGCCTACACGGATATCAAGCAGGCCCCTTGGTACGTGATCAATGCGGACATCAAGAAGCACGCCCGTCTCAACTGTATTCGTCATCTGTTGAGCATGATCCCCTACGAAGATGTCTCCCCTGAGCACATCGAGCTGCCTGAGCGACAAAAGGATATGGGCTATGTGCGCCCGCCAATCAACGAACAGACCTTCGTCGAGGACTTTTACGCCACGCCGGAGAAGACCATGGAGACCATCAGCAGGCCGTACCGGACCCAGCATATAAAAGCGTAACGGTACGGTGCAGCGGCACGGATGCCGCTGTGTTCCACAGCCCCCTACCCCAGGTCGTCGAATCCCGCCATCCGATACCAGCGCTTCGCCTCTTCCAGGTCCTGCTCCACGCCGTCTCCCTTCTCATACATCATCGCCAGCGTGGTCTGAGAACCGGCCAGTCCCTGTTCAGCGGCCAGCTTGAACCATTTCACCGCCTTGGCACCATTCTTCTCCACACACTCCCCTTCCAGATACATGAAACCCAGGCCATGCTGGGCGATGGCAAGGCCAGACTCAGCGGCAGCCTTCATGTATTTGTAGGCAAGCAGTTCATTGGCCGTCATGCCAAGGCCATTCTGGGCCATGATCGCCATCCGGTACTGGGCCTCAGGATTTCCCAGTTCCGCCAATGGCGAGAGATTCTGCGCCGCCACCGCAAAGTGCTTGCCCTCAAACGCAGCTATGCCGCTGCTCAGTTCCATATCCAACTGTTCGTTTTCGCTCATATCTGTCAAGCCTTCGTATTCTCAAGGGGCGGAATCATGCAAAGGGAAATAATAAAACATAAGACCGATGGATACACCCTGGCATATCCGTGCTTTTTACTACAGATGCCTCACTGCTTTCGCACCAGTGCACCACCGCTCTGCTGACTGTCCAGGCGGCGAATCGCCACCTTGTTACGAATCCTGGCACAGCGCCGTCCACGTTGATCGTAATAGGCATACTCGAACAGGGGATTACTGCGCCCCTGCTGCTGCAACTCCAGGGCGATCTCACTCTTCCGGGCAGGATCCAGCATGAAACGAAGCTCCAGGTCAGTGCGACCTTCATGAACGAAATCGATCTCCAGCAAGCGCGTCCAGACCGCATGACCAGGAAACAGCCTGGCACAGATCAAGGCGGGAATCGGGTCGGCCAGCGACGCCATACAGCCGCCAAACATACAGCCACCGGGATTTCGCGTACGTCGGCTGAGGGGTAACAATATTCGAATCGAACTGCCATCGGCAGCATATTCCAGAACCCGGACACGCATGCTGCGAAGCGGTGGATACCATTCCAGACGCCTCTGAGGCGACAGCAGGCTCCGCCAACTTGCCAGTTTCACAATGTTTTTCATTTGCCCTCGCCAAAATGGAGCATCAACTGTCAGTTGAGTCCGTGGATTCAGTTACCACCCAAAGCAGCCGACAGACACCACCTCGTGCGGTGAACCTGGGGATTTCCCTGCTTGCCTGGATACCGGGAACCACCTAAGCTTCTGCTATAGCCAGCGGTGCGCTGGAGCCTGGAAGACCATATGCACCACCACTACCGGCCCTTACTGATCACTCCGCTGCTGCTTGGCCTGCTGCTGTTCTGGAACGGAGCCACGGCGATGGAGCTTGCCGTCCAGAGGAAGCAGTTTCTCCTGGCGGAAAAGGCGCTCGCCAGGAATGATTCGTCACAATACCAGAAACTGAAACCACAGCTCGAGGCCTATCCCCTCTATCCATACCTGGAACTACGGGAGCTGACCCGGCAGATGCGCCAGCTGCAGGGCCGGCAGGTAAAGGCATTTCTCGACAAGTACCCGCATACCCCACTGGCCACTCAGTTACGCCGTCAGTGGCTCAACGAACTGGGGCGGCGCAAGGACTGGAACAACTATCTGCTGTTCTACCGCCCTACCAGCAGCAGCAAACGGCAGTGTCTCTATCTGCAAGCCCTGTTACAGCTTGGAAAAAAAGAACAGGCACTGGCAGCGGTAGCTCCCCTGTGGCTCAACGGCCGATCACAGCCAAAGGCCTGCGATCCGGTGTTCGATGCCTGGCGCAAGGCAGGCAAACTGACCCCTCAGCTGGTGTGGCAACGAATCGAACTGGCGATGGGGGCACAACAGACACGCCTGGTTCGTTATCTGAAAAAACGGCTTCCAGCCACCGAACGCACCTGGGTGGAGCGCTGGCTCCGGGTCCACCGGTCACCGGAAACCATCCTCCAACAGCCGGCATTCGAATCTCCCCATCCCTATCGCCAGAAAATCCTGCTCCATGGCCTGCGACGACTGGCTCGCAAGGACCCGGACAAAGCCATCGCGGCCTGGTCCCGGCTGCAGAAGCATTACGACTTCGATGAGGATCAACGCTATCAGGCAGAACGCAGCATCGCCTTGCAGATGATCAACCACGATCACCCGGACACCTTGCAACACCTGACCGATACAGTCCCACGGGCGGACGACGAACGCCTGCTCGAAGAACGCATAAGGTTTGCCCTGAGACAGCGGGCGTGGCCACAGGTCCTGCGCTGGATCGAGCACCTGCCGATTAGCCTGGGCAGCCAGGAACGCTGGCGTTACTGGCGAGCCCGTGCATTGCAGGCGCTGGGCCGCGAACAGGAAGCAAGACGTCTGTACCAAAGCCTCGCCACCGAACGCAGCTTCTACGGCTTCCTTGCCGCAGACCAGCTGGGCGTTCCCTACAATCTGCAGCATATTCCTCTGCAAACAGCAGAAAGCCTGCTGGATGAACTAGCCAGCCGTCCCGGCATTCAGCGCAGCAGCGAGCTCTTCATCCTGGGGCGTCTGACCCAGGCCCGGCGCGAGTGGAATGACGAGCTGCGTGACATGAACAAGGCACAACTGCAGGCAGCGGCAAAACTGGCCCAGCGCTGGGGCTGGCATTCCCAGGCCATCTTCACCCTCGCCCGCACCCGCTACTGGGACGACCTGGAATTGCGTTTTCCCCTGCTGCATCGCGAACAGATAGAAAAGGCAGCCGGCCTCCATCAGCTGGACGACGCCTGGGTTTTTGCTGTGATTCGACAGGAGAGCGCCTTCGCCCACGATGCCCGGTCACCCGCCGGAGCCCTTGGCCTTATGCAACTGATGCCGCGCACGGCAAGGTACACAGCCCGACACATCAAGCAACCGCCCCCCCGCAACCGCAACTTGCTGCAACCGGAAACAAATATCCGTCTTGGCACCGCCTATCTTCGTCATGTCCTTAGCCGGCTGAACGACAATACCGTACTGGCCACTTCGGCTTACAACGCCGGCCCGCATCAAGTCGGAAAATGGTTGCCGGAACAGGAAACCCCCGCAGACCTCTGGGTAGAGACCATTCCATACCATGAGACGCGCCGCTACACCCAACGCATCTTCACCTATGCCGTCATCTACCAGCAGCGGTTGGGAAAAAAGAGCTCCCGCCTGCAGCAGCTGATGTCTCCCATACCGCCACGGGAGTTGGTCACTGCAAGTGGCGCGAAGAAAGGTGGCAGTGGTCCTGCCGGTTGAGACCGGGCCTGCCCGGCTCAATACAGGTAGCGTGGTTTTGTCGGCACCGCTGAAGCAGAGGCATTGTCCGCGCCAGGGCGCAAAAGCGAGACAGTGGGCTGATGCTGTTCGATCTTTTCCAACACGGCGCTATCCGTGATCACCTGGTAAAAACGCTGCCCATGCTGCTCCCCGGTGCCCGGGGCACCTCCTTCCCATACCCGCACCGGCGCCTCTCTTACCACCACCAGATGCATCTTGCCGGATACATCGGGATAGCGCCCGGAATAGAACCGCGAGCCACTGGTATAGATACCTTCTTCCAGCTCCACCCGTTTCAACATCAATTCAGATTGCAGCTTCATGAAAGCGGGGGTGTCCAGCTCGATACCATTGACGTTATAACGCAACATACGGGTACCACCGCTCTTGTCCGGCACGTTGGGACCGGCCGGCACCACCACCTCTATGCCTCGTCTCAAATCCTTGGCAAAAGCCGATTTACGCAGCATGGCCGAACATGAAGAGAGCGTGTCCGCCGTATTGATCGCCGGGGAGATCATGATCTCGCGGCCATCATCATAAAGAAAGGTGGGAGCCTGATCGACGAACGAGATGCCCAGCCCGAGTTCCAGCTCCGGCAGGCCGTTCTCCCTGCTCTTCACATTCTTCGCATCGATCACCTTGAGAATCTCCTGTGCCAGACCACAGGCATGGGAGACACAGAGCATTTGGTACGGTGTATCCTCATACTCATAGATGGCGAGGATAACGGCATCCCCTTCGACAAAAACCTTACGCGCCCCATAGCGCGCCAACAGCTTGTTGATAGGTTCGAAGAAATTGAGGCTGAAGTGGGAGGCAGGATTGAGGTTGCGCTTGCGTAGCTGAGCGATCATCTCGGTGGAACCGCGGACATCCGCCTTCAACACCACATGACTGCAGATCCGGTGCTGTCCTGACTGAGGCCGGGCCTGCGCGGAAAAATCCTGCAGCATCCCGTTGTTACGGGACAACGCCAAATCCTCCGGCCGGCTGACCAGATGGATTCTGTTCATCGCCCAATATGTCCGATAAGCCAGCTTCAAATCACGCCTCAGGGTGACGAACTGCTGCAGAAAACGCAGTATCAAATAGCGGCGGCGGGCCACCGGCATGTGCCGGCTGACACGGCTTGCCTGATCCAGCACCTTGCTCACATGCATGGTCTGCAGGGCCATGCCACGCAGCCGACGCTGCATCCGTTTACGCGTCAGCTTCCCAGACAGGTACTGGCTGATCAGGCGTACCGGCACCTGTCCATGCAACTCTTTGTATACCGCGGGCGCCAGATGCGCAGCAATAATCTTACGCTCCAGGCCATTGGCACGAAAGCGCCGGAAAATCTGCCGTAACAGCCGGTGATGAAAGCCCGGCCAATGCGACTGGCGCCAGAACTGCCGAACATGTATCTCCTCGACATCGAGCCGCAGGGATTTCCTCGGCTCTGCCGAATAGAGAACCCGCTGCATGTTTTCCGGCACATCCAACCAGCAGGAGAGCCCCTGCTCATACTCCTCTCGTTGCAATGCGCCCGACAACATATGGTCACATTCCCAAAAGGTGTTCAGCACACTCTCATCCGCTGACTGCTTTATGGCTGCACTCTGACGCCGCTCCTTCGCCACCGCATCATCAGCGCCCCCTCCCTCCTCATTCGGCCATGCCCAGTTCGGCAGGTAATCCATGAACAGCCCGGCAAGCAAGCCGTTGACCTGTCCAAACAGGGCTTCGTCCTCCCGATCGGTGCAGGCGAGAGTGTAGTGATGCATCATCAATTCATCTGCCCACAACGTCGGAATCTGCAGTATGGGATTAGCCAGCGCATCGCGAGGCAGTGGCCAGGCCATATCAAGCATCGACTTGCGCAGTTTACTCAGACGCATGTCTTCCAGCTTGAGGATTTCCCGCAGAAACTTACGAATCACCTGGTAACGCAGGGCCGGCCCCTCCTTGACCAGAGCGATCAGCCGTTCATGCAGTTCCACCGCATGTCCTGTCGACTGCTGCTTACTTGCCCCCCTGGCCTGCTGCAACTGTCCCCGGTAAAGCTCGAATTCCTGCGCCACTGCATGCAACAGAAACTTGACGACCGCCAGTTGCAACAGCTGAACCGGTTCGATACTGGAATGCTTACGGACCTGATCCATGGCCACGTCCATCATCCCGACATAGGAGTCGCGAATGCTCTGTCGCATGGACGCGTCTGTACTTTGGTAAGACTTCCCCCAGCGTTTGCCGCGGATTACCTGCGACAGGCCGTGACGCACGAACAACCGGGCCTGCTCCATGAAGGTCTCATTCAATGCCACATCGATACGGCTATTATCGATGCCGGCGGGGAAAGTCTCGAGGGAGAATTCAAAAAGAGCGCTGGTCCGCAGTGGCGCAACGAACTCTTCAGGATCTGGTTGCCAGTGAAACTGTTTATTCAGTCGCTGAAGCATTGTCTGGCAAGGGCAGGTAGCATCGACACCGGTCTGTATACACCCAGTCAATCACGATTCTTCCTCATTCAGGAGTGGGGCTGTGGGCCCCCTGCCAGGATACCAGGGGCCGAGCGAAATGGCCGCTCTCAGACACGCCGTCAGGGGCCCACCGCCCCACCTGGTGTTTACGTCGGTTTCACGTCAGCGCAAAAGGGCATGCACGACCCGATCCTCCATTTCGATCCGTGCCGCCAACTCCGCGCCCAATCGGGAAAGATCTTCATCCAGATGATCCAGGTTCAGCTCATGGTCGCTGACATCGTATTTATCGTTGAAGGCCACCACCAACTCGGTTACCTCGGCAACCTTCTCGTATACCTGTTCAGCGATCTGCTTCACTTCCTGCCGACGTTCTTCTCCGCGGCTGATGCGGTCATACACCTCGAAATGGCCAAAAGCGATATAATCCACCAGCACCTGGCAAAAGTCCTGTAACAACTGCTTGTTTGGCTTTTCCGGTGTGTACAGATTGAGCCCGGCCAGCTGGCAATAGATCACCAGCATCTCCTGTCGCTCCTGCAACCATTTGTCCACCATTTCCTTGGTTTGCACGCGCCGTTCCGATGCATTCCCCTCTTGCATTGCCATGGATCTCAACCTTTCTGATTCTGCTATTGTGTCTATATAATCGATAACCATAGCTAACCACCATCCAGGCTGCCTGGCAAGCCTCCAGGCCCGTAATAGAGCACCGTCCACGCATCATCCGAGACAGTCAACGCCATGTATAGAATCCTTACGATCACATTGCTTGCCCTTAGCGCAATGACCGCTGCCGCCGCTGGCGACCGGGTCAACCGATTCGGCAGAATGGCGGAATCCATGCTGGACATGATGGATGCCTTCTCATCCGCCTATCAAAAGCGCCGGGGAGGCAACCCGCAGAACGGGCTCAACATGCAGCCCTGGAGCCAGCCCTGGTCCCAATTCGCTCAACCCTGGTCGTCGACGATGAACCCCTGGTCTTTCTCCACCATGCCCATGAGCCAGGGCATGTCGCCATGGGCAATGTATGGAAATCCGTTCTCTCAACAAACCATGCCCTGGAACATGAACAACATCCCCTGGCTACAGCAAGAGATGGGCAACCCAGTATATGGCAGAGGCACTCAGGCACTCGGATACCGCAATCCGCAATCTGCTTACGCCTGGCAGCAAAGCTTGACCGCCCAGCTGGACGGTGAATGGCAAGGCGCATCCGGCGAGCACCTGGCGATCGACAACGGCCGCTTCCGCCTCTACATGAGCAAGGAGCGATACAGAGACGGACTGATCCGCCTGTCCGGGAACAATATGCTCTATATGCAGGATCCGGCGCGCGGCGTGGTACGTCAGTATGAGTTCGCCGAACACGAAGGCAAGCTGGCATTACGCGACAGTGCTGGCAACTTGCTGCTCTACCGGCGCATCAGCCAACGAGCATTTTTACCCCCAATACCAGCAGCAACACCGCAAAGGCCCTTTTCAGCGTCTTCACCGGCAGCGTATGGGCCAGACGGGCCCCCAGTGGAGCAAACGGAAAACTGGTCGCCACAATCCCCAGCAGCGCCGGCCAGTAGACGAAGCCCGTACTCCCGGGAGGCAGACCGGGATCCCCCCAACCCACCAGAACAAAACCCGTTGCACCGGCCAGAGCAATAGGCAACCCGCAGGCGGCAGAGGTGGCAACGGCGTGACGCATATCGACACCGCACCAGTTGAGGAAAGGCACCGTCAAGGAGCCGCCGCCGATCCCCACCAGTGCCGACAGCAGGCCGATCGGCACACCTGACAGGAACATGCCAAGGCGGCCGGGAAGCCCACGCTGCTTTAGCGATACGCCGGCCCCTGAGGCCATTCTGATTCCAACCAGGATAATGAAGCAGGCAAACACCCGCTGCAGCCAGAAGGATGACAGCGCATCGGCCACCAACGCCCCAAACCCGGCGCCAAGCAGAATTCCGGCAGCCAGACGCCGAACGACCGGCCAGCGGATCGCCTGATGCCGTTGATGGGCTCGAATCGATGCAACCGAGGTGATGACGATGGTGGCCAGGGATGTCCCGACCGCCAGGTGCATGACCAGCGAGGGATCAAAGTCATTGCTGCTGAACACCCAGACCAGGGCAGGCACGATGACCACGCCCCCGCCCACGCCAAGCAGGCCAGCCAGAATACCGGCGCCCGTCCCCAGCAGGAGATATCCGGCCAGTTCCAACAGGCCCGTCACCCCATCACCTCCGGGCAATGGATGACATTGGCAACACGGCTGTCTATAGTCACAGACAAAATGGAAGAGGCGTCCTGACGCGAAGGAGATGGCTGAAACATGAAGAGTAGCAGAGTGTGCATCCTCGGCGGAACCGGCTTCGTCGGCCGCCACCTTGCTGCCCGGCTCACGGCCGCCGGCATCGAGTGCCGTATCCCGACCCGCATGCCACAGCGGCACCGGCAGCTGCAGGTGGACCCCGGAATCCAGCTGCAGGCGCTCGACCTGTTCGACCAGCAGCAGCTGCAGGCGGCGCTGACAGGCTGCGACGCGGCCATCAACCTGGTGGGCATCCTCAACGAACGGTCAGGAACCGAGACCTTCCACCATATCCATATCGACCTGGCAGACCGGGTGGTGGATGCCTGTAAGGCGGCTGGGGTTGGACGATTGCTGCATATGAGCGCCCTGAACGCAAGCGAGGCGAATGGCCCCTCCCGCTACCTGAAAACCAAGGGCGAAGCGGAAAACCGCACCCTCACCCTGGGCCAGCCCCAGATCCGGGTCACCAGCTTCCAGCCCTCTGTGATCTTTGGCCCCGGCGACAGCTTCTTCAACCGGTTCGCCGGCCTGCTGCAGGCCCTTCCCGGCCCATTCCCCCTGGCCTGTCCGGACAGCCGCTTCGCTCCGGTTTTCGTCGGCGACGTGGCCACCGCCTTGGTGCACGCATTGGATGATAAAAGCACATGGGGTCAACGCTACCAGCTATGTGGCCCACGCAGCTTCACCCTGCGTGAGCTGGTGCAGTACACCGCCCGCCAGCTGGGTCTGCAGAAACGCATCATCGGGCTCTCCGATCGGGCATCACGGCTGCAGGCCAGGCTACTGGAGCGACTGCCCGGCAAGCCCTTCAGTCATGACAATTATCTCTCCCTGCAACGGGACAGCATCTGTACCGGGAACGGCCTGCAGGCGCTGGGCGTGGAGGCCACCGACATCGATGCCGTAGTCCCGGCCTACCTGGCCGGTCGCAATGAGCGGGCGCGTTATCAACGGCTGCGCCAACTGAGCTGATGGAGAGATACCTGGTCGGTGGTGCCGTTCGCGACCAGTTGCTTGGCCTGCCCCCAAGGGAGCGGGACTGGCTGCTGACCGGGATCAATGCGGATCAACTGATCGCCCGGGGATTCCACCCGGCAGGCAGGGATTTCACCGTTTTCCTGCACCCCGAGAGCAAAGAAGAGTACGCCCTGCCCCGGGCCATGGTCCATGCCGGGGTATCGGCCAGGGAGCAGGTGGAGGCGGACCTGCGCTGCCGCGATCTCACCATCAACGCCATCGCCCAGGCAGCGGACGGCACACTGATAGACCCCCTCAACGGCCAGGCCGATCTCCAGAAGCGCCTGCTGCGCCACACCCCCGCCTTTGCCGAAGACCCGATCCGGGTGCTGCGGCTGGCCCGGCTGCAGGCACGGATGGCCGATCTGGGTTTTCGCATCGCCGACGAGACCCGGTCACTGGTGCAGGCGATGGCCCGTCGCGGCGATCTCGAACAACTGGTACCGGAGCGAGTCTGGGGTGAACTGGTGAAGGCGCTGCAGGGGCCGGCACCCGGCCTGTTCATCACCGCCTTGCGTGAATGCCACGCCCTCGCCCCGATCCTGCCGGAGCTGGACCGGCTGTTCGGCATCCCCCAACCGGCACGTTATCATCCGGAGATCGACAGCGGCATACACAGCCTGCTGACCCTGGAACGGGCCTGTGAACTGAGCCCGCTGCCGGAGATCCGCCTTGCCGCCCTGCTGCACGACTTGGGCAAGGGCACCACGCCACCCCAGCAGTGGCCCCGTCACATTGGCCACGAGGCCCGTGGCGCCCGCCTGGTCGAAGGGGTTTGCCAACGCCTGCGCGCACCCAACCGTTTCCGCCAGTTGGCGGTGGCGGTCGCCCGCTTTCACATCGAAAGCCATCGGGCCCTTGCGCTGCGCCCCAAGACCCTGCTCAGGCTGTTGCAGCATGTCGACGCCCTGCGCCGCCCGCAACGGCTGGATCCCTTCTGCCTCGCCTGCCAGGCAGACCTGCGCGGACGGCCTGGCCATGAAAACGAGCCCTATCCCCAGGCCCGGTTTCTGCACAGCGTATGCAACGCTGCCCGTAATATCGACAGCCGTGCGTTGCTGCAGAACACACCTGCGAAACAGATCCCCCAACGCATCCAGCAGGCGCGGCTGCAGGCGATCCGGGCGGCAAAAACAGAGTATGAAAAAGATCCGGTAACTATTCAGCTGCCATGAGCATCCAGCACAAATCGCTGGCAGTGGGTGTCACCCTATTCACAACCGCCCGCGCAGATCCTGCAGGGCAAATCCCATCGGTGGCTGCGCCAACCCCCGGCACAGCCCCAGCACCTTGAACCGCTCGCCCATCTCGGACGGCAGGGTGAGCTGTTTCACACCCTGCATCAATGCCATGTGGGCGGCCACATCCTCCGGATCGGAAGCCGCGACCAGCTGTTCCAGGCCCGCACCCATGAGAAAGAACGCCTGGGTGGTGTAGCCACACACATCGAGCCCGCTGGCCTGAGCCTGTAGCGCCAGCCGGGTGAAATCCACATGGGCGGTGATGTCCTGCAATCCTGGATACAGCAAGGGATCGGCATGGGCGCGGTGACGATAATGGCACATCAGGGTGCCCCGGTTGCGCTGGGGGTGATAGAAACCGGCCTGGGAGTGGCCATAATCGATCAGCAGAACCAACCCCCGCCCAAGCCGCTCCGCCAAGGCCTGGAGCCAGGGTTCGGCACGCAGGTTGATCTCCGACTGATAGTCATCGGGCAAATGGTACGCCGCCTGCAACGCCGCCGCGGCCTGCTGCAATCCGCCATCCCGGCGCTCCAGCCACTGCAACTGCAGCGCACCGTCGTCCGCTGCCGTCACCACCTGCTCACGGATCCCTCCCGCATGGATGCAGAAGCGGTGCACCGGCATCGCATCCAGCACCTCGTTGGCGATCGCCACCCCGGAAAAACCCGCCTCCGGCAGATCGTTCAGCCATTCCACCCGCCCCAGCAGATGGGGCGTCTGGCGCGCCAGGGTCTCTCGTTGCCGCTGTCGCAGCTCGGCGCTCAATTCCAGGATCAGATAGCGCGAAGGCAGCGCATCCAACCGTTCCAGCTCGGCCAGCAGATCTGCCGCCAGGACGCCGGAACCGGCCCCGAACTCCAGCAGCTCGCCATCCGCCAATTCATTGAAGACCTGCCGGCACTGGCGCGCCAGACAGCGGGCAAACAGTGGGGAGGCCTCGGGCGCCGTGATGAAATCCCCGGCCGCGCCAAACTTGCGCAACCCGGCGGTGTAGTAGCCGAGGCCGGGGGCATAGAGCGCCAACTCCATGAAACGATCGAACGGCAGCTGCCCGCCGGCCGCCTCGATCTGCTGCAGAATCAGGGCCTGCAGGCGGTGGCTGTGGGCCAGCGCCGCCTGGTCAGGAACGGGAAGCCGGCCGGGGCGGGATGAAGACATGGATTTCTCGCTGTCGCGGTTTCGGTTAAAGTGCATGGCATTCTACTTCCACTGCGCCACACTACAAATTCCTTATCCAGGAGAAGCATGAAAAGCACAGACACCGGACAGCGGATTGCCCTGATTACCGGTGGCGCCCACCGCATCGGGGCCGCCATCGCCCGCCGGCTGCATGCCGCCGGCATGGATCTGATCATTCACTATCGCAACTCCCGGGCCGGCGCCGAGAGATTGCGCGATGAGCTCGAGGAGGCGCGGCCGGATTCGGTGCTGCTGCTGCAGGCCGACCTGCTCGACACCCCCGCACTGCCCGATCTGATAGCCCAGGCCCAGGTGTGGCGCGGACGCCTCGATCTGCTGGTCAACAACGCCTCCACCTTCTACCCCACCCCGCTGGAGAGCGCCGACGAGCAGCAGTGGGAAGACCTGATGGGCACCAATCTGAAGGCCCCCTTCTTCCTCGCCCGGGCCGCCGCCCCACTGCTGCGTGCCAGCGGCGGGGCCATCATCAACCTGGTGGATATCCACGCCGACCGGCCGAAAAAGAATTTTCCCATCTACTCCATGGCAAAGGCGGGCAACGCCATGATGGTGAAGGCCCTGGCCAGGGAACTGGGGCCGGAGGTACGGGTCAACGGTGTCGCACCGGGCGCCATCCTGTGGCCGGAGGAGGCGATGACGGAACAGCAACGGGCGGCCATCCTGGCCCGCACCACCCTGCAGCGGGCCGGTGAGCCGGACGACATCGCCCGCACCGTGCTGTTCCTGGCCCGGGACGCCGGCTACATCAGCGGCCAGATCATAGCGGTAGACGGCGGGCGTAGTGTGCAACATTGAGCCGGATAAAGCTGAAATCCCTGCTGGGGCCGATACATTGCGGTCATTCCGCCAGATACCCGGAACAGGCAGAAGCCTGGAGCATGATCCACGACTGTTGAAGTGGTGGAACTGGAAGGATTGATCCGCCGCCAACGGGCTTCAGGAGAGCGCCAGCTCGACCGGCCACAGCGGCTGGGTGGTCTTGTCGAAGAGCTGCCACAACTCCCGGTAGCTTTTTCCTGTCAACGGATGCCGTTCATCACCCGCCACCTCGGACAGCGGTAACAAAACGAAGGCGAAGCGGGTGATTTCATCCCGCGGCAGCTGGATCCCCGGCTCCCGCATCACCCGGTCGCCGTAGGTCAACAGGTCGATATCCAGGGTACGCGGAGCAAAGCGGTCAGCGCCGCGCACCCGCCCTTGCGCCTGCTCGATGTCATGCAACCGACCAACCAGGCTGGTGACCTCCTGCGTGGTATCCAGCCCCACCACCATATTGTAGAAGGGGTCTCCGGCGAAACCGACCGCCTCGCTCTCATACACCTGAGAGAGCCGGAGCGGGCCATAGGCCTCCGCCAATGCCGCGACCGCCGCCCGGATGTTGTGCTCCCGGTCGATGTTACTGCCCAGGCTGAGCCAGGCGCGGGTCATCGCTCTCCACGCTCGATGATGACCCCCACATCCCGGGCGCTGCTCAGGGCGCCGATCTTGTTCAGGGTCAAACGCAGCCACTGGACGCCGAACTCCTCCCGCACGATGTCGGCGCAGCGTTCCGCCAAGGTCTCCACCAGTTGGAATTCACTGGCCTCGACGAAGGCCACCAGGCGCTTGCTCACCGCCTTGTAGTCGAGGGTATCGGCAATATTCTCCGTCGCCGCCGCACGGCTCACATCGCAGCTCATCTCCAGATCCAGGATCACGGTCTGACGAATCTTCCGCTCCCAATCATAGATGCCGATAACGGTATCGATGCTCAATCCACGAATAAAGACGATGTCCATGCAACAGTTCCATTAACAGGCCAATAAGACAGGGGCCCAATAGTAAAGATATGTTCAGCCGTGAACAAACTGGAAAATTTTGATGAAAATGGAGTGATGTGTAAATCCGCCAGGTTTGGAAGCAGGGGCGCTCCACCCCTCTGGATACTCCTCCTTGACCTGACGGCACCCGAACCCGGACAATCCGCCATCATGAATGACTATCTACTCATCCCACTGGGCTATCTACTCGGCTCCATCTCCAGCGCCATCATCGTCTGCCGGCTGATGGGGTTGCCCGATCCCCGGACTGGGGGGTCACAAAATCCCGGAGCCACCAACGTGCTGCGGCTGGGCGGCAAGAAGGCCGCCGCCCTGACCCTGCTGGGCGACATGCTGAAGGGATTGATTCCGGTACTGGCGGCCAATCTGCTGCATGCGCAACCCTGGATTCTGGCCGGCGTCGGGCTGGCGGCCTTCCTCGGCCATCTCTATCCCCTATTCTTCGGTTTCAACGGCGGCAAAGGCGTGGCCACCGCCCTTGGCGTGCAGTTTGGACTGGGCTGGGAAATTGGCGGCGCGGTGGCACTGATCTGGTTGCTGATGGCCAAGACGGTGAACATATCATCCCTCTCTGCGCTGATCTCCATGGCCCTGGCGCCCTTCATCATCTGGTGGCTGTGGCCGCAGCCGGAGCTGATCCTGATGCAGGCCATCATCACCCTGATGCTGTTCTGGCGTCACCGCACCAACATTCAGAATCTGCTACAGGGAACCGAAGGCAAGATCAAGAACGACAGCAGGCCCAAAGAGTGAAGAGGACCGGGGGCAACCCGGAAGTTGGCAGGCCCTGAAAAACGGCTGCGTTCAGGGCACGACCTGATCGATCACGATCTCCACGACACCATCGCCGCCCACCTGCACCGGCGATACCTCTCCCTTCAGATCACCCGGGCTGGCGATGGCATTGCCGGAGCGGGAGACCCGCGCCCCCACCACCACCTGCTTGAAATTGGAAATCCGCATCTGTGGCGTCATGGCGCTGCTGTCGTCCAGGCTCACCTCCAGCGGCAACTCCTTCGCCTGCATACGGAGCGCTGCCAAAGGCATACGTGGCCCCTGCAGCGCCTTGGCGTAAATGAACAAGGGCTCGTCCGGCTCCACCTTATCCTGCAACGCCGGTGCCAATACCACCCTTACCTTGACCCCGCCCTGCCCGGCAGCCACCTGTGTATCGGGCCGCTGCCCGGCTGCCTCGGCCGGCTGGAGACCGGACTTCTTTCTCGCTTCGGCCAGCAGCGATGCCACCCGCTGGGACGATTCAGCATCTTCCTGCACCATCGGCTGAAGTCGCTCCCAGTGGCGGATAGCCAGCTTGTAGTCTCCCGCCTGCGCCTCGACCATACCGGCGAGCCATAGCGCCGTGGCATCGTCGGGCGCCAGTTCCACCGCCTTTCGGATCAGCTCTGCCGGCTTGCCCCGCAGGTCACCCTGCTGGCTCATGGCCAGGGCATCGGCCCAGGTCAGCAGTACCGTGGGATCATCCCCCACCAGCGTCTGCAGCCGCTCGAAGGCACCGGCGGCATTGCTGTATGCCTTCATCGCCATATAGGTGCGACCCAGTAGAAACCACCCCTCCGGGTCCTCCGGGTTCTCCTTCAGGCGACTGATCAGGGCCGCCACCATATCTTTCAACGGCGGCATCTGCCCGTTGGCCGGGGCACCGGCATGGGCAGATGCCATGCGCTGGTCAGCCGGCACGGTCAGTTGAGGTGAACCGAGATAGGCGTAGAGACCGAGCGTAATCAGGGGAACCAGCACGACGATCGCCACCAATCCCACCAGCCCCGCCCGGTTGGAACCGGCCTGCACCACCGCCTCGTCACCCGACTCGTCCAGATCCAGCAGCAGGGCCTGCTCCAGCTCCTGTTTCGCCTGGACGAACTGGGCCTCGGTCATGGTGCCGTTGTCCCGCTCCGCCTCCAGCTCTGCCAGCCGCTCACGGGCAATCACCAGGTTCTGCTTGTCCCGATCGAGGGACTCTACCTGCCGGTTACGCAACAGCGCAGGGGCGAGCATCGCCAGTGCGGCCAGAATCATCGCCGCAGAGATTATCCAGAAGAGCATCATGATTTTTTATCACCAAGGAGCCGCTCGGCGCGCTCCTGTTGTTCTTTGGTCAGTTCAGGGGTCTGCTCTTTCGCACGACTGCGAATAAAACCGACCAGCACCAGGACACCGACACCCAGGATGACGAAGGGGCCGACCCAGAGCAGCAGGGTTGAGCTTTTGAATGGGGGACGGTAGAGAACGAAGTCGCCATAGCGCTGCACCATGTAGGTAACCACCTCTTCCCGGGTGGCGCCGCGCTTCACCATCTCATAGGTCTGGCGCCGCAGATCCTGGGCCAGCTCGGCGTTGGAGTCAGCCAGGTTCTGATTCTGACATACCAGACAGCGCAGCTCATCGATCAGCTGCTTGTACAGCACCTCCTGCTGAGGATCATCGAAGCTGTGCACCTCGATCCGGGCCAGGGAGGAGGCAGTGAACAGAAACAGAAACAGGGTCAGCCAGAGTCGCATCAGGGTGCTTCCTTCTTCAGGTCTCGTACCAGTGGCAGGATCTTCTCTTTCAGTGACTGATCCGTCACCGGCCCGATATGTTTGTAACGAATGATCCCCTTCTTATCGATGACGAAGGTCTCAGGCACGCCATAGACCCCCCAGTCGATACCGACACGGCCCTCCCGGTCCATCGCCGAGGCGATGTAGGGATTGCCCAGCGCCGCCAGCCAGCGCCGCGCGTCCTCCGGGTCATCCTTGTAATTGAGCCCGACCACCGGCACCAGCTTCATGCGCGACAGTTTATTGATCACCTTGTGCTCGGCACGGCATGAGACGCACCAGGAGGCCCAGACGTTGAGCAACCAGACCTTCCCCTTCATCTCTGCGGCACTGATGGTCGCCGTGGGATTGTGCAGCTTCGGCAGCTCGAACGCCGGCGCCGGCTTGCCAATGAAGGGAGACGGGACCTCCCGCGGATCCAGGGTCAGCCCCACCCCCAGCAGAATGACCAGGGCCAGGAAGATGCCCAGGGGTATCAGATAGCGTGCTTTCACTTTCGCGGTACCTCGACTATGCCTTTGCCGCGGCGCTGTTCGCCGCCAGCCGGGCTTTGCGGGCCAACTGAAAATAGCGCCGGTCACTGGCCGCCAGCAGGCCGCCCAGGGCCATCAACAAGCCGCCGAGCCAGATCCAGCGGACGAAAGGCTTATGATAGACGCGCAGACTCCAGGCGCCATTGTCACCAAGGGCTTCACCGAGCGCCACGAACAGATCCCGGGTCAACCCGGCATCGATCCCCGCCTCGGTCATCGGCATGCCACTGCGGTAATTGCGCTTCTCCGGGTGCATGGTGACCAGCACCTGCCCCTGGTAGCTGACCACGACTTCACCCCGGTCCGCCGTGTAATTCGGTCCGTTGAAGTGTTCGACGCCATTGAACTTGAAGCCGTAACCATTGAGGTCATAGGTCTGCCCGACCTCCAGCCGGATATCCTCCTCCGAGCTATACAGAGACGTAAGGGTGATGCCAACGATGAACGCCGCCACCCCCAGGTGGCCAAACACCATCCCCCAGCCGCCACGGGGCGTGGTGACCAAGGCCTGCCAGACACCCTTGCGTCCCTGGGTACGATCCATCAGCCACAGCAGCGTGGTGAGGAAGATCCAGATCGCCAACACCATGCCCAGGGCGGCCCGCCAATGGAACTCAGGCGCCAGCAGGGCCGGCAGCGCGATGCCTGCCACGATACTGAACAGCAGAGGAAGGCGCAGCTTCCGCGCCAGTCGCAAGGTGTTGTCTTCCTTCCAGCGCGCCATGGCGCCGACCCCGATGAGAAATGCCAGCGGGACGGTCAGGGGGATGAACACACTGTTGAAATAGGGCGGCCCGACCGAGATCTTGCCCACGCCCAAGGCATCCAGGATCAGGGGATAGAGGGTGCCCAGCAGGATACTGGCAGCGGTCACCACCAGGATCACATTGTTCATCAGCAGTCCGCTCTCCCGCGATACCAGCTTGAACTTCACCGTACTGCGGATCTGGGAGGCGCGCCAGGAGTAGAGCAGCAGGGAGCCGCCAATCACCACGCCCAGAAACAGTAGAATGAAGATACCGCGCTCAGGGTCAGATGCGAATGCATGCACCGAGGTCAGCACCCCGGAACGGACCAGGAAGGTGCCGAGCAGGCTGAGGGAAAAGGCGAAGATGGCCAGCAGTACGGTCCAGGCCTTGAATGCCCCCCGCTTCTCGGTCACGGCCAGGGAGTGCATCAGCGCCGTACCCACCAGCCAGGGCATGAAGGAGGCGTTCTCCACCGGATCCCAGAACCACCAGCCGCCCCAGCCCAACTCATAGTAGGCCCACCAACTACCCAGGGTGATACCCAGGGTCAGGAACACCCAGGCCACGTTGGTCCAGGGGCGGGACCAGCGTGCCCAGGCCGCATCCAGCCGGCCGCCGAGCATGGCGGCTATGGCGAAGGCAAAGGCGACGGAGAAACCCACGTAGCCCATGTACAGCATGGGAGGATGGATCGCCAGCCCCGGATCCTGCAACAGAGGGTTGAGGTCACGCCCTTCCAACGGGGGGTTGAGCAGGCGGTCGAACGGATTGGACGTGAGCAGCATGAACAGCAGAAAGCCGATACTGACCAGCCCCATCACCCCGACGACCCGGGACAGCATCACCTCGGGCACGCTGCGGCTGAACAGGGTGACGGCCCCGGTCCAGAGGGAAAGAGTCAACGCCCACAGCAACAATGAGCCCTCATGGGCCCCCCATACGCCGGAGACCAGATAGAGCGTGGGCAGCGCCGTGTTGGAGTTGGCGGCCACGTAGCGCACGGAGAAATCGTGATACAGAAAGGCATAGGTGAGGCAGCCGTAGGCGATCAGCATGAACAGCAGTTGCGCCCAGGCTGCCGGCCGCGCCAACGCCACCCAGGAGCCGATCCCCTTGTGCGCGCCCACCAGCGGAAAGATCGCCTGGACGATGGCCATCGCCAGGGCCAGGATGAGCGCCAGATGACCGATCTCGGGAATCATAGCTTCTGCATCCTGGCCACGCCTTCTTCATGGCCTTTTTTCAGGGCATCTGCCACTTCCGGCGGCATGTAGTTCTCATCATGCTTGGCCAATACCTCTTCCGCCACGAATACGCCGTTAGGTCCCATACGACCCTGGACGATCACCCCCTGCCCCTCCTGGAACAGGTCTGGCAGGATACCGGTGTACTCCACCTTGACCTTGTGCAGGTTGTCGGTGACCACGAAGCGTACCGTCAACTCCTTGCCACGCTCCAATGTACCGGTCTCCACCAACCCCCCAAGCCGGAACACGTGGTCTTCAGGGGCCTTGTGTTCAGCCACTTCGGTAGGCGAGAAGAAATAGGACAGGTTACTGTCCAAGGCGTTCAACACCAGCCAGGCGGCCACACCCAGGCCAACCAGGCCGGCCAGCAGGAATCCCAGTCGTTTGTGTCGGGCTTTCATCGTCTCACCTCTGCATCAAGTCGGGCCATGCGCCGGATGCGCTGCAGGATCGCCTGGTGCCGACGCCGGATCAGGATCGGCTCTGCCAGCATCAACAACGCCGTGACACCGAAAGACCCCCATACATAGAGGGCATAGCCCCCCATATGAAAAAATTCACTCACACTCATCTGCTCTCTCCCACCAGCTCGCGCACCCAGGTGGTCTCCTTTTCCCGTTCCAGGATGATGGCCCGCACCCGGGCCAGGGCCACTGCGATGGCATAGGCCCAGAAGGCGAACACCATGATCAGCATGGTCACCAGCATCACCTGCCCCATGCTGGAGCCCTTGGTGATGGTCACCGAAGCCCCTTGGTGCAGGGTATTCCACCACTTCACCGAGAAATAGATGATCGGGATATTGACCACACCCACCAGGGCCAGGATCGCGCCGGCCCGATCGGCCCGGCGTGGATCGTCGATGGCCCCCTGCAGGGCGATGAAGCCTATATAGAGGAAGAACAGGATCAGCTCCGAGGTGAGGCGGGCATCCCACACCCACCAGGCCCCCCACATGGGCTTGCCCCAGAAGGCGCCGGTCCAGAGGGCGAGGAAGGCGAACATGGCCCCGGTGGGCGCCAGGGCCTGGGCCATCATGGAGGAGAGCCGGGTATTGAACACCAGGCCGATACCGGACCACACCGCCATCACCACATAGATGAACATGGACATCCAGGAGGCAGGCACATGAACGAAGATGATGCGGTAACCCTCACCCTGTTTGTAATCGGTGGGGGCGACGAAGAAGCTCAGGTAGAGCCCAACCAGGGTCAGGACCACCGCAATGGCGGTGAACCAGGGGATCATGCGCCCGGCCAGTGGATAGAAGGTTGCAGGGGAGGAGAATTTGAACAGATTGATCAGTCGGGAACTCATAACACGCCGCCGGGACATGGCCGCCGGGCGGCCGCTATTGCAGGATACAGAGGACCGCAGGGTACACTGCAGCCAGTATTTATCAAGTGCATGTTACCTCTCAACCATCAAACCAATCCCGCGCAACCCGACACCGTCGGCTTGACCAACTTCGGGTTTGAGTCCATTTTGCCGCATTTGTTCCCGTTGCCAACCACGCAATACTGCGGGTATTCCGACAACGGCGAGAAACCGCTCAATCGGCGGAGACTCGTAGTGCTGCAGCGGTAGCCAGGGGCGCGAACAGCAGGGAGAAGATCAGGATCGCGCCCAGCAGGGAGAGGTGCCCCTGCCCACCCAGGCCGGACACGCTCGCCTCCACCGCGCCGGCACCGAAGATCAGCACCGGAATACAGAGCGGCAGCACCAACAATGACACCAACACGCCGCCTCCCCGCAATCCCAGGGTGAGCGCAGCCCCGATGGCGCCGATCAGACTCAGGGCAGGCGTGCCCAGCAGCAGGGAGACCACCAGCACCGAGAGGGCATCGGTCGACAGGTCATACTGCAACCCCAGCAGGGGCGCCATCAATACCAGCGGCACGCCGGTCACCAGCCAGTGGGCCATCACCTTGGCCAATACCAGCAGAAACAGGGGCTGCGGTGTGAGCAGCATCTGTTCCAGGGTGCCATCGTCATGATCCGCCGCGAACAGCCGCTCCAGCGCCAGCATAGAGGCGAGCAGAGCCGCGACCCAGACCACGCCGGGGGCAATCAGGCGCAGGGTCTTCATCTCCGGACCAATGCCCAACGGGAACAGGCTGACCACGATGACGAAGAAGAACAGGGTGGAGAAGATATCGGAACGCCGGCGCATGGCCAGCACCAGATCACGCATCACCAGGATACGGAAGACCTCAAACATCACCATCCTCCTTCCAGCCCAGGCGCAACTGCTTCACCTCGCCCCGGGTCAGACTCACCTCCTGATGCGTGGTCAGCATGACCATACCGCCCTGCTCCACATGCGCCCGGATCACCGACTGCAGGAGGTCCACTGCCGCCACATCCAGCGCGGTGAAAGGCTCGTCGAGGATCCACAAGCGGGCCTGGCTGACCAGCAACCGGGCCAGAGTGACCCGCCGCTTCTGCCCCTGGGAGAGCACCCGGGTAGGGAGGTCTTCGTGGCCACGCAATCCCATACGCTCCAATGCATCCCAGGCCTGCTGATCAGACAGCGGCACGCCGCTGAGACGACTGGCGATGCGCAGGTTCTCCACCCCGTTGAGGTCCGCCTTGATGGCATCCTTGTGGCCAATGTAGAGCAGCTCCCGGGTAAACTCGTCACCCAGCCGATGGATATCGTCACCGTCCCAGCGAATCGCCCCGGACTCGGGCCTGACCAGCCCGCAGACGGTCCGCATCAGGGTGGTCTTGCCACTGCCGTTGTGACCATACAGATGCAGCAGTTCTCCCGGCAGCAGGGAAAAAGAGACCCCGGAGAACAGCCGCCGGTCCCCGCGCACGCACTCCAGCTCCGCCACTTCGAGCATCAGGCCTCCAGAACAATCTGCAAAGGCGGGAATTGTACACAATTTGCAACTATCCGGCTGCAGTGAGAATTGAGTTACAATCCGCATCCCGACCAACCGAAGAGAAACCCCCATGCCCCAGAGTCACGAAGGCGAACGAATCGTACTGGCCAGCAACAATGCCGGAAAGGTGCGTGAGATCAATCAACTGCTGGCCGCCCAGTCCATTCAGGTGATACCACAGCGGGAGTTCGACATCCCTGATGCAGAAGAGACCGGCCTCACCTTCGTGGAGAACGCGATTCTCAAGGCGCGTCATGCCGCCCGGCTCAGCGGCCTGCCGGCCATCGCCGACGACTCAGGTCTGGAGGTGGATGCCCTCAATGGCGCACCCGGCATCTACTCGGCCCGCTATGCCGGCACCGGCTGCAACGACCAGGACAACAACCGTAAACTGCTGGAGGCCCTGCAAGGCGTGCCGGAGGCGGCGCGGACCGCACGTTTCCAATGCCTGATGGTCTACCTGCGCCATGCCGATGACCCCACCCCCATCATCTGTCAGGGCACCTGGGAAGGAGTCATCCTGACCGAGCCCAGAGGAGAGAACGGCTTCGGCTATGACCCCCTGTTCTGGGTCCCGGACCACAACTGCAGCTCGGCCGAGTTGAGTGCGGAGGAAAAAAACCGTCTCAGCCACCGCGGGCAGGCCCTGCGCAAGTTGCTGTCGGCGCTCGCAACGTAACCGATCTCTCATAAGCGCCAGGTTAACAGCCTGTGTAATCATCCGGTAACACCGGGCCGCTAACCTGCGTCGCCATGAACAGCGACGAAACGAACTCCCGCGGCGACCGCAAAAACCACCCTCTGCTCGATCCCCGGCTCTACTCGACCATGACCCGGTTACTGGTGGGGGGCATCATGCTTTGCCTCGGCCTCTGGCTGCTCGGCGGCATCATCAACCTGCTGCGCCATCTCTACATCACCCTGACCAGTGAATGGGGACAAGGCGCGGAACAGATGATCATTGAAGTTGTCCTAATGTTGGCCATCCTGGAGTTGGTCCGCACTCTGCAATCCTATCTGGAACTGGGGCGGGTCAAGTTGACCCTGATCCTGGATGCCGCCTTGGTGGTACTGATCGGAGAGCTGATCAGCCTCTGGTATCAGGACTACGCTCCTGCCCGGGTGTTTTTCAGCATGTCGGTGATCACCCTGCTCACCCTGCTGCGCATCGTCACCGTCAAATTTTCCCCTGAATCAGGTGGACCGGGGCTCGCCGGGGATGAACGGCAAACGGAAACAAAAGTGTCATCATCCTGACAACGAACTGCAACCGGAGGAGGCTATCGTCTGCTCACGAAATGAGGAGATATAGATGACCATAGAAAAAAGACATCACGCACGTGTAGAAACCCGAATTCCCGCGACCATTCAGCACCGCGGAAGAAGTTTTTCAGTCATTGTGAAGAATCTTTCCCGTGGAGGGCTGTTCCTCGAAACCGGCCAACTGAGCATCCCCAGAGGCAATATGGTGGATGCCTGCTTCCGGCTCGATGACAAAGAGTGGGCATTATCGGGACTGATCGTGGAACAGGTCGATACCGATGGGCTCTGCATCATGTTTCCTGAACCACAACCTGCACTATTGGAACAAGCCAGGAGACAGCCTGAGATAGAGATCCTCCCCGACTCGCACCAGCAACCGCTGGGCACCCGTGCAGTAGCAGGGACCCTCTGAAGGAGCCGCAAATTCACGACAGCCGGCGGCCAGTCACGATTGACGCTTCCAAGAGATCCGAAGAGGCTGGAGTCTGGCAGCAACGAATGCTGTCATTGCCAAAATCCATCACCCTGCCTGACGCCACCCCCGTTGCAAACGCAACAGGTCCCCACCCGAAATTGTTCATCCCCGAATAGTGGCCTTGTCACGGCCACGGAAACTGCGGCGTTACTGCATCACTTCCTGAGTCACTTCATCCAGACTCTCATGGCGCACGTCCTTGCCCTTGATCAGGAAGATGGTGTGACGGGCAACATAGGCGGCGTGGCTGCCAATGCGTTCGATGGCCCGCAAGCCCAAGGTGATCTCCACCACCTGCCCCACACTGCGGGCATCCTCCATCAGATAAGTGGAGAGGCGGCGCAGAGCCGACTTCATGTCCTCATCCAACTGCATATCCATGCGGATGACCTCGACCGCCAATTGGCTGTCCAGGTCGGCGAAGGCATCAACGGCCTTGCGCACCATCTCGATCACCAACAACGCCAGCTTGGGAATATCGCTGATCAGTGCATAGGCCGGCGGCTTGTTGTCACCCTCATAGAAATGGAGGGTAAGGCGGGCGATGCGGCGGGCCTGATCGCCGACCCGTTCCAGGTCGGACATAATCTTGCCGACGGCCAGCACCTCCCGCAGATCCCTTGCCATCGGTTGCCGCTTGGCGATCAGATGCACGATCTGGTCGTCTACCGCCAGTTCGATGTCATCGATCTCCTTATCCCGCAGCACCACCGTATTGGCCGTCTCGACATCCTCATCCTCGAGGCTCTTTACCGCCTGGACGATCTGATCCTCCACCAGTCGCCCGGCCCGGATCACGGATTGGTGCAACTCCCCCAGCTCTCGATTGTAACTCTTGACGATGTGGCCGTCGGTCATTTCATTCATATCGTTTTCCTAAATATTGGCCGTTGCTGTGCCGACTGCAAATGAACGAGGATCAACCAAAGCGACCGGTGATGTAATCCTCGGTGAGCTTGTGTCGGGGATTGGTAAATATGTCATCCGTCCTGCCCACCTCGATCAGCCGCCCCAGATGGAAATAGGCGGTGCGCTGGGAGACCCGTGCCGCCTGCTGCATGGAGTGGGTGACGATGGCAATGGTGTACCGCTCCCGCAACTCCTCGATCAGCTCCTCCACCTTGGCGGTGGCGATAGGATCCAGGGCGGAGCAGGGCTCATCCATCAGGATCACTTCGGGCGATACAGCGATAGCACGGGCAATACAGAGGCGCTGCTGCTGACCACCGGAGAGCCCGGTGCCAGGCTGACTCAACCGGTCCTTCACCTCCTCCCAGAGGCCGGCACGGCGCAGCGTGGTCTCAACGATCTCATCCAGGTCGGCCTTGGTTGGCGCCAGTCCATGGATACGCGGTCCATAGGCGATGTTGTCATAGATCGATTTTGGAAACGGGTTGGGCTTCTGGAACACCATCCCCACCTGGGCCCGCAGCGGCACCACATCCATGCGCTTGTCGTAGATGTCCTGATCGCCCAGCTTGATCTCACCGCTGACCCGGCAGATATCGATGGTGTCGTTCATCCGGTTGAGACAGCGCAGGAAGGTGGACTTGCCACAGCCGGAGGGTCCAATCATGGCGATCACTTCGTTCTGGCCGATATCCAGACTGACATCCAGAATGGCCTGCTTATCGCCGTACCAGACATTCACGTTACGGGCCGTCATGCGCGGCCTGGATGCCGTGATGTCCCCCACCGTTCCAGCAAATTCGTACTCTGCAGCTTTCAACGCTTCTGACTCCTGTGCAACGGCATCTATTGGAATGACATTTTCAATGATAGCCGCATCAGCTGTCGTGTTCATGATATACAACCTCGCCAAAGGGACAGGCGCTACCAGCGCCGTTCAAATTTCTTACGCAGAATCACCGCCAGCAGGTTCATGACGATGAGGAAGGCAAGCAACACCATGATTGCCGCCGAGGTGCGCTCGACGAAGGCCCGCTCCGGACTGTCGGCCCAGAGATAGACTTGCACCGGCAACACGGTGGCCGGATCCAGCGCGCTGTGGGGAATATCGACGATGAATGCCACCATTCCGATCATCAGCAGCGGCGCCGACTCCCCCAGCGCCTGAGCCATGCCGATGATCGTGCCGGTGAGCATCCCCGGCATGGCCAGGGGCAGCACGTGATGGATGATAGTCTGCAGCTTGGAGGCCCCAACACCCAGGGCCGCCTCGCGGATCGACGGCGGCACCGATTTCAGGGCCGCACGGCTGGCGATGATGATGGTGGGCAGGGTCATCAGGGTCAGCACCAGGCCACCTACCAGCGGGGCCGAACGGGGCAGGCCGAAGAAGTTGATGAACACCGCCAACCCCAGCAGACCGAAGACGATGGAAGGCACCGCCGCCAGGTTGTTGATATTCACCTCGATCAGATCGGTCCAGCGATTGACCGGGGCATACTCTTCCAGATAGACCGCCGTGGCCACACCGATGGGAAAGGAGAGCAACAGGGTCACCAGCAAGGTGTACAGGGAACCCATCACCGCCCCGCCGATGCCCGCCTGCTCCGGCTCCCGGGAGTCACCATGGGTGAACAGGGTGGTATTGAAGCGTTTCGCCACAGCCCCTTCCTGCTCCAGCCGCTCCACCCAGGCGATCACCTTGTCCTTCACGCGCCGGTTGGCCTCTGGGATGGTGCGGTCGATATGCCCCTTCACCACCATATCGATATCATCGTCGGCAACCAGCCACACCGGCTTGCTGGTACCGATGAGGTCCGGGTTCGCCAACACCATCTCACGTAGCGCAAAGGGTGCCCCGGAACTGATGATCCGGTACAGGCTGCGCTTCTCCTTGCGCGCCTTGACGTCGGGAAACCTGGCGCGCAGGGCAGCCTTGATCAGGCCCGCATAGTCGGCCCGGGACAACGCCTCCGGATCCCGCTGGCCATCCGGGTCCAGTGATTGCGGGTCGAAGTCGATGGTCAGGCGAATCTGGGTCTGCAGAAACCCCGTATAGCCCTTGCCGATGATATCGCTGAACAGGATCACCACCAGGCTAAGACCGATGACGACGGCCCCCAGCCCGATCAGCCGAAAACGGCGCTCACGGGCACGCCGCCGCGCCAGGCCTGCGTTGATCAGATCGATCGGTTTCAGATTTGATTCACTCATATTGTTCACGATATTTGCGCACCACGTGCAACGCGATGACATTCATGACGAGGGTGACGACGAACAGCGTCAGACCCAGGGCAAAGGCGGCCAGGGTCTTAGGACTGTCGAACTCCTGATCCCCCACCAGCAGGGTGACGATCTGCACCGTCACGGTGGTCACGCTCTCCAGCGGATTGGCGGTGAAGTTGGCGGTCAGACCGGCCGCCATCACCACGATCATGGTCTCGCCGATGGCCCGTGATGCGGCCAGCAGTACACCGCCGACGATTCCCGGCAGCGCCGCCGGGATGACCACCTGGGTAATGGTTTCAGCGCGGGTTGCCCCGACCCCATAGGAGGCGTCACGCATCGCCTGGGGCACCGCATTGATCACATCGTCGGAGAGGGACGAGACGAAAGGGATGATCATGACACCCATCACCAGCCCGGCCGCGAGGGCGCTCTCGGAAGAGACTTCCAATCCGACAAAAGCACCGCTGTCACGAATGAAGGGGGCCACGGTCAGGGCAGCAAAAAAGCCGTAGACCACGGTCGGGATGCCGGCCAGAATCTCCAGCACCGGCTTGGCCAGAGCACGCAACCTGCGGCCGGCATACTCGGAGAGGTAGATCGCCGACATCAGGCCGATGGGCACAGCCACCAGCAGGGCGATCAGGGAGATCAGCAAGGTACCGGCAAACAGGGGGATCACGCCAAAGGCACCGGAAGAGCCGACCTGATCCTCGCGGATCGCCATCTGCGGACTCCAACTGAGGCCGAACAGAAAATCGCTGATGGGAATGATATTGAAGAACCGAATCGATTCGAACAGCACCGACAGGACGATACCCAGGGTGGTGAAGATCGCCACCAGGGAGCTGATGATGAGCAGCCAGCGCACGATGTTCTCAACACGGTTGCGGGCGCGCAGACGGGGCGAAATCATGCGCCAACCAATCAGGATGCCAGCGATGGCCAGGGAGATGACCACCACCAGCAGGGCCGCTGATGCGGTCTGTTGCAGGCTGCGGTAGTGATCCGCTGCCTGTTGCATGGCCGGGCTGATCTCACCAGAAGTGATATTGCCCTGGGCCAGATTACGGATGTCATTGACCAGCAGCCCGAGATGCTCTGATGGCAACTGGCGCATCTCCGGTGGCAGATCAGCCAGTACCAGATGGGTGATGACATTGGATTGAAAAGCGACCCAGAGGCCCAGGACCACCAGTGCTGGCAGACCACACAGAAGGGCCGTATAGAGACCGTGATACCCGGGCAGGGAGTGAAGCCGGGCCATCCTGGAGCGGCCACCGGCAACCCTGAGAGAGCGGCGCCAACCGATCTGGTAGGCCACGGCCATCAGAATCAACAGAACGACGAGAGTGGTGGTGATATGCATTGCAGAAAACCCATAAAAGGGAAGCAGGGCTGCCGATAATATCCCGGCTCGCGACAGATGAACGACACCCCCGCCACAGAGATCCGGTGCATAACCCGGATCTCCGCAACAGGGGTGCCGCTCCCTGGCGCTGTCAGTTGAGCTTCAGCGGCTTCAGTGCCTTGGCATCGGCGGTATACTTTTCACGCTCTGCCCCAGGCATCGGGATCAGTCCCTTGTCTGACAGATAACCCTCATCACCCCAGGCCTTCTCACTGGTAAACTCGGCCAGGTACTCGCGGATACCCGGAATCTTGCCCACGTGGGCCTTCTTGACATAGAAGAACAAAGGGCGGGAAACGGGGTACTTTCCTTCCGCGATATTCTCAAAGGTCGGGGCCACGCCATCTACCTTGGAGCCCTGGATCTTGTCCTCGTTCTGCTCCAGGAAGCTGAAACCAAAGATACCCACCGCCTTCGGATTGCTATCCAGCTTCTGCACGATCAGGTTATCGTTCTCACCCGCCTCGATGTAGGCGCCGTCCTCACGGATGGTATGGCAGATACCCTTGTAACGGCTCTTCAGCTGCTTGGCCTTGGCCTTGTCGCCAGCCTTCTTTGCCGTCTTGGAATCGGCCTTGATCTGCTTGATCCAATCGAACTTCTTACAGCCACCTTCCATGGCCAGCTCGACGAAGGCATCACGGGTACCGGAGGTCGGCGGTGGGCCCAGCACTTCGATCTTCACATTGGGCAGGGTCGAATCGACGTCATGCCAAGTCTTGTAGGGATTGTCCACCAGGGTGTCACCACCCTTGGGGTTCGGCACCTGCTTGGCCAGGGCCAGGAAAATGGATTTACGGGAGAGATCCATCTGCGGCGCCTGCTTGGAGTTTGCCAGCACGATCCCGTCATACCCGACCTTCACCTCGACGATCTCTGTCACGCCGTTCTTCGCGCAACGCTCCACCTCGGACTTCTTGATTCGCCGGGAGGCATTGGTGATATCCGGATACTGCACCCCAACCCCCTCGCAGAACAGCTTCAGCCCACCACCGGAACCGGTGGATTCGATCTTTGGCGTCTTGAACTTGGAGGTCTTGCCGAAGGTCTCGGCCACCACGGTGGCGAAAGGATAGACGGTGGATGAACCGACGATGGAAATATAGTCCCGGGAGGCTGCCTGGGCACCCAGAGTTGTCAGGGCCAATGCGCCACTCAAGACGATCTGTTTTTTGTTCACTGTCTAAATACTCCGGTTGGTTGAGAATCTGACGCGGAGTATGCTGGCGGATTGTTACAGGATTACTACAGGCCCCAAAGAATCACCGGGGCTGTGCGCGACATTTTTGAAACAGACCTTTGCCAGCTGCCACAGACCGGCTTGCAGCTGCGCGGCTACTTTTCTGTTATGGTTGCCGGATCAACGGCAGGCTTGCAGCGCTCTATGGCAAAGACTTTCGTAATCGACCCGTCCGACGGCACCCGCGTCCCCTTCCTGCGCGGCATTCTGGTCCGCTCCTTGCACGACGCGGGCCTCGGCTTCGACGATGCCTACAAACTGGCCACCCAGGTACGCGAGGCGCTGGCAGACAGGGATCAGATCACCACCGGGCAACTCCACCAGCTCGTACTGGAGCTGCTGCGGAACACCTTCGACGACACTATCGCGGATGCCTATCAGCCCACAGGCCATGCACCGGCCCTGATCATGGTGCGGGATGCCGACGGCCAGGCACTCCCCTTCGCCCACACAGAACATCTGCAGTGTCTGCAGTCATGCGGACTCTCCGCCGACCAAGCGAAACTGGCCAGCCGCCATGTTTATCAGCACCTGCTGGAGAATGGTGTATCGGAAGTCAACAGCTCACGGCTCGGCCATCTGACCTATATTTGCCTGCACCGGCACTTAGGGCCAGAGGTGGCTCGGCGCTATTTGGTATGGGAGAAATACAAGCATAGCAACCAGCCGCTTATTCTGCTGCTTGGCGGCACCACCGGCTGCGGCAAGAGCACTGTAGCCACTGAGGTGGCGCATCGGCTCGGGGTGGTGCGCACCCAGTCCACGGACATGCTGCGGGAAGTGATGCGGCAGCTGTTGCCCAAGCGGCTGTTGCCGGTACTGCACACCTCAGCCTTCGACGCCTGGACCGCCCTGCCGGCCAAGCTCACCAATCAGGATCAGGAGAGCCTGATCGCAGACGGCTACCGCAGCCAGATGGAGCTGGTCTCCGTGCCCTGCGAAGCGGTGATTCAGCGCGCCCTGAAGGAGCGGGTCTCCCTGATCCTGGAGGGGGTGCATGTCCATCCCTCCCTGCTCGGTTACATCGACCGCCGGGAGGATGCAGTCATCGTCCCGATCATGCTGGCGGTGCTGAAAAAGGACAAACTGAAAAAGCGCCTGCAGGGCCGCGGCAAGCGTGCCCCGGAGAGGGGCAGCAAGCGCTACCTGTCCGGTTTCGAACGCATCTGGGAACTACAGACCTATCTGCTCTCCGAAGCCGACCAGCATGGCATCCCCATCATCACCAACGATGACCGGGAGAAGACCACGGTGGAGATCATGCGCACCATCATCGACGTCATGTCGGAGGGATTTACCGGGACTCCGGCAGAGGTATTTGGGCATGACTGATTCCAACACCAGAAACAGCGCCCGATACAAAGGGGTACTGCTGATCCTGGATGGCCTTGGCGATCGGGGACAACAACAGTTCGGCGGAGCCACTCCACTGGAAGCGGCAGCCACACCCAACATGGACCGGCTGATCACCGCAGGTCAGGGGGCCATAGTGGATCCCCTGTTCCCCGGCGTGCCGGTAGGCACCCACACCGGCACCGGCATATTGCTGGGTATTCCACCAGGTGAAATCATACATCTGGCCAGAGGCCCCATCGAAGCAGCCGGCATCGGCCTGAACGGTCCCGACGGCGAACTGCTGATTCGCGCCAATCTGGCGACCATCGAGCAGAATGGTGATGGTTTTCGCATTCTCGACCGGCGCGCCGGGCGCATCAGTGAACAGGACGCGGCCCTGTTGGCGGCCGAACTGCGGGATCTGGACCTGGGCGACGGCGTGCGTGCCAGCCTCTATCCGGCGACCCAGCACCGGGCGGTGCTGTGTCTTCAGGGAGAGGGGTTGTCGGCCCGGATTTCAGATACCGATCCAGGCGACCTGGATCACCCGGCCGCACTCCCTCCCGCAAGGCCACTACAGGACGACCTGCGCGCCCGCGCCAGCGCCAGGGCAATCAACCGTTTCACCCAGATCGCCCATCGGCGTCTGAAAGAGCACCCGGTCAACCGGCACCGCCTGGAAAGCGGCCTGCCACCAGCCAACGGCATCCTCTGCCGCAGCCCCGGCATGCGCCACCCGGTCCAGGGGCTTACCCGGCATCTCGGCATCCACCCGGCACTGATCGCCAGGGAAAGCACCGTCACCGGACTTGGCCACCTGCTGGGTTTTACGGTACTGGAAAACCCGGGCTTCACCGCCCTGCCCGACACCGACCTCGAAGCCAAGGTCGATACAGCGATCACGGCCCTGGCACAGCACGATCTGGTATTCCTGCACATCAAGGGGCCGGACATCTGCGCTCACGATCGTGATCCGGAAGGGAAGAGACAGCTGTTGGAACGCATCGACCATGCCATCTCACCCTTGCTCGACCAGGGACTGGTGATCGGCATCACCGGCGACCACTCCACCGACTGCAACAGCGGCCGCCATGTGGGCGACCCGGTACCATCCCTGCTCCATGCCCCCCAGGGGCGCCGGGACGGTTGCCGAACCTTCGGAGAGACCGAGTGTGGCCTTGGCGGGATGGGCCGGGTGTCAGGCACCGGCTTTCTCTGTGCCCTGCTGGACGCCATGGGGGTGCTGCACAAATTCAGGGAGTTGGACACCCCATTCTATGCACCGGCTTCCACCCCCCCTTGGGAACCGTAGACTACGACCGGGCCATCGCCCGGAACCAGGAGACACGCGTCAACGAAAATAACCTCCAATATGGTGGATGCACTGCGCTTATCCACCACCCTTGGCTTCAGAAGCAACCTCAATCGATCATTCGGCCGCCGGCTCCAGATAGGTCGCCACCAACTCGGTCAGACCGATCACCTCAGTATCCATTTCGTAGGCCTCCAGTCCTTCCTCAAGCACGATGCGACAGTTGGCGCAGGCGGTCACCAGAGTATGCACCCCCAGTTCATCCAGCTGGCTCTTCTTGCGCTTGAACACCCGCAGCCGCAGGTCGTCAGCCCGCTCGTTGGCGCTGACACCCCCGCCGCCACCGCAGCACCAGTTCATCACGCCATGGTCTGCCATCTCCACAAAACCACTGGCGACCTTTTTCAGCAGATCCCGGGGTTCATCGATAACACCCCCACGGCGCACGATCTGACAGGGATCGTGAAAACTCATGGGCGTGTCGGTCTGGCCCTCCAACTTCAACCGACCCTCCTTTTGCAGTTGATCCAGCAGTTCCAGAATATGTATCACCTGGAATTTGTAGGGCCGGCCGATCAGGTTCGGCCCCTCCCAGCGGATGGCGGTATAGGCATGACCGCATTCCGGACTGATCACATACTTTACCTGCAGCGCCTCGGCAGCTTTCACCACCCGGCCGACGATCTCCCGGGCTGCCTCACTGCTGCCAATCTGGATGCCGCTGTTGGTCGCTTCGAATCCCTCGCTGGCAATAGTCCAGGAAACACCTGATGCATGAAAGATGCGCGCCAAGCTTTCGATGTACTCAGGGAAGTTGATTACCTCCATGGAAGAGAACAGGGCCATGTAGTCTGCCCCCTGCTGGTCGATGGGGATACTCAGTCCCGTCGCCTTTTCCACATGACTGAGCTGTGCCCTCAGGGTCTTCACGGTCACCCCCATGGGGCTGCCGAGTTCCAGGGAGCGCCGGGTGGCTTCCTGCACCCCCGGCGGTGCATAACCGGCACGGGAAAAACCTTCACGCTGGCGGCGGATCATGTAGGTGATATCGTTCCCTACCGGGCAGACCATAGAGCAGCGACCGCACATGGTGCAGCTGTCGTACAACAGCTCCTCCCAGTCGGCGAAGTCCTGTTCCGTGAGCGGCCGGGACAACCCTACGGAAGCGGCGAGGCGCCCCCAGAAGGTGTGTTTCTGGCGCCACAGACGGCGCATGGGCTCCAGCTTGTGGATTGGCGTGTAGCGCGGATCCCCGGTCTCGGTATAGAACAGGCATGCCTCGGCACAGAGCCCGCAGTGCACGCAGCTGGAGAAGTAGGCGGCCGTCCGTGAATCGATCTGCCGGTTCAGTTCCACGATCCCTTCCGCGACTTCCGGTTTCATGCGCTGACCCCCTTACGGCCCATGGTGGCGCCGGTGTAGCTGCGGCTGAAGGCGAAGGTAAAGGCGTGCATCAGCCGGCTGAACGGAAAATAGATCAGCAGCAGCTCGGCCAGGAACAGGTGCAGCAGCCGCAGCGGCTCGAAGGCCTGGGCCAGGGCCAGACAGCCGGTCAGCATCACCAGGAACACCAGCCCGGTGCCCACATGGTCATCGGCACTGGAGAGCAGCCGGGTCACCGGATGCAGCAGCCGGTGCAGCCACAACAGGATCAGGCCTGCGAAGGTGATCTCAGCGCTGAGGATGAATCCCCAGTGGGGCAGCGCAGTCCAGCCGAAGCCGGTGATACGCTCGGCAAAGAAGTCCACATGCGGGCGGGCCAGGAACAGCAGGGCGAACAACCCCAGGTGGAACATGTAACCGGCCACCAGTTGCAGGCGCCCCCGCTGGGCGACGGTGCGCCGGGGGACGAAACGACTGAACAAGGCCTTCACCGCACCTAGCGACCCACTGCCCCGGGGCGGCGCCAGGTCCCGCTTCACCCCCTGCATCAGGATCGAAACCATGCGCCACAGTACGCCGGCCACGAACACGGCTGAGGCGAAGTACCACAGAGGGCCATCGATCAGATCTGAGATCATTGCCCCCCCTCCACCGGTGACGTCTTGATCGGTCGAACCTGTGCGCGCTCACCCAGCAGCCGGGCCACCTCATCGCTGCTGAGCACCTTACCCTCCTCCTCGCATTTCTCCGCCCACCAGTCGTGGTGGGACCGCGCCCAGTTGAGATCGCAGTAACCGGTCTTCATCCCCTCCAGGGCCCCTTCCATACCCAGGCTGCCAATATAGATATGGCCCATGATCACCCCAATCATCACCAGAGTGGTGATGCCGTGGGCCACATGAGACAGTTCCATCCATTCCCTTCCCTGACCGAACACCGGAAACAGCAGCACCAGTCCTGATGTGACGATGACGCCACCCACCAGGATCAATAGCCAGAACAGGCTCTTCTCACCCATATTGAAGAAATTCGAAGGCACATGCCTGCCACCGACCATCCCACCGCCCCGCAGCAACCAGGTGAGATCCCCCTTCTCATAGATGTTGCGCCGCACGAACTTGACGAACATCAGCAGCAGGGCCAGCAGGAACAAGGGGCCGAAAAGATTATGCCCCTCCTTGCTGGCCGAGGCGATGGGGGCGAACCACGCCGACCCCATCCAGGGCAGCAGCAAGCTGCGACCAAACAGGATGATCAGGCCGGTGAAGGCCAGAAACAGGAACACGATGGCGGTGAACCAGTGGATGGTTCGCTCATAGACGGTGTAACGGAACAGCTTACTGTCGCTGGGCCCCGCCTCGATCTTCACCTCTCCCCGGATCAGATAGAACAGCAGGATCAGCAGCAGCACCCCACCCAGGGCATAGCCGCCATAGGGGACCAGCCACTGCATGCGGAACTCCCGCCACAGATTGCCGTAGGGGTTGATCAGGCTGCCGCTGTCCACCCCCTGCACCTGGCTGCTGCCGGTCGGCAGCGCCTTCGGCTCCAGCCGGTTGATCTCCCGCCACAGATCTACCCCCGGGGCCGCGTCTTTCTGCGCCACCGGTGGCTGTACCTGCAACTCGGCTTCCTGGCGCTGCCGCACCTCACGCCACAGATCGGTTCCAGGATTGGCAATCTGTATCCCTTCTTTCACCTGCGCCAGCGAAATACCCGGCAGCAGGCTCAACAACAGTATGAGCACCGCCCCGAAAGTTCCCCTGGCCTGGTGACAGTGCATGTTATTTGAATCACTCATACCGTTTCCTGAAAAAAACCGCCATCCCTCCGGGGAGGATGAAAGAATGGCGGAAACCACTGACATGGGTGGAGATGATGACCAGTGGGTTCAATCGCGACTGGTCGCCTTCCCCTTTAGTCCGCTGGGTGCCCTCAGGGTGGCCCGCTGATAGGAGACGCCCCAGTCGAGCACGCTGGCACCACGGTTGATCACCCGTTTGCGGTAGATATCCGAGACCACCGAAGCGTCACCGGCCAGCAGCGCCTTGGTCGAACACATCTCAGCACACAGGGGCAACTTGCCTTCGGCCAGCCGGTTGGAACCGTATTTGCGGTACTCTTCGGCACTGTTGTCTGGCAGCGGACCACCGGCACAGAAGGTACATTTGTCCATCTTGCCGCGGGTAGCAAAGGCGCCGTTCTCGGGGAACTGGGGCGCACCGAAGGGGCAGGCATAGAAGCAGTAGCCGCAGCCGATGCAGATATCCTTGTCGTGCAGCACCACTCCATCTTCCGTAGTGTAAAAGCAGTCCACCGGGCAGACTGCGGCGCAAGGTGCATCGGAGCAGTGCATGCATGCCACGGAGAGTGAACGCTCACCAACCTTGCCATCCCTTATGGTCACCACACGGCGCCGGTTCACACCCCAGGGCACTTCGTTCTCGTTCTTGCACGCGGTGACACAGCCGTTGCACTCGATACAGCGTTCGGCATCACAATAAAATTTCATTCGAGCCATTATTAGTTACCCCCTCAAGCCTTGGTGATACGGCACAATGTGCATTTTGTTTCCTGCATCTGGGTCACCGAGTCGTAGCCATAAGTCATGACGGTATTGGCCGCCTCACCCAAAACGTATGGATCCGAACCTTCGGGGTATTTGCTGCGGAGATCTCTGCCCTGGAAATGTCCACCAAAATGAAAAGGCATAAAAGCGACACCGGATCCGACACGGCGGGTCACCTGTGCCTTCACCCTGACACGCCCTCCTTCAGGGCCTTCCACCCAGACATCGTCACCATCCCGGATACCGGCATTATTGGCATCCCGCGGATGGATCTCTACGAACATCTCCTGCTGCAGTTCCGCCAACCAGGGGTTTGAGCGGGTCTCGTCACCGCCGCCCTCGTATTCCACCAGGCGGCCCGTGGTGAGGATGATAGGAAATTCCTTGGTGTAGTCCTTGGCCTGGATCGACCCATAACGGGTGGGCAGACGATAGAACGATTTGCGGTCTTCATAGGTGGGATACTTCTCCACCAGATCCCGGCGACTGGTGTACAGCGGCTCACGGTGAATCGGCACCGGATCGGGAAAGGTCCAGACCACGGTACGGGCCTTGGCGTTACCGAACGGTGCACAACCATGTTTGATGGCCACCCGCTGGATGCCGCCCGAGCGGTCGGTCTTCCAGTTCTTGCCTTCGGCCAGCTTCTTCTCTTCCGGCATCAGATCATCCCACCAGCCCAGCTTCTTCAGCAGCTTGTCGGTGAACTCGGGATAACCATCACGGATCTCGGAACCCCTGGACCAGGCACCATCCGCCAACAGGCTGACCCCGTTGCGCTCCACCCCGAAGCGGGCACGGAAGGTGAGGCCACCCTTTGCCACCGGCTTGCTCATGTCATACAGATTCGGAGTGCCGGGGTGGCCCATCTCTGCAGTACCCCAGCAGGGCCAGGGCAGGCCGTAATATTCACCATCGCAGGGTCCACCTTCGGCGAGCATGCTGGTGTAGTCGAAAGTGCCCCAGTTCTGCTGCTGCTTCTTCAACCGTTCCGGGCTCTGGCCGGTATAACCGATGGTCCACATCCCCTTGTTGAATTCACGGGTGATGTCTTCGATCAGAGGCTCGTCATTATTCACCTGGATGTGCTTGCACAGTTCACCCTCGATGCCGAGCTTGCGCGCCAGCTTGTACATGATGGTATGGTCGGGCAGCGATTCGAACAGGGGTTCGATCACCCGGTCACGCCACTGCAGGGAACGGTTGGAGGCGGTCACCGAGCCATAGGTCTCGAACTGGGTGGCGGCCGGCAGCAGATAGACGCCATCGGTGCGGTCATGCATCACCGCAGATACCGTGGGATAGGGGTCGATCACCACCAGGGTGTCCAGATCCTCCATCGCCTTCTTCATCTCAGGACCACGGGTCTGGCTGTTGGGTGCATGCCCCCAGAAAATCATCGCCTTCAACTTGTCGCGCTGGGCGATGTTGTCCGTCTCCTCCAGCACCCCATCGATCCAGCGGGACACCGGGATCCCCTTGGTGTGCATGGGTGACACGTCCTTGCCCTTGCTCTTTTCGTAGCTGCCCTGGTCGAAGCGGCTCTTGATCCAGTCGAAGTCCAGATCCCAGACCTTGGCCCAGTGCTTCCAGGCGCCGGCAGACAGGCCGTAATAGCCCGGCAGGGAGTGAGACAGCACGCAGAAATCAGTCGCTCCCTGCACGTTGTCGTGGCCGCGGAAGATATTGGTGCCGCCACCGGCCACGCCCATGTTGCCGAGCGCCAGCTGGAAGATGCAGTAGGCCCGGGTGTTGTTGTTGCCGATGGTGTGCTGGGTTCCCCCCATGCACCAGACGAAAGTGCCGGGACGGTTGTCGGCCATGGTGCGGGCCGCAGCATAGACCTGGTTCTCCGGCACCCCGGTCACCCGTTCCACCTCGGCCGGCGTCCACTTGGCCACCTCTTGCTTCACCTCGTCCAGGCCATACACCCGCTGGCGGATGAACTCCTTGTCCTCCCAACTGTTCTGGAAGATATGCCACAGCATGCCCCAGATGATGGGCACGTCGGTGCCGGGACGGATGCGCAGGAAGTGCTTGGCATGGGCCGCAGTACGAGTGAAGCGCGGGTCGATCACGATCAGCGGCGCATTGTTCTCTTCCATCGCCTTGAAGATGTGCTGCAGCGCCACCGGATGGGCCTCCGCCGGGTTGCTGCCGATCAACAATATCGCCCGGGAGTTATGGATATCGTTGTAGGAGTTGGTCATGGCGCCGTAGCCCCAGGTGTTGGCCACCCCCGCTACCGTAGTGGAATGGCAGATACGCGCCTGATGGTCCACGTTGTTGGTGCCCCATATGGCCGCCAGCTTGCGAAACAGGTAGGCCTGTTCGTTGTTGTGCTTGGCGGAGCCGAGCCAGTACACCGAATCCGGGCCGGAGCTCTCGCGGATCTTCAGCAGGCGGTCACCCACCTCATTGATGGCCTGATCCCAGGAGATGCGCTTCCACTTGCCGTTGACCAGCTTGGTGGGATACTTCAGACGCCGCTCGCCATGGCCGTGCTCGCGCACTGAGGCCCCCTTGGCGCAGTGGGCCCCCAGATTGAAGGGATGGTCGAAGGCCGGTTCCTGGCCGGTCCAGACGCCATTCTGCACCTCGGCGATGATGCCGCAGCCCACGGAGCAGTGGGTGCAGATGGTCTTCACCTGCTTCGCCGCCGTCGTTGGACCGCTCTGGGCCTGGGCCTTGCGCATCATGACCGGACTCAGATTGGCGGCCAGTACCGCACCACCGGCCATCAGTCCCGAGTTGCGCAGGAAGTCCCGCCTTGTTACCGCACTGCCACCACCCTGGCCGCGGGATACCGCCTGATCGGAGCGTTTCTTGAGTTTCATATGCGGTTCCCCTTTAGCTGGCTGCGCTCTTGTAATAGTCGAGGACGTGCTGGGAGAGCTGGTAGCCCTTGCCACTGCCCGCTTCATCCGGTTGTTGTTCGGCACCGGCCAGGGCACTGCCCGGGACGGCGGCAGCCACTACGCTGCCGACACCGGCCGCTGCCGCGCCACTGAGAAATCTGCGTCGTTCGCCGTCCACCGGCTTGTAATCACTCTTCATCTCGTCTCCTCCCGATCAGGGGTCTCGATCCAAAATTCGTTCCCGGATACAGGTCCCTGGTTAAACCTGCATGGAAAAATACCGTTGTTCCAGTTGAAAGAAGGCGGTGCCAAAACGTCCCAGGTTACGATAGAAGATGGCCGATTTTGCACCACTCAGATCGGCGAAGAAGGCGCCGCACCAGCGCGCCAGATGCCGATCGAAAAAGCGCGCCTGCTCCTCGAAATCCCGTCCCTCCCTGATCAACAGCAGCATCACCTCACAGAGCGCCGCCATATGGTCCTCCGGCTCCACCACCGATGGATCACGCTCGATGCCAAGGCGGGCCAGATCGTCGCGCAACAGGCCCAGGTTCCGTTCCATGAGAAAACCGGTCAGATACCAGGAGGCGTAGGGCATCAGCTCACCCCGGCCCAGGCCGATGAACAGATCGTGAAACTCATCGTCCACCGCCTCCGGGGCGCTGCTGCGGGCGGCCAGGCCCAGCATGGACCACGCCAGGGCCAGGTCATCACCACCACTGTTCACCTGTGACAGCTCCCCCACCTGAGCCAGTAATGCCCGATCCGGCGGGGACCGCAGCAGTGCTGCAATCAGGCCATAGGCCACGGCCCGGGACTGCTGCTCCTGCGCACCCGCTGCCTCATCGGCCCCTGCCGTCAAGGCCGGGGGCAATGGATCCTGTTCACAGGCTGCTGTCGTTTCAATGGTCATGATTGGTCTGGCCCTCTGGGAATATGTTGCAATCGCCGGACCAGCTCCGGCGGGAAAAGAGTGACCGATAACGGAAACGGATCCGAACCGGCAGGATCATTGGCGGGTAATCTCCTCCAGCTGCATCGCCTCCTGGTCCTGTACAACATCCGTTACCCGGCAGTCGTCGCACATCTTCAGGCGTTGACGCGCCCGTTCGGTCTGAAACATCCAGTGGCCCGAGAGCCTGGCAAGCATGCCGTCGATGACGGAGCGGGTGGCAAAGGGCTTGCCGCAGCTGACACAGCAGAACGGCTCTTCCTCATGCAGCACTCTGGGACGGCTGCGGATCTCCGGATCGAGCAACAGGCGGGGGGTGATCCAGATGGCGTCTTCCGGGCAAGTCCGGGTGCAGAGGCCACACTGGATGCAGTTGGCCTCGATGAAACGCAGCTGGGGCTGGCCTTGGCCATCCTGCAGCGCATGCCCCGGGCAGACGCTGGCGCAGGCCATGCAAAGGGTGCAGGAGCCGGCCTCCACCACGGCAGCGCCAAACGGGGCCCCCGCGGACAGATTGATCATCGGCCGGGGATTGGAGGCCTGCTGCTGCAGATGATCCAGGGCCAGAAACAGCGCTGTGCGCTTGTCATCCATGGCCGCATGGCGGGCCGGCGCGATCACCGGCATGGCCACATCATCCGCGGCCAGCAGCGATTCCACCGCCCCCATGGCCAGTGCGTCGCGGGGATACCCCAGGCCGTGCAGGATTTCCTCCGTCATCTGCAACGGTTCCCGGAGGGCCCGCTCTATCTGCTGCGGCATCGGGGATTCCAGGTCGACGATCACCCGGCTGGCCCCATAGGCCATGGCCGACAGCCAAGCCTCCGGTCCCACGCTGGCCACCTCTTCCACAGCCACCGGCAGCAACCGGGGATACTGCGTCAGCAGCGCTTCAGGCAGGCTGCCCCGGGCATGAAACAGCACTACCGGATCCCGCCCCCCCGCATCGGCAAAGGCCATCAACAGCCGACGGATGCGCCCGATCAGGTCACCCAGAATCGGATAGGCATAACCGATAGCCCCACTGGGGCAGGCACTGGCACAGGCGCCACCCCCCTGACACAGAAACGGATCCACCTGGATCACCTCTCCCAGACTGCGGATCGCCTCGGCCGGGCAGGCATCGAGGCAGCGGGTGCAGGCGGTAACGCCGTTGCGGGCATGGGCACAACGGTCGGCGTCGTAGCGAAAGTACTGGGGCTTGTCGAAGGTGCCGGTCAGGCCCGCCAGCTCATCCAGGGCGGCCGCCAGTGACGATTCATCCTCCGGGTCAGGCGCCACATAGCCGGGCGGCTTCATCGGCATCTCCAGCAGGGGGCTGGAACTCAGGTCGAGCACCATATCCGCCTCCAGGGACAACGCCTCCTCCCCCCGCCCCAGCCGCAGCCGGAATTTCCCCAGATAACCCTGAAGCTGGAGCGAGCGCCCATCCACCTGCGGGCCTTCGGTGTCGTCTGCATCCAGCGGCAAGGGTATTGCCGTCAGCTGGTCTGCCAGGCGATCTGCGACGTCGATCTGGTCGGCCGGCCCGATCACCAGCACCCGTCCTCCGGCATGGTAGGCCACCAGTCCGGTGGCCTGCACTGGCAGTGCCGCCATGGCGGCCAAGGCATGGGTACGTGGATCAGGGGCTGTTTCAATGGTCATGCTTTAACCTCATCCTGGTCTGTATCGGTGGTGACAACATCAACAGCGGGGGCCTTGGACAGTGGCGTGGAAGGCGGGGCATCTTCAGCGGCGGTTGCCGCGGCCAGCGTCGCCTCGTCGGCTGGAATCGTATCCTCAACCCCCTCCCCCCACTCCTTCTGCAACAGCCGCTCCAGCTGGTACTTCATATCCGCGGTCACCAGGCCGGCCATACCGCTGAACCCGGTGAAATCCTCCGCATAGTCATCGAGGCCATCGCAGAGGTTGAAGGCGTCGTCATGGAACAGCTTGCGCAAGGCCAGCCGGCGCAGGGATTCACTCACCTTCGGTGACAGGAACGGCGTGAAATCGGATTCTGCAGTCAGGTTTTCCAGTGGTGGCATATCCTGGTCCGTCAGCTCCAGTTCCGAAGCAGGCCCGTCGATCCCGGGCGGCTGCATGGCAGGGGGCGTCTCGACCGGGTCATCAGCAGATTGTCGCTTGAGCCGCGACCAGCGGCCGACGAACCCATCGTCATCATCCTGGATGGCGGTAATATCGGACTCAGTCATGGTGACGACCTCCCCTCCTCAGACCAGTTTTTCAGCTTGCGCTTGGTGCGTTTCTGCGGGACGTAATGGGCCAGCACGAAGGCCTCGGTCCAGCGATAGAGTTCAGGAGGCATATCCACGCTGAACAGCTCCTCCTCACCTTCCAGGTAGGCATGGGCCTCATCGAAACTGAGGCTGATGTAACGGGGGATGGGCACATCATCCAGGTCCAGCGAGGCGATCACGTAACAGCTGGGACTGGGGGAAAGCAGATTGTGGTAATAGCTTTCACACTCATCCACGAACAGACGTACCAGAAAGCCATGATGCAGCACACGCCGCGTCGCCCCTTTGCCGTCCACCGGGATTTCCTCCCGATCCGGCTCCCCATCCACCGCCACCCCCACCGCCTGCCAGGTGTGATCGATCCATGGGTTTCCTGACACGGCGGTCCGCTCCATGATCACCGCCACCGGAAAGCAGTCGGGGAGTTTCGGGTCATTGAGATCCGGGGATTTCACGCTCAATGGCAGCACCTGTCTGTAACGACGATAGATGCCATCCCAGTGCAAGTTGCATACCAGTGATGTTCCAGAGGGCGCCATCCGGCATCAGCCCGGGAAACAACACCCGGAAGGGCCGCAACAATGGATGAGGGCAGTGGGACGAAATGACCCGCCCCCCACCATCAGGCGGTCCATAACGCACCATGCACGGATGTGCATACAGTCAGCTGATCACTGCTGAACTTTGCTGCATATCAGTACCTGCCGGAACATTCCCCAGGAAACCCGACAGCGCAATATTCACCAAAGGGTGGAACCGATCTTGCTTTGTTAACCAGACCATTTAACAGCGAAACCACCTCCATGACCCAACCAGATCGGGACAAGACCATGCAGACAGCCATTGAACGATACCAGCCGGCGATGACCGACGAGGGCCTGAAGGCGGCCGAGGCGGTCACCGCCATCGATGAATACGGCCAGCCCCGCGACGGCCATATCGCTGCGGAACGGGCCCTTACCCTGTATCTGGACAAGCGCGAGATCGTCACCCTGATGACCCTGGGCACCCAACCCGAACTGCTGATACTGGGCTGGTTGCGCAATCAGCGGCTGATCCGGCAGATCGAGCAGATCAAGGCGATCCAGGTGGACTGGGAGACCGGATCGGTGGCCATCACCACCTTCGACGGCGTGGAAGGGCTGGACCAGCGGCTGGGACGCAAGACCATCACCACCGGCTGCGGCCAGGGCACGGTATTCGGCGACCTGATGGAGGATCTGGACAAGATCCACCTGCCCCGGGTGCAGCTCCGGCAGTCCCGCATCTACGCACTGCTCGAGGCACTCCGGGAGCACAATCAGGTGTATCGCCAGGCCGGCGCCGTACACGGCTGCGCCCTCTGCCAGGGCGATCGCATCCTGCGCTTCGTGGAGGACGTGGGCCGGCACAATGCGGTGGATGCGGTCGCCGGCCACATGTGGCTGAACCGCACCACCGGTGACGACAAGCTGTTCTATACCACCGGACGCCTCACCTCGGAGATGGTGATCAAGGTGGCACAGATGGGCATCCCGGTGCTGCTCTCCCGCTCCGGCATCACCCAGATGGGGTTCGAGGTGGCACAGCGGGTGGGGGTGACCCTGATCGCCCGGGCCAAGGGCCGCCATTTCCTGGTCTATACCGGCGCCGATCAGATCCTGTTCGACGCCGTTCCCGACACCCCCCCGGTAATGGATCATCACCAACGGCTGGAGGCCTGAAGGTCGTGAACGCACTTCCCCACGCCGTAGCGGATAACTTCATGAGCGTAAGACAGGTGGCGGAATACCTGCATCTCAATGAAAAGAAAGTCTACAGCCTGGTCAGCGAAGGGGGTATCCCCGCCACCAAGGTGACCGGAAAATGGATGTTCCCCAGAGAGCTGATCGACCGCTGGATGCTGGACTCCGCCCATGGCGGCCTGCTCACCGACCGGCTGGTGATCGCCGGCGGCGACGATCCCCTTCTGTATCGGGTGGTGCTGGAACTGGCCCAGGAACTGGAGGATCACGCCCTGCTCAGCTACACCCCTACCGGCACCCGCCAGGGCCTGGAACTGCTGCAGTCCCGGCGGGTGGACGCCTGCATACTGCACTGGGGTCCGGGAAACGAGAGCGCGACCCGCCACCCGGCCCTGCTGCGCCAGTACAGCCGCCATCGCGAGTGGGTGCTGATCCGCGCCTTTCGCCGGGAGCAGGGGCTGATGGTGAGCCCACCGGTACTCAAACACACCTGCAACCCCGACACGCTCACCGACACCCACTTCCGCTGGGCCCTGCGCCAGAAAGGCGCTGGCAGCCAGCGTTTTCTGATGGAGTTGTTGAGCCGCCAGGGATGCAATACCGCGTCACTGAACAGCCCGCTGACCACCCTGTCCGAACGCGAAGCCGCAGCCGCCATCAACCTGGACCTGGCGGACGTCGCCCCTGGTTCCCGGGCCACCGCCAGTGAGCACGACCTGGGCTTCATCAGCTTCGGCTGGGTATCCTTCGATCTGGCCCTGCCCCGGGCCATCTGGTTCCGGCGCCTGTTCCAGGAGTTGTCCCGCCGCCTGAACAGCCCGGCCATACTGGAACAGGCCGACGTTCTCGGCGGATACGACCTCAGCGGCGCAGGCCAGCTGGTATGGGGGGATGACTGACCGGCAGCAGGCAGAGATCGCCACCCCGGCCATTCGGCAAATTCGCACCCGGTTCAGGGTTGCTCGGCCAGCCAGCCGTCGATCAGATGGCGGGCGATGGAGTAGTGGCCCGGCAGGCTCAACCGGCCTTCAGCATCGCCATCCTCCCAGTCGCCGCCCTGGCGGATCTCATCAGCACTGAACCAGCGGGCCCGGTCGATCTCCTTCCCGTCCACCTGGATCGTCCGGGTGACGGCGCGGGCGCGGAATCCCAGCATCAGCGAGGATGGAAAGGGCCAGGGCTGGGAGTCCTGGTAGCTCACCGCCCCCACCCGCACCCCCACCTCCTCCATGACCTCACGGCGCACTGCCTCCTCCAGACTCTCCCCGGGCTCGACGAACCCCGCCAGGGTTGAATAGCGTCCTGGAGCCATACGGCGGTGGTGGCCCAGCAGGCAACGGGCCGGCAAGCCATCCTGGGGAGCATGCTCCACCAGCATGATCACCGCCGGATCGACGCGGGGAAACAGCTCCCGGCTGCACCCGGCATTCAAACACAGCCGCCGGTGGCCACCATTGCGGCTCTCACTTGGCGAGCCGCAGCGGCCACAAAATCGGTTGTGGTGGTGCCAGCGCAACAGCGCACAGGCATAACCAGCGATGGCCGCCTGCTGGGGATGCATGACCGGCGCGGCCCGACGCAGACCCTCCAGACGCGCCTCGCCTGCCAGCCCCCGGGCCACGGTCTCATCGAGGCCGGACAGATCCACAGCGAACAAGGCCCGGTCTTTCTGTAATCCAAGAAACACAGGGACGCCCGCCTGTTCCCGGATCACCGCCAGGTTATCCAGCAGGTGCAGGCTCCAGTCATCATCCAGCGCAATCCTGTTGCGCCACAGGGGCAGGATCCGGGTATCCGGCCGGGTCAACCGCCCGGCCAGCCACTGCTCATCCCCCAGCAGGCCATCGGCCCGGTCCAGGCCGGCACCGCTGAAACAGAGAGGCGCGTCAGCCTGCCAGCCGGGCACTCTGTTCCTCGCTTTCGATATCATGCAGTTGCTCGGCGATGGTCTCCTCGTCCTCCACCATCACCGGTTCCGCCAGCAGCCAGACCGAGAAGCAGGTACCGCCCCCCGGGGTGGATCGAACCGTGATATTCCCTCCGTAACGCCGGATCAGGCCGTAGCTCACCGACAGACCCAGGCCGGTCCCCTCACCCTGGCCCTTGGTGCTGTAAAAGGGATTGAAGATATGGCTGAGCTGCTCTTCATTCATGCCACAGCCATTGTCCCGTACCTGCAGCACCAGCCCCTTGCCCTCCCAGTCACGGGTCGAGATACCGACCGTCCCGCCCTCCCGGGGCAGGGCATGGACCGCGTTGACAATCAGATTGATCAACACCTGCTGCAGCTCCTGAGGGCTGATCCTGATCGCAATGGAGGCATCGAGTGCCAGCTCCAGATCGAACCAGGTCTCCTTTTTCAGGTGCTGCACCAGCTTCAGGGTATCCTGCACCAGCCGGTTGATGTCCACGTCCACCAGATAGCCCGCATACTCATCGGGGCGGGCGTATTGCAGCAGGTTGTCGATGATGTCGCGGATGCGGTAGATCTGCTCGATGATCAGATCGATCTCGTTTCGCACCGGCTCGGCGGCACTGCCCAGCTCATCCACCATTACGTCCATATTGCCCAGGATCACCGCCGTCGGATTGTTGATCTCATGGGCCACGCCGGCCGTCAGCTCACCCAGGGCCGCCAGCTTCTCGGCCACCACCAGCTGCTGCCGGGTCTGGCGCAGTACGCGGATGGTGCGGTGCAGATCCGCATTCTTCTGTTCCAGTTCTGCGGTGCGCTCCTGCACCTTGTCCTCCAGCTGATCCGCCCACTGCCGGATCTCCCGGTTACGCGCTTCCAGCAGCCCGAGCATGCCATCGAACTCCCGCGCCAACTCACCGATTTCATCCCGGGACGCCACCTTGCCGATGCGCTGGGAACGCCCCTCGCGGGTGGCACGTACCACGCTGCTCATGGCCTCCAGCGGCCTGAAAATGGATTTTGCCCCCTTCACCGCCACCACCGAGGAGACCAGCATCAACAGGATGAACATCAGTACCAGCATTCCCAGGGCGCGCCACAGGGAGAGCCGGAAGGGGGCCTCGAGGAAACCGGCATAGAGCATGCCCACCCGTCGCCCCCCCGCATCCACGATGGGTTCGTAGGACGAGATATACCAGTCATTGACCACAAAGGCCCGGTCGATCCAGGTCCGTCCTTCATCCAGCACCCGGGTCCGCACCTCATCCGAAACGCGGGTCCCCAGGGCCCGCTCTCCCGGGCGCAGGGGGACATTGGTGCTGATGCGCACATCGTCCAGAAACACGGTGACCGTGCCGATGCTCTCTCTGGGCAGGCTGCCCTTGCCGTAGACCAGATCACGGATGGCGTCCACCAGCCCGAAATCTCCATTCAGCAGGACCCCTCCATCCAGCAGCGCCACCACCCCGCCGCGGGAATCCTTCACCGGATAGAGGGCGCGGATCATCATTCCCCGGTCCTCAACCCGGCGGTCGGTGGGGCGGGCTCGCGGGGTATCAATCAGGGGCAGCCGGACCTGACGGGCCAACTGCGGCGAGTACTGCTCCAGCTGTTCGTTGGAAAACAGTTCGATGCCGACCCCCGGCCGCCCCCTCAGCGCGCCCAACAACAACGATGAAGAACGGGCCGCTCCCGGCGTTTCGAACAGCCGCCTGCCATCCGGGTCAAGCAGGTGAAGATAGGAAAAACCCGCGGACTGCTTCAGGGTCTGCAGCTGTTGTCGGATCGACTCGCCATTGCGCACCTCCAGGGCCACATGGAAATCGTAGGACTCCGCCTGACGGCCAAGCCGGTCCAGATAGTCCTGCTGGATACGTCGAAACAGATCATGGGCCACCGACAGGTCGGTATTGACCTTGATGAAGAGCTGATCGTAGGAGAAGCTGGCCCCCCAGTAGGCGGCTACCAGCAACGCGATGGGCATCACCAGCAGAATGGGGAACAACACCAGCACCAGCAGCTTGTAGCGAACGGTACTGCGTATTGCCTGGATACCGCGCTTGATCATGGCACGCTCACGGACTCAGGCAGCGTTCCAGGCCTGAACCTTGCGCTCCAGGGTCTTGCGGGAGATGCCCAAGCGCCGGGCAGCAGCAGACTTATTGCCCCCCTCCAGGGCCAGTACCTGCAGAATATGGCATTTCTCCACCTGCGCCAGCAGCAGGGCATCCTCATCGCCGGCACTGTCATTGCTGTCCTTGGGTGGCAGCCCGACCTGCCCGCTGACGCACTGGGCAGGGGGTACATTCAGCAGCAGGCAGCGTTCGATCACATTCTTCAGCTCCCGCACATTGCCCGGCCAGTCATAATTCATCAGCTGGGCCATATCCGCATGGCAGATCTCCGGCACGGGGACGCCCATCTCAGGGGCCAGGGAATCCACGAAATGACGCACCAGCAGGGGCAGGTCTTCCTTGTGCTCACGCAACGGCGGCATGCGGATGCTGATGACATTGAGGCGGAAAAACAGGTCCTCACGGAAATTACCCTGTTTCACCTCCTCGGCCAGGTTACGGTTGGTGGCGGCAATCACCCGCACATCCACCGGCGTCTCCCGGTTGGCGCCCACCGGCCGGATACGGCGCTCCTCCAGCACCCGCAGCAGATGGGCCTGCATGGCCAGGGGCATCTCCCCAATCTCATCGAGGAAAAGGGTGCCGCCATCCGCATAGGTGAACAGCCCTTCCCGGGTCTGGTTGGCGCCGGTGAAGGCTCCCTTGACGTGACCGAACAACTCGCTCTCCAGCAGCTCGGCGCTCATGGCGCCGCAATTGACCGGTACAAAGCTGCCCCGGCGCCCGCTGAGGTCATGCACGGCACGGGCGGCAAGCTCCTTGCCGGTGCCGGATTCCCCTTCGATCAGCACGGTGGAACGCATCGGGGCCACCCGCTGGATCAGCTGGCAGATACTCTGGTAAAGCTCGCATTTCCCCACCAGGCCGGCACCATCGTAGAGATGCTCGATCTGGCGCTTGAGGACGAAGTTCTCCCGCTGCATCTGCTGCCGTTCAACACAACGGTGCACCGCAGCCAGCATCTGTTCCATACGGAACGGCTTCATAATGAAGTCGGCGGCCCCGGCGCGGAGGGCGGCGATGGCGGTCTCCAGATCCGCATGGGCGGTAATGAAGATCACCGCGGCTGTGCTGCCCTGTCCGCGCAGCTCCGTCACCCATTCCACACCGGATTTCCCGGGCAGCCGGATGTCGGCGATGATCAGATCGAAATGACAGCGCTGGCGCAGCGCCTCCGCCTCCTGCACGTCGCCCACCAGCTCCACCAGGCCAAAGTGCTTCTCCAGGCCTCGCTGCAGAAAGTTACGGATGCCAGGCTCGTCATCCACGATCAGGATGGATTTCATGCGCGGACCGCTGGGCACGCTGGTCTCTTGCACACTGGCAATACTAGGTTGACTCATCATCTCCTCCGGTCATACCGTCACCTGAATCCGGTGGTTCAGGTGTTGTTATTTATTCGACCCTCAAACAGGTCATTTTCATTCGCGCCGGGGCGGCGCGCCTACTGGTACTTTTTGTCGTGGCCCCGTCATCCGATATGGCCCATTTCTACCCACAACGCTAGCCCCGTGAGGCAGCCTTTGCAACTCCTGGTGAAAACGACAGGGGCGCCGGAACCGACTCGGGCACCGTCATCCAGTGGAACCTGACCTTCGTGTTAGCAAATCCCGGGCCGACTTTGACACACTGGCATTTCTCTTGCAGTCAATCCCTGGATACACCGCAAACCCGGAACATGAGTACACTGATGAGAGCCATTTCACGCAACGATATAACCGCCGTCATCCTGGCAGGCGGGCGGGGCCGGCGCATGGGGGGGCAGGACAAGGGGCTGCTGCAGCTGAACGGACGCCCCCTGATAGCGCATGTGCTGACCATCCTGAGACCCCAGGTGGGCCAGGTGCTGATCAACGCCAACCGAAACCAGGAGATCTATCGGACCCTGGACCATCCGGTCATCAGCGATGGCCGGACCGGTTTCCAGGGACCACTGGCCGGCCTTGCCGCCGCCTTGAAAGCCAGTACCACACCTTATGTGCTGATGCTGCCCTGCGACGCCCCCCTGCTCCCGGCCGACTACGCAAAGCGGATGGTGGCAGCACTGGTGGATTCCGCTGCGGACATCACTATCGCCCATGACGGCCAGCGACTGCAGCCGGTACACGCCCTGATCTCCTGCGCCCTGACTCATGATCTGGACTGCTACCTGGATCAGGGGGAACGCAAGATCGATCACTGGTACGCGCAACAGCGCACCACACTGGCCGACTTCTCCCACTGCCCGGAGGCTTTCTGCAACCTGAACACGCCGGAGGAACACCGGCGGCTGCAGCGCAAGGGGGCCGCCGCATGATCCGCTTCCCCCTGCCCCTGCTCGGTTTCGCCGCTTTCAGCGGCACGGGAAAGACCACCCTGCTCAGCGCCCTGATACCGCTGCTGCAACAGGAAGGAACCCGTATAGGTGTAATCAAACATGCCCATCATGACTTCGAGATCGACCATCCCGGCAAGGACAGTCACCGACTGCGCCAGGCCGGCGCGTGTCAGATGCTGATCGCCTCCCGGGACCGGGTGGCATGGATCAAAGAGACCCCTGGACGACAAAAGGAACCGACGCTGTCACAAGTCCTCTCCATGCTCGACCCATCGCACCTCGACTTAGTGTTGGTGGAAGGCTTCAAACGTGAATCGTTCCCAAAAATCGAGTTGCACAGGCCAATCCAGGGTCGTCCGTTACTGTACCCCAACGACCCGGATATAATCGCCGTTGCCACCGATACGCCTCTGTTTTCCAGTGCAACAGATCTGCCTCGACTTGATCTGAACCAACCACAGGAGATTGCAACCTTCGTGCAAAGATTCATCGATGCCCACTCCGGATCACATACCGGATGGAACAGCCGTATTCATATCCTGTGATGTGATATGCACCTGTAATCAGCACATATACCCGAGAAAAAAAGCTACGACTTTTTCAGCCCTTTCAAAATGGTGACGCCCTTCTTGCGCTGAGCAAAGATGATCTTCAAGTCCTGGTTGATCTGACGCCGTTTTTTGGCGTCTTTCTCCTTTTTCGATTTCTCCTTCAGAGAGCGTTCCTTCTTCTTGAGTTTTTTCAATAGTTCCCTGATATATTTTTTCTTTTTCCGCTGCTTGCTCTTGCTGGCATTGAGATATTCCTTCGCTTTCCTGATCAGTTTTGGAGTTTTCATCTATTCGCCGCCTTTATTGTCGACTGCCATCACTTCATCAAACTCATCGGCATCCAACGCGATGCTGCGCTCGGCCGCTTTCTGCTCCAAATTGCCGCTGGCGAACAGCACCTCACCCATCTGCACCAGGTTCTTGCTCACGTCATAGGCATAGGCTGAATCATTCATCAACGAAGTGGCCATCTGCGGCGTGATCCGGTCTTCACGGATCAGGGCCTCCAACACCCCGTTGGCGGTAGAGTCGTTCTCCTCCATCTCCAGCTTGAGGCTGTCCAGGGAGAGCACTGCCGTGGGATCATCCTCATTCTCCCGCGCCTCGGCCAAACGCCGTAGCACCGAGGCCAACTGCAGCCGGATCTTGTTGTATTCATCCCGGATGTGCGGATTGTCGGAAGCGATGTATTGCACCAGGTTTTTATGCATATGTTTGGTGTCTTTGATCGCTTCGACGATATCCCTGCCCGCGGCACGCAGACGAAACAGCTCATCCGCCTGCTCCGGCGTCATTCGCGTCTGGGCGCGGCTGATGAAATCCACTATATCACTGTACAGTCCCTTTACATTCAGGTTGTACTGCTCATCGATGTCGATCGGCATGACCTTGCTGTTCTCCTGCACCACCTCATCCAGATCCCGTTCCGACAAAATGTCATGCCGGTGCAGGCTGAGCCCATGGGCAATGATCTCAAACGCATTGTCATAGAGGTGCAGGATCTCCTTGCGCACCGCCTCGATCGCAGTATCCGGCAGCTCGATGGCGGATTCATGCAGATATTTCGGAGTTGCCCGTGATACCACACGATCAGGCATCAGATGTTCCAGCAAACGCACCAGCAGCTGAATAAAGGGCATCATCACGACGATACCAATGGTGTTGAAGATGGTGTGAAACACCGCCAGCTTCAGCGTCCAGTCATCTGCGGCAATACCCAGTCCGCCCGCGATCACATCCACTGCCGCCTTGATCTGGTGGATCAGGGCGATGGCGATGATCGCCGTCACCACATTGAAGATCAGGTGCGCACCAGCCAGTCGCTTACCCTGTGCATTGGAGCTGAGCGCCCCCAGGATGGCGGTGATAGTGGTCCCTATGTTGGCGCCAATGGCCAATGCCAAGCCGTTCTCATAGGTGATCTGCTGCGCCGCCAGTGCGGTGATAATGATCACCAGGGTGGCATGACTGGACTGCATGATGACCGTGGCGGCAACACCGAGCAGGGTGAAGATAACGATCCCCTTGTACCCGCCGACGGCGAAAGCGGTGAGATCGATGGTGTCGCGAAACGCCTCGAATCCTTCCTTCATGTAATGGATCCCAAGAAACAGGAATCCGAGTCCGGCCAGGATATAGCCGACCCCCTTCAGGCTCCTTGATTTCTGGAACACCAGAATGACACCGAACACCAGCATAGGCATGGCATAGGCGGATATCTTCACCTTCATGCCGAAGCCGGCGATCAACCAGGCCCCCGTGGTGGTACCCAGATTGGCCCCGAAGATGATGCCGATACCGGCTGCCAGGGTGATCAGCCCTGCGCTCAGGAAGGAGATGGTGATCACCGAAACCAGGGAACTCGACTGCATCAGCGTGGTGCTGACGATGCCGAAACTCAAACTCTTCCAGAGGTTGTCGGTGGTCTTGCGCAGCAGACGCTCCAGCAGCCCGCCAGTAAACGCCTTGAATCCCTCCTCAAGCGACAACATGCCAAAAAGGAATATGGCAACACCGGCAGAAATCTCCTTGAAATTCGGGCTGATCCAGAAACCGTAGGTAAGTATGGCCAGTATGGTTGGCAGGAATATTTTTCTTAGCATGCAGGCATCTACCTCAAGATCAGTATCGAATCCCATGCAGCAGCGGCAAACCACGCCGCCAGCCAGTACAGGACTTGAGCAGCGATCTTCGACGCCCCTTCATCAGGCTTATAAAACGCGCATCGAACTGTAACAAGAAGACTTTATAAAGTAATGTTTTTAAAACAATATCTTTTAGTTTAAATGACGCGGATCAAGGTAAACAAAGGCTGCTTCACCGATAGTATTTCCAATATTAGTTCACCATCGACAAGCAGCGCCAAGTGAGCCAAAAGAGTGGTTTCAACCACCGTGTGGTCTTGCTTGCAGGGGGCATTTTTCTGCGGCAAAGATGGACAAGGGCGCCATGGGTCCACACACCGATTCGATGAAAACCGGTGAGGGGCTGTATCATAGCCACTTCCCCATTTGCCGACTGGTTGTTAATGTTCCCGCCCCAACCGGGTTTTTTGAAAACACGTATCAATTTACGACCGGAGAACCTCATGCGAACCACCAACCCCATTGCTTCCCTGCTGGGAAGCTCGCCATTCAAGCCGCTCCAGGCCCACATGCGTATCGTAAAGGAGTGCGTCGCCGAGGTACCTGCACTGTTCAATGCACTGATCGCTGGCGACCAGGAGGCGCTGATCAGGCAAAAAGAGCTGATCTTCGCCAAGGAGCAGGAGGCGGACGACCTGGAAAACGACCTGCGCGCCCACCTGCCCAAGAGCCTGTTCATGCCGGTGGACCGGCGCGACCTGCTGGAACTGCTGGACATGCAGGACTACATCGCAGACACCGCCCAGGATATCGCCGGACTGATGACCGAACGGGACATGTCGGTACCCAAGATCATGGAAGAACCTTTGGTCGCCCTGGTACAGCGCTGCGTCGACACCTGCAACCATGCTGCCACCATCATCGAGGAGTTGGACGAACTGATCGAGACGGGCTTTCGCGGGCTTGAAGCGAACAAGGTTGATGAAATGGTCTCCCGCCTGAGCGAGATCGAAGATGAAACGGACGAAATGGGCATGGACCTGGCCCGCATCCTGTTCTCCCAGGAGGACGAGATGAAGCCGGTCTCCGTTATGTTCTGGTATCAGATGATTCAGTGGATCGGTGACCTGGCGGATTATGCCGAAAAGGTGGGAGATCGCATGCGCCTGCTGATCGCCCGTTAGAGCGCCTCTGATCAAGTCATACAACTCTTTCAACCAACCGGTCATGACATCCCCCGACAGGGCATGACCGGCATAAGAATCAAGATCCAAGGAGTCCAAAATGGACATCATTTCTGAATGGGGTTTCGTCTTCATGGTCATGGCCATCATCTTCGGCCTCTATATGACCTGGGGAATCGGCGCCAACGATGTGGCCAACGCCATGGGCACCTCCGTCGGCTCTGGCGCCATCACCGTCAAGCAGGCCATCATCATCGCCGCCATCTTCGAATTCGCCGGCGCCTTTATCGCCGGCGGCACGGTAACCAAGACCATCCGCAAGGGGATCATCGATCCAAGCAGCATCGCAGGCACCCCCGAACTGCTGGTCTACGGCATGCTCGCATCACTGCTGGCCGCCGCCATCTGGCTGATGATCGCCTCCACCCGCGGCTGGCCGGTATCCACCACCCACAGCATCGTTGGCGCCATCGTCGGCTTCGCCGTTGCCGGAATCGGCATAGATGCGGTGAACTGGGGCAAGATCGGCTCCATCGTCGCCAGTTGGATCATCTCCCCTCTGATTGGCGGCGCCATCGCCCTGCTGCTGATGATGAGCATCCGCAAGTTCATCATCAACACCGAGCAACCATTCGCCAACGCCAAGAAATGGGGCCCGGTCTATGTCTTCCTGGTCGGCTGGATCGTCTCTCTGGTGACGCTGTTCAAGGGGCTGAAGCACCTGAATCTGGAATTAACCGGCAACGAGAGCTTCATCTACGCCACACTGGTGGGCATCATCGTCGCCATCATCGGCAAGTTACTGATCAATCGGGTACAGGTGGATGAAGAGGCAGATCGCGAGTATCACTATGCCAGCGTGGAGAAGGTGTTCACGCCCCTGATGATCTTTACCGCTGCCGCGATGGCCTTCGCACATGGCTCCAACGATGTAGCCAACGGCATCGGCCCGCTGGCGGCCGTGGTCTCCATCATCGAAAGCGGTGGTGAGGTGGCGCAAAAGGCAGGCATGCCGATCTGGATCCTGGCCCTTGGCGGTTTCGGCATCGTGGTCGGTCTCTCCACCATGGGTTACAAGGTGATGCAGACCATCGGCACCAAGATCACCGAGTTGACCCCGACCCGGGGCTACTGCGCAACCCTGGCGGCGGCCACCACCGTGGTGCTGGCCTCCAAGACCGGCCTGCCGGTCTCCACCACCCAGATCGCCGTTGGCTGTGTCATGGGCGTCGGCCTGGCTCGTGGCGTCGGCGCCCTGGACATGCGGGTGATCGGGAACATCGTCATCTCCTGGATCGTCACCCTGCCCGCCGGCGCCATCCTGGCCGCCCTCTTCTTCTTCCTGCTCAAAGGTATCTTCAGCTGATCCAGGCCACGCACCCCCTCGGATGAGGGGGTGTTTTGTTTTCAGGCAATGCTATCATCGCCCCATGGCCAGTTCTGAACATGCCCCGTTTCATCTGCTGACAACGCCCATCGAGGCACTGCAGTCGATCAAGGGCGTCCCGTTCCCAGCGGATATCACCTTCCGGCAACTGCTGGTAACCGGACCCCCGGGGGCCGGCAAGAGCACCCTGATCCGCAAGCTCAACGGCTGGTCTGAAGAGGGTTACGTGGACCTCTCTCTGAACCGATGGTGGGCTGCCCAGGCCCTCGCCCTGCGGCCACGGGAGATCCACCTCGGCTTTCCCTGCAAAAACTACAAAGATGCCCTGGCGGTATTCGACGAGGAGTGGACCAAATCCCTCACACCGCCGGAACTGGACCTGGAACGGATCAGGATCCCCCCGGAAAAACGCTTTTTCTTCTCCGTCAACTGGCGTGCCAGATATGTCTTCGAGTTTCTTATTCCACCCGCGGAGACGCTGTTCAGCCAACGCAGCGAACGCGCACGAAAGGGCACTCACCAGGTGGATGAGCAGATCAGCCTGGAGCAGGTGAGAAACCAGATAACGATTTACCAGATGGCAGCCGCCTATCTGCAGCAACAGGGTCTCAGGGTATACATCCGGGAAGGCACGAAAGAAAAGCCATTGCGTATCGTAGGCGTGGAGAAATAGATGGCAAAAACCAGTGGCAAAGCCAAGAAGACCTTGCTGAAGATGCTGAAGACCAGCTTCTCGGGCCTCGCTCAGTGCGAAGAGGTGGATGTGAAAGCAGCATACCGCCTGCCCGACAAGAAGGTTCGCATCCATCTCGAGGAATACCCGTTTCAAATCAATCTCCATCCGGACGGAAAGGCACTCCACCTCTACCCGGAACGCCCCCTCAGTGAAAAGGCCCAAGCGGATACCACCAGCTACATCCTGTTCGACCCGGACAGCTACTTTTCCCGCATCAGCGGCTTCTACCGCCTCAGCGATGGCGACCGCATCACCCTCGGCAGCACCGACCCTGAACAGCGGCTGTTTCTCAACCTGCCGAAGGATCTGCCGGCACGCAAGCTCAGCATCACCAATGACCAGGGTGGGTTGGTGTTCAAGAGCCATGTCTCCAATCCCAGATCCTGCATTGCGCCGCTGTTGAAGGACAAGAAGGTAAACCGCATCGTCCACTGGCGCATGAAGAAACTGCAGCGCCTGCGGCAGATCTATGGCGGCCCGATCCAACTCCTGGGAGAAAAGGATGCCCTGGCGCTGATTCGTGAAGTCAATGACATCATGGAGGATGAAGCATATCGACCCCGGGACCGGGCAGGCCGCCCGGGCGGCCTGGTCACCATTCCGCGCAAGATGAAGAGCTTCATCATCGGTGACCTGCATGCCAAACCTGACAACCTCCTGACCATCCTCAGCCAGAACAGTTTTCTCGAGGCCATGGAAGAGGAGCGGGCCTGCCTGGTGATCCTTGGTGACGCGGTGCACAACGAAGAGGAAGGGCAGTACGACGAAATGGAGAACTCCCTGCTGATCATGGACCTGATCTTCCGCCTGAAACGCCGTTTCCCACGGCAACTGTTCTATCTCCGCGGCAACCATGACAGTTTTTCCGAAGAGATTGCCAAAGGCGGCATCCCCCAGGGGCTGCTGTGGAAGAAAACATTGAACAAGGTCCGTGGCAAGGCCTACCACAAGGAGATGGCCCGGTTCTACGACCTGCTACCCTATGTCGCCTGCTCCCATCACTTCGTCGCCTGCCACGCCGCGCCCCCCGTCTCCCCCGCCAGCAGGGAGATGATCATCAACATCCGTGACAACCCGCAACTGGCAAAGGAGCTGAACAACAACCGGATGATGCGGCCGGGCCGCCCCTCCGGCTACACCAAAGGCGATATAAAACGCTTCAGAAAGCAGCTGGACCTGGCGCCAGACACACCATTGATCGTTGGCCATACGCCGATGTCCAACGATGACACCCTGTGGGAACGGGTGGGCGAGATCGACAACCACTACATCGCATATGCCAGTGACCGCCACTGGGTGGGGGTGATGACACAGATCGCTGATGATATGTACCCGCTGCGCTACCCGGTGGAACCCATCGCCAGCATCATCGACTCACTGGCGGATTGATCCGCAGCGATCCTTCAACTCCTGCCGGCGCGCCTCGCCCTTGCGGAGTTGTACACTGAGAACCCTGAGTTCAGCCTTGAGCTTTTTCCGTTTGTCTTGGCGTTTTTCCCGCTCCAGCTTCCGCTTCAGCTTCTTCTCCTTCTCCTTCAGCTTTTCCAGGATCTCATCTATCCGGTCACAGTGGACCTTCTTTTTCCTTTCCGCCCTGCTCAGGTGACTGCGCAGATTTTCCAGCAGTTTCTTTATCCCCATCTCCTGTCACTCCCCGTCATAGTCATAAGACCCCGGTTGTTGGAGCTGCAGGGCGATACCACACCTACAGCCCATGCAGATGGCTGAAACGACCCGGAGATTATCGAAACGTCACACTTCGTCATCCTCTGGAGGAACTACTGTCTTCGCCATGCGTTTGGCGAAATAGTAGATCCGCTTCTGTTTTTCGATGATGTCGATCTCGATGGTATAGGCCGGGATACGGTTGGGCTCTTCCGCCACCAGCCGCTGGGCCTGATGGACCGCGGCGGAATCGGCCAGTCGGGATATCTCTTGCTTCATCTCCAACACCGTCTGCGCCACCTGCTGATTGTTCTGGGAGACCGCCTGGATAGCGGCATCACAGGCCTTGCCGATCACCCGGTGAAACCCGGTCAGGACCTTTCGTGTCGGTGCACTGATGGAGATTCCGGCATCGATCCGGTCGTAACCGAGATCCACCAGGTTGGTCTCGATCACATCCCCGATATTCTCCAGGTTGCTCACCGCTTCCATCAGCCGCAACAGTTCATCCGTCTGCCGGTCAGTAAGTGAGCGCTTACCAATCTTGCCCATATAATCGATGATCTGTTCATACAGCAGGTCCACCTCATCGTCACGGCGCCGTACCGCGGCCAGGTTCTGCCGGTTGCCAGTGAGAATCGCCGGCAGTATCTGCTGCAGCATCTCCTGCACGATCTCCCCCATGTGCTGAACCTCCAGGCGTACCCGGTCCAGCGCCAGCGAGGGGGTCGACAACAACTCCTCATCCAGATACCTGGCACGCACCATGAGCCCTTCCGCTTCCAGCGGGCTGTCCGGGATCAGGCGCTCCACCAGGCGGGCGATCTGGGTGGTGAAACCGATGAAGATCAGGGTGTTCGCCAGGTTGAAAATAGTATGGGCATTGGCGATCTGACGCGGCGTCTCCGCCGCCATCCTGGCGGCACCGCTGAGTTCCGGATACTTGGGCGAGAGCCAGGCCACGAACTCCGCCAACTGGGGAATGAACATCACCCACAACAGCACCCCGGCCACATTGAACAAGACGTGGACCACCGCCGCCCGCACCGCCTCCCGCGGCTTGCCGATAGCGGCCAACAGAGCGGTCACGCAAGTCCCGATATTGGCACCGAAGGCCAGGGCAATCCCGGCCGGAAGGGTGATGAAGCCCTGACTGGCCATGACGATGACGATACCGGTGGTCGCCGAAGAGGACTGAATCAATCCGGTGAAACCAGCGGCCACCAGGATCGCCACCCATGGGTTCTCCATATGGACCATCAGGTCGAGAAACGGCTGATAGCTGCGCAACGGTTTCATCGCATCGCTCATGATGCTCATGCCGAAGAACACCAGCCCCAGGCCCATGATCATGGTGCCGTACTGCCGGGTACGCTCCTGTTTGGATAAGAAGAGCATGCTAAAGCCGACACCGACCATCAGCAGCGCCGCCTTGGTCACCTTGAAGGCGACGATCTGGGCAGTGATGGTGGTACCGATGTTCGCCCCCATGATCACACCAACAGACTGGGCCAGGGACATCAGACCGGCGGTGATGAATCCCACCACCAACACCGTGGTAACCGATGAGGACTGGATGATGGCGGTGACGAAGGCGCCGGTAACCGCCCCCAGCAGGCGATTGCTGGTGAGCCGTGCCAGTATCTGCCTCATGCGCTCCCCAGCCACCGCCTTCAGGGACTCGGCCATCTGCTCCATACCGAAAAGAAACAGGGCCAGACCACCGAACAGGGTCATCCCCATCACCCCCCACTGCAACTCGGTTGCGGCGGAGTCGGCAGCCAGAACCAGCGGCGCAGACAGCAGGCCGACCAGCAGCAGCGGCAACTTGAGATTGACACCGGCATACCTGCGTCCCGGTGTCATGACGCGCTCATGCATCGCGCTTGCCCCGTTTCACGATGGTGACCGGAAGCGGGGAGAGCCGCACCACCTGTTCAGCCTTCGATCCCAACATCATATGACTGAGACCGGTACGCCCCTGGCTCCCCATCACGATCATCGAGGCATCGATATTTTCTGCAACCTCCAGGATGCGCGTCACCGGCAGACCCACCACCAACCGGGTGTCGGCCCGTTTCAACGGCTTGATGTCAGGGTGCCGCCCGATCATGTCAGCCACGAATGCCTGCAACATCTCTTCCGCCACATCCTCCATCCGCAACAGGTTCTTCTCATCCGTCATGCGTGAGTAATAGCCCGGCATCTCTGCCGGATCATGCACCACGTGCAGTATGGTCAAGGGACACTTCAGGCAATCCACCAGCATACAGGCATGCAATAGCGCCGCCTGCGAATGGGCGGAAAAGTCCACCGGCACCAGAACAGGCCCCCGACTGTTACCATCACCATTTTTGGCCATCAGCAGATCCTCCCGGACGCGATCATTCAAGCAACGACAACGGCATCCATGAACGGAGTCGACTGGATGCTGAGAGCGCCCCGTTCATCCATCTCAAATACCGGCGATTCAGTCACTGGATACCGACAGCGTCTTCTTCACCGTCCCTTCGTCTTCATCGACCTGCCAGCTGATGCGCAGATTGATGCGGTGGCGGTGTTCGTCCTGAGTCGCCCGTAGTTTCAGATGCAGCAACCCTTTCGGTTCCATCAGCATCTCATCCTCCTCGTCGCTGAAGCTCACCCTGCCCTTGTCGATACCATTGAGCAGGGCCTTGAGGATGGCCCGTATGCTGCGCACATCCTGCAAGGACTCATGGCGAAAGCTCTTTTTCCCCTGTTTCATGGTACTCCTAGAATTCCGGTGAATAGGCAGCTGCCAGCGCCCGTATCATGGGCCCCAGGGCGGGCTCTCTCAGCAGCACGACCGCCTCCTGCGGGGACAACCAACGGCGCCGTCGGTGGCGCTCCGGCCACTGGGCGTCAGGAATCGATCCGGTCACTTCCATCGGATAGACGGCAACCGAGCAGACGGCACCCCACTTCTCATACTCATATCTGCCGATCGGTTGAGAGGCGACCACCCCCTCCACCCCGGCCTCCTCCAGTGCCTCCTTCGCCGCCGAGGCCTGGGGCGTGAGCCCGGGCTCCTGGATACCCTTGGGGACCACCCAGTGCTTGCACTTGCTGGAGCCGACGACCAGGATCTCCAGCCGACCCTCCCGGCGGCGCCAGGGGATCACCGACGACTGGGTGTAGTAATAAGCGGGGCGCAGACGCCGTTCGCTGCCACCGGGGCCGGGCCATGGAAACAGCTCAGGCAACTGTGCAGGGCGAACCAGTGACAGCAGCCTGGCGCTGTCTGCAGTCAGGTCGGCCCAGCGCCGGTTCAACGCCAGACTGGCCAGTGTGGCCGTGGGCATCAGGTTGCCGTCCTCCGGGCGCGGGGCAGGCTCCCGCAGCAGATACTCCAGCAATAGTTCCAAACCCGGATTGTGGCCCACCAACATGACCCTGTGGGCATCATCCGGCAGCTCACGCAGAACGCTGAGCAAGCGGGGCACATCGGCCTCATAGAGACGCCGGTCCCGCTGGATGCCGGCCGCCGCCAGACCCATGCTCTTGGCGCACTTCTCCGCTGTGGCGATGGCCCGCTCGGCCGGAGAGCTGACGATCAGATCGGGCACCGCCCCCTGCTCCAGCAGCCAGTTGCCGACCCGTTGCGCAGCGCGCTTGCCCCGCTTCTTCAGGGGGCGGGAGAAGTCATCGAGCGGCATTCCCCAGTCAGACTTACCGTGACGCAACAGCAGCAGTTCTGGTTCCATATCCGTCCGTTACCGTGGCTTCATAGCAGATGATCGAGACAGTACCGGGTCAAGCCGGGGAAATCGACCCCGCCCCTGGCTTCATGGATCACCACCCCCTGCAGGACCTGCAGATAGGCCGCCTCATCCAGGGGGGTGGTAGCACGGTGAAAGCTGCCGTCAGCGTATTGATAGAAGGGGCCGGGAGATTTCATCAGCGCTTGCAGCAGATCGCGCCGTTGTGACAGATCCACCTGCTCCACGGTCAAGGGCTGCCGGCTCCCGTGCTCCCAGTTCAGGATCAGAAAAGCCGCCAGGGGCGCCGCCAAGGCCTGTTTTCCCGGCCCATAGATCTGTTCCACCATGACATCGTACTTCTCTTCGATCTCCCACAGCTCCGCCGACGGAAGCCGCAGCAATCGCTCCCGCTTCGGCTGCGGGATCAACTCCTGCAGCAGGGGATCATGGACGATGGTCCCGGGGTTGACCCGTGGCTGCTTGGGGACGCCGTACGCCCGTGGAGGCACCGCTCCGGGACAGGCAAAGAGACGGTCATTGGTGAGAAAGGTGATCCCCTCATGGGCCAGCAGGTGCAGCATCAGCGTCGACTTGCCACCACCCGAGAAACCAGCGATTCCCAGACAGTTGCCCTGCCGCACCAGGCCGGAGGCGTGGCAGATGATGCAGCCCCGGTGCTGCAGCCAGTTCATGTACTGGGCATTGATGAAGTTGATCACCTGGTTGTCGTTCTGCAGACAAGGACCGGCAGCGATACGCCGGGATTCACTCTGCAGGAACAGCATGCCGGTTCGCAGCTTGAGAATCAGCCGTCCCCCTGGCAGGTCGTGGCAGGCGTCCTTGCGCCCCCGCTTCCCCGGCTCCCGCACCCAGTCCTGAAAATCGACGCCAAGGTCGAGGGGAGCCCGCTCGATGGCGAGCACCTCGAATTCCGCCGGCCCCGCTGCATCCACCAGATGGGCGAAATAGTCACGCAACCTGGCGAGCAGAGATGCCGAGTTCGAGCGCAGCCGGATGACGCAGCCATCCAGGTGCAGATGGAGCGCCTCATCCTGCAGCGGCTCATCGCCCTGCAGACGCTCTGCGACAGCCGTCAGTTCCATATTCATTTCGATCCTGTTCCTGTAAATGCAGATTCGCGGCATGGGGAAAGATGACCGTTCGCGCACCGGGCCACCCGTTCGGCCTCTGCTTCGCTCATCCGGCCAGATCAGCCAGCACATAGTCGGCGTAGCGGGCGGCCGCCTCGATACCGGCCCCTTCGAGGGCGCCGCGAAAACCGCCAAAGGCAGAGACCTCAAACACGATCGGCCCCTGCTCCGACTCTGCCACATCCACCGTGGTGAAATCCATGGCGAAAGGGGCCTGCGCCCGCCGCGCCAGCGCTATCACCTCGTCTGCCGGCGCACAGGCAGCGTATCGTCCGCCGCTGTGGATGGTGGTATTCCAGGCATCCCCCTGGGAGACCCGGGCATAGCTGCCCAGATACTCGCCACCGAGAAACACCATCCCCATATCCCGTCCCGGCAGGCTGATCCTGCGCTGGATATACATCATCGGGTTGGACCCCTGGAATTCCCGTACCGCCTGTTCCACCCGCTGCTCTCCGGCCGCCGCATCGATCACGCACATACCCCGCGCCTTGGTGGAATAGAGGGGCTTGAATACCGCACTGCCGAATTCCCGCACGGCGGCCATGGCGGCGCGGACATCCTCGGTCACCCGGGTCTCCGGCATGGGAATGCCGGCATTGCGCAAGGTGATGGTGCAGCTGAGACGGTCGACGAGGCGCAGGATCCGTTCCGCACGGCTGAACACCCGCACCCCCGCCGCCTCCGCCACCCGTAACAGCTCCAGCCGATCGAGGGTATTGGGGCTGTAGCTGGCGCTGATCTTCTTGATGATCAATGCATCCAACTGACACAGATCGTAATCGCCATGGAGCAGTCGTCCCGACGCCAGATCCAGACTGACATCGGCCATGTCGATCACCCGCCGAAAGCCGGTTCGCGCCTCCACTGCATCGGCCAGGATCTCGGTGGACCACTTTCCGGGAATACCCACCACACCTATCTCAGGCAATGAACAACTCCTTTATTGGAAGACGAAAGCACTCCACCCGTTTGGGATCGGCCTCCAGCACCCGATCGATCAGATAGCGTCCACGCAGGAACATCGCCCGCGCCAGGCTCTTGTCCAGAATAAAGCGGGTGGAGGTTATGAAAGAGCGGGCCAGCCCGAGGGCGAGCCTGATCTCGAACGAATCGTCCCCGGCCTTTTGCGCATATTTACGGGCGAAGCGATAGAACGCCCTGCTCAGTCCGAGAATACGCTGACGCCGCGGATTGTCGAGGATCTGCAGTCGATAGATGGAGACCATGAAGACGGATACATCCTGCACATAATCCATATGCCGGGAACGGTGCAGATCGATAAAGTTGATATGCTTGTCCAGGGGGTCGTAGATGATATTGTCGACATTGAAATCACCATGGATATAGACCGAGAACGGCGCCTTTATCCGCGCCTCCTGGTCCTGCGCCTGCATCAGCAGCTGTTGAAACGAAGGCAATTTCAGACCACCGATGCGGTTTGCCCCCAGCTCGAATTCGGGATGAATGGCATACACCTCATCCAGCCGGTCGGCCAGCTGAACCATGAACCGGGCTGCCACCATCTGCTCACTCCGCGTTTCCCGCCAGATCGATTTCAGGGTGCCGCTCAGGGCCTGGAGCACCTCATTCAACAGCGCTTCAGACTCATGCAGGAGGATCTGCTCGAAGGTGAGACCGGCCAGATGCTCGATCAGTAACGACGCCGACTGACCCCGTTTCTGATAGTCGAGGATCCTCGGCGCCAGTCCGGGATAGATCTCATGCCAGCCCTGCACCCCTTGCCGCTCCTCTTTCAGCTTGCGCTTCACCCCATCCTTGTAGATCGCCACGTAGCCGCCCCCATCGGCACCACTCCGGCTGATACCGGAGATGGCGCTGCCGGAACGGGTCTCGGCAATCGGCGCAAAGGTGAGATCAGGCGGGACATCCGCCATCCTATCCAGCTGCTGCACCGAGGCCTTCATCGAATGATAACGGTCGGTGCTCACCGGCTGCCCCAGGTTGGCGGAGATGATCGCCTCGCTGATATTCAACAGGGCATCACCCATCTGCTCCAGACAATGGGCAACGAACAAGGCGGTGATCAGATCCTCTACGTCTCTTCCCTGCTTGAGCTGGCGGGTATACTCCTCACGCAGCTTGCGGCAAGAACGGCCCAGTTTCTGTTTACCCCGGCCGATACGCAGTGCCAGACGGGTATCGCGCTGCTGCAGCGCACTATCGATCTGTTCGATACCCCGACGAACCCGCTCCAGCATCGGCAGGTACCGGCGTTGGCGCAGAATCCGCTTATCCTGCAGATGTTTCACCTGTCCGACGCAATTGCGACTCAGTTCCGCGATCCGCTCCAGATCCGAGGCGATGGACGCCACCGCCCGCAGTGACAGGGTATCCGCCGCCTTGCAATCACGATCCATGACACTGGTGAGGCAACCATCCTGGATCCGCGTCTTCAGATTGTAGGCATAGCCCCCCCGATCCAGAACCCGCTGGGCAACGACGGTTTCACCACTCTCCAGAAACTGACCCAGATTGGATATCTGCCTCGCGACTTCCACGGTGAGAAAACAGAGATTGTCGTGAATTGCCTTTTGCACGCCCATGATCAGCCAACCAGCCCCAGTAGATATTGTCCGCACAAGCGGCGGCGGCCTTAGCGAACGCTTGCATAGCCCACCGACCCTCCTCCAGTCAGCATATTGGAAGCAACGGAGAAGTTCAGTGATCACAAGCAAGCAAAGTGCATACTTCCAGCCACCTCTGCCTTCCCTGCCCCAGTCTGCTACACTCTCACGACAAGCCATCCATGACCAAGCAGTTTGAAGCAACTGACCCAGCCGACCAATGGCCATCCCGCCCCAGATACGCATCACCCGCAGCGCCACAATACCGGATCCGATTCGTATCAGCAGATACCGCAAAGCGCCTGAACTGGGGCCCAGCATCCTGTTTTTCAGTGGTGGGTCGGCCCTCGGTAAATTGAGCCGGGTACTGAAAAACTATACCCATAATTCGATACACCTGGTGACCCCATTCGATTCGGGGGGGAGTTCCGCGGAACTGCGCCAGGCCTTCGACATGCCTTCCATCGGTGACCTGCGCAGCCGCCTGATGGCCCTGGCGGACGAATCCGTTACTGGTCAACCTGACATCTACCGTCTCTTCACCCATCGCTTCCCCAATGACGCCAGTCAGGATGAGCTGATCCAGCGGCTGCGCTCGATGATCCGGGGCAAGGATCCCATGGTGAAATCCATTTCCAATCCGATGCGGCGCCTGATCCGCAATCAGCTGGGTTTTTTCATTGAGCAGATGCCGGCCAGTTTCGATCTTCGGGGTGCCAGCATCGGCAACCTGATTTTGGCTGGGGGCTACCTGAACAATCATCAGCACCTGGACCCGATCATCTTTCTCTTTTCCAAACTGGTCGGGGTCCTCGGCACGGTGCGCGCCATCGTCAACGACAACCTGCACCTGGCCGCCGTCCTCGAGGATGGCAGGCAGGTGATCGGCCAGCACCGCCTCACCGGCAAAGAGGTGGCCCCAATCACCTCACCGATCCAACACCTCCACCTCTCCAGTCGCCTGGACCGGTATGTCCCGGCCACCACGGCGATCCGTAAAAAGAACCGCAAACTGATCGAGCGGGCCGATCTGATCTGCTATCCACCGAGCAGTTTCTATTCCAGTCTGCTGGCCAATCTACTGCCCGAAGGGGTCGGAAAGGCGGTGGCCGCCAACCATGGACCAAAGATCTATATCCCCAATCTGGAGCGAGACCCGGAACAGATCGGAATGGATCTGCAGGGCAGCGTATCCAGGCTGCTGTCACAGTTACGCAAGAACGCGGGCATCGAGTGTCCCGCCAGCCGACTGCTCAACTTCATACTTATCGATAGCAAACGCGGCAATTACCTGTCCGGGATCCCTGAGGAACAGCTGCAGAAACAGGGCATTCAGATCATCGACACCCCGCTGATAAGCCGGCAGAGCAGCCCCTGGTACGATCCCGAGCTGCTGTCGGCCGCCCTGCTCTCACTCACGTAAGACGCCCGGGTGCAGCCGCAGCCTCAATGCAGAAGATGGGCGCGGCTTGCTGGAAAAGAGCAGATGAACAGACTCCCTTCGCCTGGCTTGCTCTCGATGCTCAACCGCCCCTCATGACGGGCCAATACGTGCTTGACGATGGCCAGCCCCAGACCGGTACCACCACTTTCCCGGGAGCGGGCGACATCGACCCGGTAGAAGCGCTCGGTGATACGGGGCAGATGCTCGGCTGCGATGCCTATCCCGTTATCCTGTACCGAGAAGGCAGGGCCATCCCGCTCCTGCCGCCATCGTATGAAGATCTCCCCCCCATCGGGGGTGTAACGCACCGCATTGAATACCAGATTGGAAAAGGCACTCTCCAGTTCCGAGCCAATGCCGGTGAACCCCAGCGCGGCATCCACCTCGAGTTCGATCCGGTGCCGCCCGTTGCTAAGCTCCATGGCCTGGGTCTGTATCGTCTTCAACAGCCGAGCAACCGCCACGGTCTCCTGCGGCAGCCCCTCTGCGTCACTGTCGAGTCGTGACAACAGCAGCAAGTCCTCGACGATGCGCTGAATGCGGGAAGACTGGTAGCGCATCTGCTCCATCGCCCCACGCCAGGGGGCGAGCCCCTCCTGCTGGCTGTCGGCCATCATCTCCAGATAGCCGTGAATCACCGTCAACGGCGTGCGCATCTCATGGGAGACATTGGCCACGAAGTCGCGCCTGACGGTCTCCAGCTGTTCCAGACGGGTGACGTCCCGTGCCTGCAGCAGCCGCTTTCCCTTGCCGAACGGCACGATACGCACCTCCAGGCCGATCTCCTCATCGACCGGCGCCGGCATATGCAGCGGCTGCTGGTATTTCTCCTTGCTGAAATAGCGCCGGAACACGGGGTCGGTGATCAGCTTGTCGATGCGTTTCCCCTTGTCCCGCTTCTTGGTCAGACCGAGCATCTTGCGAGCGGCGTCATTCCACCACTCCACCACACCCGTCTCATCGATCACCACGGTGGCGTCTGGCAGGGCGTTGGTGGAGGCCTGAAACCGACTCAACACGCGGCCGATCTTCCGCTTGCGCCGGCGTCCCCGCTCGCGCAACACCGTGATTTCCTCGCTCAAGGGCGCCCATACCCCCACCGGGACAGGCGGGGGTCGTTTCTTCGGTTGCATCAACCAGGAGACAAAACGATTGAGCTGGAACAGCATCCAGGCCAGGTATGCCACCAGACCGATCAGCAGAAAAGCGTATGGATGGCCAGCCAGCAGCCCCACGCCGCCCAACAACAGCACGCCGGCGACACACCAAGACAGCTCCCTGCGCCAGGCATCCCACATCTTTTTTGGCTGCTGCTCCGCCATTAAACGGACTTGGCCTCAGCCATTCCGCTGGGTCGAGAAGCGATAACCGGCACCGCGCACCGTCTGGATCATATAAGCCGAATCGTGGGCCTCGAGCACCTTGCGCAAACGACGGATATGTACATCGACGGTCCGTTCCTCGATATAGACGTTCGTCCCCCATACCCGGTCCAGCAGGCGGCTGCGGCTGTAGACCTTTTCCGGGTGAGTCATGAAGAAATGCAGCAGTCGGAACTCCGTGGGGCCCAAGGTCAGCTCCTCCCCGCCGACGCTAGCCCGGTGAGATCCCGGGTCCAGGCGCAGCGGACCCTCCTCCACGATCTCATCCGAGACATGGGGCGCCAGCCGGCGCAGGATGACGCGAATCCGGGCCACCAGTTCCCGCGGAGAGAAAGGCTTGGTGACGTAATCCTCTGCCCCGCACTCCAGGCCACGCACCTTGTCGTCCTCTTCGCCCCGGGCGGTGAGAATGATCACCGGGATGTCCCGGGTCAGCGGATCGGCCTTCAGTTCCCGGGTCAGTTCGATCCCGCTACTGCCAGGAAGCATCCAGTCCATCAGAATGAGATCCGGTGGATCGTCGGCCAGACGGGCACGGGCCGTCAGCGCATCTTCCGCCTCCCGCACCTCGAACCCTTCCTGCTGCAACATAAAAACCGCCATCTCGCGGATGGCCGGTTCATCTTCAACTACGAGTATCTTCGCTACCATGAATCAAGATCTGGGTGACGCCTGAGGCCGGGAATTCAGTCATTACAGCAGATCTCCCATTACAGTTTGATGACAACTACCAGCTGAACAGCACCCACTGGGGAACGGAGATATCCATCGGGCTGTCCCGGCGCACATCCATCTGTCCGTCACCATCCAGATCGAGCAGATAATAAGGGGGACCGACCCGCGGCGTGATCTTCACCATATACATCCGGCCATTGATACTGTACTGCTCGATAGTCTTGTCCTTCTGCTCGATGATGGTGACGTCAGGCTCCAGCACCTCACCATCCTCCACCTGGGGCTGCTGACCCGGCGGATTGGGCAGCGGCTGTCCCTTCTCTTCGGCATGGGCCAGAGAAACGAGCAGCAGCAAGGGGAACAACATATATTTTTTCATGACAACACCACTTTGAAGAGATTCCTAATTGATTTTGGCAAGATTGGTGGTTCAGAGTTCCAACAGGATCTCTTTCTCCTCGCTGGAAGGGGCGAACCCGCGGGATTCATAATGGGCAAAAATGGCATCGACGACCTCTTGCGGCTCATCGAGCACCTGTATCAGGTCCAGATCCTGAGGGCTGATCGTACCTGTTTCACACAGGGTATTTCGGAACCAGTCGAGCAATCCCTGCCAAAACGCCCCATTCATCAGGATAATGGGGATGCGCCGGGTCTTGCCAGTCTGCACCAGGGTCAGCATCTCCGCCAACTCATCCAGGGTGCCAAAGCCCCCCGGCATCACCACATAGGCGGACGCATACTTCACGAACATCACCTTGCGGGAGAAGAAATGCCGGAAATCGAGGGAGATGTCCTGATACGGGTTTGGCCGCTGCTCATGCGGCAGTTCGATATTGAGACCGATGCTGGGTGAACGCCCCAGATAACCGCCTTTGTTGGCCGCCTCCATAATCCCCGGTCCACCGCCACTGACCACGGCAAAACCGCTGTCCGAGAGCAGCCGCGCCACCTCTTCCGTCTTCTGATAATTGGGGTCGTCCTGGCCGGTCCGGGCGGAACCGAAGATACTGACCGATGGCCAGATGGGCGCCAGGCGCTCGAACCCCTCGACGAACTCGGCCATGATCTGGAACACCTTCCAGGCCTCCCTGGTCAGATGTCCGTTGGTCGGCCTACCGGCAGTAAATCCACGTTTATCCTGCATCGATTTCCCATTCTCCACTTGGTTGCTGGCATTCTCAGGGAGCGGAGTCAGGCCGATCAACCAGTCACACCAATTACACTGCCCATGCGCAGCCTCACTCCCAAGCACAATTAAATTAGTGCTTGCACTCATGCATAATAACAGGAAAATTCCACCCCCTGTCGTTGATCACTGATCATCCCATGTCTTCACTCAATCCCCCACAACGGGCGGCCGTCCGCTATCTGGACGGGCCGTTACTGGTACTGGCAGGCGCCGGCTCGGGCAAAACCCGGGTCATCACCCGCAAGATCGCCCACCTGATCGAACAGGGCGGGCTGGAGCCACGCCATATCACTGCGGTCACCTTCACCAACAAGGCGGCACGGGAGATGAGGGCCCGGGTGACGGAACTGCTGCAGGGCAAGAACAGCCGCGGCCTCAATATCTCCACCTTCCATACCCTGGGACTGAGCATCCTGCGCCGGGAACACAAGCTGCTCGGGCTGAAGGCCGGCTTCAGCCTGTTCGACGACCAGGACAGCAACGGCCTAGCACGGGAACTGCTGCGCCAGGAGTCCGATGCAGACGGCCAGGCCTCGGCCATGCTGTGGCGCATCTCCGACTGGAAGAACGCGATGGTCTCCCCACAGCAGGCTCAGCGTCTCGCAGCTGACGAGTTGGAGCAGCGCGCTGCCCGCCTCTACGAACACTATCAGCGCGCCCTGCGCGCCTACAACGCGGTGGATTTCGACGATCTCATCCTGCTCCCGGTGCAGCTGTTGCGGGAACACCCGCAGGCCCTGGAGCAGTGGCAGAACCGGATCCGCCATCTGCTGGTGGACGAATACCAGGACACCAACCTGAGCCAGTACGAGCTGGTGAAGCTGCTGGTGGGGGTGCGCCAGGGGCTGACCGTGGTCGGCGACGACGACCAGTCGATCTACGCCTGGCGCGGCGCCCGGCCGGAAAACCTGAACCAGCTGAAACAGGACTTCCCGCGCCTCAAGGTGATCAAGCTGGAGCAGAACTACCGCTCCACCGGGCGTATCCTGAAGGCGGCCAACCAGCTCATCGCCAACAATCCCCACGTGTTCGAAAAACGGCTCTGGAGCGAGCTTGGGCCAGGTGATCCGATCAGGATCCTGACCTGCAAGAACGAAACCGACGAGGCGGAGAAAGTGGTATCGGAGATCATCCATCACCGTTTCAGCAAGGGGGGGGGCTACGGCGACTACGCCATCCTCTACCGGGGCAATTTTCAGGCGCGGCTGTTCGAGACCGTGCTGCGCCAACACAACATCCCCTATTTTCTAAGCGGCGGTACCTCCTTCTTCGGCCGCAGCGAAGTGAAAGACATCATGGCCTACCTGCGGCTGCTGGCCAACCCGGACGACGACGCCGCCTTCCTGCGCGTGATCAACACCCCACGCCGGGAGATCGGCCCCGGCACCCTGGAGAAACTGGGCGGCTACGCCACCGCCCGCCAGATCCCCCTGCTCACCGCCTGCGACGAACTTGGCCTGGCACAGATACTCTCCAGCCGCGCCCTGGAACGGGTGCAGGCGTTCAGCCAGTGGGTGAGCCGCTACCAGCAACGGGCGGAACAGGACGATCCGGTGCAGACCGTGCGCGATATGCTGCAGGAGCTGGAGTATGAGCGCTGGCTGTACGACCAGAGCGCCAGTGACAAGACCGCCGGTAGGCGCTGGGACAACGTACAGGAGCTGATCACCTGGCTGGAGCGACTGCACCAGGGGAACATGGCCGGCGAGAACCTGGCCGGGATGGTCACCCATCTGACCCTGCAGGACGTACTGGAACGGCAGGATGACGACAGTGGTGGTGACCAGGTGCACCTGATGACCCTGCACTCGGCCAAAGGGCTGGAGTTCCCCCATGTCTTCCTGGTCGGCATGGAGGAAGAACTGCTGCCTCACCGCACCAGCATAGAGGAAGACAGCATCGAGGAGGAGCGCCGCCTGGCCTACGTGGGCATAACACGCGCACGCCGGACGCTCACCATCAGCTATGCAGAGAAACGGCGCAAATACGGTGAAATAACCGCCTGCGAGCCGAGCCGGTTCCTGCAGGAGCTGCCGGAAGAGGACCTGCTCTGGCAGGGGGGAAAAAGCCAGCTGTCGAAAGAGGAGAAAAAAGAGCGGGGTAACGCCCACCTGGCCAACATGCGCGCCATGCTGGGAAAAGAGTGAACGCTAAGCCGGCGCAGAGACCAACTTTACCAGGCGGTCACTCCCACCCGATCACCTCATAACCCCGGTCCTGCAGGCAGCGCTGGACGAACCGCTTGAAGGTCGGGCTGAGCTTGGCCGAGTCCACGGCGCCAACCGCCCCGCCAGTGGCGGCACCGGCTGCCGCACCGGCCACCACCAGCCGGCCCACATCGCCACGGATCAGACCCCACACACCTGAGGCGACGCCGCCGACCAAGGCACCTCTGGCCGCCTTTTCGCCGACCTGGTCCCGGTGCTCCGCCACGCCCGACTGTCGGGCCATGGCCATGCACTCATCGATGTCCTGGTTTCTCTGCGCCTCCCCCACCGACTGGGTATAACCGTCGGGATAGAACACCGGGCGCTGGAGATCAGCCGCACACCCCGCAAGCAGGGCGAGCGACATCAGCAGCGGTAGAGAAGTACCCTTGGAAATCATGGCATAGACAGCCTATTTGACACCCAACGGAAAGAATAGAAAATCCTGCGCGATCTGCCAACCCGCGCAAAGTTCACTGCCCCAAAGCAAAGACCACCCCGCAGGGTGGTCTCAGCGATCCGCTCACTGCAGCAAAGACTACTGCTTGCTCAACCAGTCGGCGATGGCCTCGATCTCGGCATCGGAGACGGTGGCGATGATTCCCTTCATGATCATGGTCTGGCCATTGTCGCGGGCACCACTCTTGATGTCTTTCATCTGGGCGATCAGATAGGCCTTGCCCTGTCCGGCGATGCGGGGATAGGTCGGCATGACGATCTTCTCCCCGTCGGGACCGTGGCAGGCCATGCAACCCTTTGCGGTATACAGCGCCGCACCATCGCTGCCCCCGGCAGCAGGCGCGGCAGCCGGTGCCGCCACCGCCGGCGCGGGTGTTGCAGGAGCTGCCTCAGCAGCAGGAGCAGCCTTGGCCGCAGCCGGCGCAGCAGGTGCTGGCGCAGCCGCAGCACCGGTGACCGTCACCTGACCGACGGGCTTGATCCGCTCCAGCACCTCGGGCCGGGTCTCGGCCAAAGCCTGTCCGCAAACGACCAGGGCGGCAACGCCCACGACTCCCACCTTGATCAAGGAAACTAGCTTGTGGCTCACTGTTCAGCCCCTCCGTATATAAGGATTCAATAATTTGCAGATTGGTGGCGAAGTATAGCGGCAAACAAAAAAAAGATCGAATCCATGCGTAGACTCGGTTACCGACTCAAGGTACTATACGCGGTCTTCGACGCCCGCAGCCACCGTGGTGTGGGCCGGGGAAGCCGCGACAGCGGCGGGAGCGCTGCCCGGCGGCCGGCAGGCCGCTAGCCAACAGCACAGCGCCCACCCAAAGGATTGTTAAAGTTTTGCGCCCGTAGCTCAGCTGGATAGAGCGCTGCCCTCCGGAGGCAGAGGCCAGGGGTTCGAATCCCTTCGGGCGCGCCATTTTTCTTTTTGATCAGCCAGTTAGCAGCCCCTCGACTTAGTACTTCGCTGATTGGCGCCAACAATAAAATCAGGCGCACACACCTGCAGATCATGCAATCAACAAACTTCCGACCTCTAGCCGCTGCGCCCAAATTTGAGGCAATTTAATCCCTGTGACCACGCTGTGTCCATGACGTGACCATGGCAAATTCAGCCTTAGGGGAAGCTATCCGAGATTGACCATTAGCCTTCGTGACCAAAAGCAAGGTAAGCCTTCGCATTCCAAGTGATTCAGTCACCTTTTCCGCCGGGATTCAACCAGAGCCAGTGGTGCGAAAAGATACTGGATCAGTGTTGTTGAACGGAGCCGGTGAAAGCAGTCAATTCTTTGGCCTTCCGACAATCAGGGCGCATAAAATTTGACCTCTGTTGTTTGTGGTCGTGAATTCAACTCGCTAGTGCAACAGGTGGATTGATGCCGAAAAATACCTGAT